>JAJZCG010000040.1 GCA_021846225.1 Pseudomonadota bacterium | reverse complement strand
GGGACGCAACCAAATGCAGCGGCGAGAACAAGCGGGAAATATCCGCGTTTTGATGGGGCGGTCATCAGAAGCTGTAATCCTGTTCGTTGGGGGTGCCCTGAAATACCTTGACGGTTGAAATCTGCGGCACCGAAGGATGCTGGTTGGCCAAAGCCGGTGAGACGTCTCCCGCCCAGACAGGCTGCGGCGCTTGCGCGTTGACCTGCACGGCGCCCGCGCGGGCCTGGGAAGAATGCACGATGAGCGAGAGCTTGCCCAGATTGGTGGCCACCAGGATACGGGCGGCCTGATCCTGGGTGACTTCCAGGGTGACGGTTTGCGCCGGTGGCGTGCCATTCGGGGAGTTTTCGGCGGTTTTTACCAACTCGGCTCCCGTTGCGATGACGCGGACATCACTGAGCACAACCTCGGCGGCGATGCTCTTGTCGCTGGGGGCGCCGTTGATCGTCTGGGTGAGCAGTACATCTACATTATCACCCGGCCAGATCAGCCCGTTCGCGCCGGAGATATTGTCCACACCGACGGTGACAGCCCGCATGCCGGGCATAAGCACCGCGGCAAGGAAGCCGTGGTCGCCGGGACGAATGACTTCCGAATCCAGAATGGGCGAACCAGGGGTGAGAGAGGTGCGGATCATCGCGCCGATCAGCGCCGAAAGATTCTGCGGCGTATCCTGCTCAGCCCCCGCTGGCACAGCGCCGGCGGGCACAGCGCCGGCGGTAATGTCCGCCGGTTGCAAAAGACTGCCCCCCTGCAACTGCGCGGAGGCGACCAGGATTTGCTCAGTCGCCGGCGGCGCCACAACTTGCTGCTGCTTCGACTGCTTAAGAATGGAGAAACCGAAGAGTGCGACCGCGATCAGCGCTGCGACCAGAACCCCGAATACGCCGAGACGAAAAATCATGTTCTACCTAACGCTGAAAAGAAAGAGGCAAAAGGGTTACGATGGCGCCGCCGGCAATGGCGCAGGCATAAGGCAGGGGCGCGCGCCGGCTGATCCGCCAGGCCTCCGCGCGCAGCAGCCGCCAAACCAGACCGCCAGCCTTGCGGCCCCGCGGCTTGCGGACAACGAAACCAAGCGCCAGATAGACCACCGCGAGAATGCCGCCGAAGATGAAAACATGGAAAAAAAAGGCAAGCTCCGGCTGCAGCAGAGGCGGAACAAGCAGCACCGTGGCGGCCCAAAGCTTTACATCCCCGCCGCCCATGGCGCCCAGCAGCCAGACGATGAACAGCACGAAAAAGGCCGCAGCAGCAACCGCCAACCCGCTGAGCAGGTTATGATCCGCCAGGCGCGCGCACAGGCCAAAAACCAGCAAAACAAGGGGCAGCCAATTGGGAACGGTGCGGGCGGCAAGGTCATGCAATGCCGCATACACCAGCAGGAGGGCCGCCCCGGAAGACAGAACCGCCGTTAACATGATGCCACTCCTACAAAACACCGCATACCCAAGAAATTCCTTTTACCGGACCTTGTTTCACCGCCGCATCACTGCCAGGCAACCCGCATGAACGAGCAACAAGGGTTAAAACTTTCATACCTCCGCCCTTCGACAAGCATTCAAGCAGTTAAGCCGGACAGCCCATGAATTGCGTTTGGTTTAAAAAAGCTTTCAAACAGATAAGCGATAAACTTTAAAAATTTCTCTAGTGCCTCATCTCCCAGAACACTCACGAAAAACGCCAAACTCGTTACGATCAACACAGGCCGGGCAAGTTTTACCTAGCTGCGCCGATCAATTATAGTTGTTCCATAATACACGGAATTTAGGGCATTTTGTCAAACATTCTTTCACTTCAGGTAATTTTACCTCAATGTTGATGTAATTTTTGCACACCGCCACAGGCCAACCCCTGCGGCAAGCAACAAAACGGCCGGTGAATAACCACCGGCCGTTGCCCGATTCAAAAGTGATGAAATTTTTAACGATCAGAGCTCGGAGGCGACCTTGTTGAAGGTGCTGGACACGCCCGTCCCGAGCCTGGTGACGGCGGTAATGATGACGACGGCGATGAGGGCGGCGATCAGCGCGTATTCAATCGCGGTGACGGCGCGTTTGTCGAACTTCAGTTCGTTAAGCTTGAGAGCGAGAGCGGTGCGCACATAATTGACGAGCATGGATTACATCCTTTTCGGTATTCAGATAAAGCCGTGGCAAGACGAGCTAGGGTCAAAATGATAACGTGAAAAAAAATTTAGACCTTCCCTTCCACGTTAACCCTATAAGGGTCAGCTGCCACTACACGGAATGTAGGGTATTTTGTCAAACAAAGGTTTCTGATCCATTAACGGTTTTTCAGATGCAAGTCATCACGTTTTACAATTTTTACCAAAACACCCCTAAAAGATTACTTATTCAATAGGGTTTTTTGGAATAAGCGTAAATAACGAGACAAAAATCTATTAAATAAACAGGTTGATTGACCTTCGGTTAATTGCCGCGTTTGAATACATGGTTTATTGAGAATAATTTTATTATTTAAATCAACTCAAACATTCGTGCAAAGCATCAAAGTTTCGTGAAAATCTGCGGGGCAAAAAATCATCGATTCGAACCCGCTTCGGAGGCCTGAAAACCGCCTAAAGGCCGGACGCCACGTTGCTAAACATGACTCGCAGCGATTGACCGATATGCGTGACCCCAAGCAGGATACTGAAAGCCATGATGGACGCGATCAGCGCATATTCGATGGCTGTAACCGCCCGGCGCTCACGCCACAAGGGCAGGCCGCAAACATAACGGCACCAAACATACCGCCAGAAACGGCTCCGAATCATTGTATTTTCCCTCACTTAAAAAACAATACTCGATCGATTTCCGGCCCCGGACTTCGCGAGCATATTTGCATATTCAGGAGGCAGATTCTTGTAATTTTCAAGCGGCCTCACGGTATTGTGTCAGTTCCATAACCGTAGCGGGCGGCAACGCCAGCGGGGTATACAACCCAAAAATTTAATTTAGCATTTGTTAACTAAATGCAAAAAATCAATAAAAACACAAAATCATCATGCTAAGTGTCCGCTAAGTCTAGGTGCGCAGATTCTTTGGACGCAAATATCTGCGTTTACAGAATCATTGAAGGACTTCAGCCGTGAAAAAAACAAACGCCTATTTCGCCATCCTGTTTGGCATTTCAGCCGCAAGCGCCGCGATTCCGGCTTTTGCTTATAATGGGGAGAGCCTGGCCAAAGGCGCCAAGCTGACCATGCAGGACGCACAGAGCATCGCGCTGGCCGCCCAGCCTGGAAGCATCGTGGACAGCGAGCTGGAAAACGAGGGCGGCGGTTCAGGGCTGCGCTACTCCTTCGACATCAAACCCGAAAGCGGCGGCACGCATGAGGTTGGGGTGGATGCGCTGACCGGGAAGCTGCTTGAAAACACGGTCGAGGGCGCTAACCCGGATTAGGCCATTCAGCAAATCGCTGAATACGCCAATTTTACGTTTGAGCACGAATTTTTCTGTATTTAGCTTGAACGTTCTGCGTCTATCTAAGCGTATATTCTCTCGGTGACGCAGCGGCGTGGCGGTTCCAAAAAAGCTGAACCGCCACGTCCGGCGCATAAGAGACGATCCGTTAATAAAACGGTTTTTCTTCTCCTGTATACTGGATTACTTCAATAAATGTTAATCTCTCAGGAACCATAATCGCGGGGTATGCCAGCCAAGACACAGAGCAAAGAGATAGCAATGACCAGACCGGAATATGGCAACCCGCGCATCCCAGAGGGTGAAATCTGGCTCGACATCTCCAGGCTTCTGTACCGTGTTTTCCGGGGCAAGATCACCGGCATCGACCGGGTGGAGATTGCCTATGCGGAGGAACTTCTAAGAGCCGCGCCCAACCAGGCAAGGTTTGTCGCATACGACTATTGGCGCGGAAGTTTCCGGGCGATGCCGCAGGCCCGCGCGTGCGCTCTGGTGCGCGATATCGCTCCCGCCTGGCGCGCTGGGGACGTGGCCGGAGTGAGCCGCCGTTCGTTGCGCGGCCTGCTGTGCAGTATCTTCACCGCGCCCGCCCTGCCCCGCTACCGTGGCGGCGCGCGGCCGACATATATTAATGTCTCGAACCATCCGCTGCATCTGGTTGACCGCGTCGGCCAGATGACCGCCCGCACCGGCGCGCTGTTCATTCCTCTGGTACACGACCTGATCCCCCTTGAACTGCCCGAATATGTGCCCCCTGCGTGGATTGAGCATCACCGCTCGCGGCTAAAAACCATCGCCGCCCATGCGGACGGCATAATCTCCAATTCGGAATCAACCACCCAGGCCTTGCGCCGGCATATCCCGCGGCTGCCGGTCGCCACCATTCCTCTGGGAGCCGGCGCGCTCATGGCGCCCCCGGCGGCGGCGCCGGCTTCACCCTATTTTGTGATGGTCGGGACCATTGAACCACGCAAGAACCATCTGCTCCTGCTGCACATCTGGCGCCGCCTGGTGCGCGAATACGGTATCGCCGCGCCGGATCTGCATATCATCGGCCGGCGCGGCTGGGAGAACGAACAGGTAGTCGATATTCTGGAGCGCTGCAGCGACATTGCCGGCCATGTGCATGAGCACGGCATGGTGAGCGATGGTGAGCTGGCCGGTATCGTGGGCGGCGCGCAGGCCCTGCTGATGCCCTCCTTCGCGGAAGGCTATGGCCTGCCGGTTGTGGAGGCGCTCGCCATGGGTGTGCCGGTGATCTGCAGCGATATCCCGGCACACCGGGAAATCGGCAAGGGCGTGCCCGAGTTTCTGGACCCGCTGGACGGCGCCGCCTGGATGCGGATGATCCTGGATTACGCCAACCCGGCAAGTGAGATCCGGGTTGCCCAACAGGCCCGGCTGGCAAATTGGCGGGCGCCAGCCTGGAGCGAGCACATAGCGGCGGTGCTGGATTTTGCCGCCCGCGTGGAGCCGCGCCGCCCGGCGCGTCAGTCCATCTGGTCGCGGACGATGTTGGCAACCAGCGTGAGCAGCACCCAGGCGATGAAACCGGCCAGCACGGTCTCCGCCGTGGTCAGCCAGCGCACCGGATAAGTGGAGGCGACCGGCAAATTGGGCTGCACGAAGGTTTCCAGATAAATCGCCTTCTGCGCTGCGCTATTGCGCGCATTCTGCAGGTTCAGCAGATCGCTGGTGTAGAGCTCCTCATCAAGTTTTTCGGTCTCCACCAGCGTGTTGTAGCCGCTCAGCACACTCGCCAGCGTTTGCTTGCCGCCGCCGGTACTGGCCAGCGCCGCCCCCACATGGTTGATCTCCGCCTGCGTCGCCGCGATGCGGGCGCGCAGGGTCTGCACCTGGGGTGAGGCGCCCGTCTGGCCGAGGCTGAGGAGCGATGCCAGGGTTGCCTGATCTTGCGCGAGGCGGCTGCTCAGACCTTCATCCACCGAGGAGGTTGAGGCGGCGGTCAACTCGGGGAACAGCACGCTGTAGCGATTGCGGTAGCTGGCGAGGTTTGCCCCGTCGGCCAGCAAACGGGCCTGTGCCGCATCAGCCGTTTGGCGCGCGTAGGCCAGCGAATTCTCCCGTGCCTGCAGAGACATCTGGTTAACCAGCGCCTCCGAGCTGGAGAGCACCGCATTGGCCAGCGTGAGCGCGTCACGCGGGCTGAAAGCACGGACCTGAACGGTGATGACCCCTGAGCTGAGATCAAAATACGGGTGCACCATTTTCCGCCAGTAGAGCAATTTTTTCTCGGGCGGCAGGCCGGGTGTGAGGCGGCTGAGCCAATCGGCGCGGGGGTTTGCGAAAATGCGATCCAGCGAGAGGCCGGGCGGCAGATCGGCCAGAATTTGGTGGCTGCCGATGTATTGTTGCACAACCTCGGAATCCTCGATCATCGCCAGCATCGGGTTGCCGCCGCCCAGTGCGGAGATGATGGAGTTGGGGCCGCTTGTCTCCGGTGCCTGCTGACGGACCAGCAGCTTGAACTCGCTGACATACTGGCCGGTGGCGCAACCGTACTCATAACCCGCGGCGGCGATGCCTGGCAGCACGACACACGCCAGGAAGGAAATGGCCCGCATATGCACGCGCAGGCGCTGGCGCAACGAACGCGCGCGGACAGCACCGCCCGCAGGGCGCGCGTGCCCCAGGGGGAAACTCTCCCGCAACCGTTCCCTTCCGGCGAGACCGATCATATCTTCAGCGTCCATAACTCTCTCCTTGCCGCTCATTGCCGGTGCCGCCGCCAAGCTGATATTGCCGGTGCCGCTCGATCGCGGCGTTCAAATCATCGAAGAGTTCTAGCCGCCCCTGGTGGAGCACGGCTCCCATGTCGCACCAGGCGCGGATCGTGCCTTCGTCATGCGAGACGATCAGCACGTCCGACACGGAGGCCCGCTCCTCGAAAGCTTCCAGGCATTTGCGGCGGAATCGCGCATCGCCCACGGCGGTCACCTCGTCTATCAGGTAAAGGTCGAAGGTGATGGCGAGGCAGGCGCCAAAGGCGAGGCGCGCCATCATGCCCGAGGAATAGGTGCCCACCGGCAAGCGGAAATAGCCGCCAAGCTCCGCGAAACGCTCCACATAGTCCAGTGCCGCGGCCTCCGGCGTATCATAAATCCGCGCCAGAAAGCGGATGTTTTCCCGCCCGCTGAGATGCGGATGGAACGTGCCGCCAAAGCCGAGCGGGAAGCTGACACTGCCCGCGCGCTGGATCGAACCTTTGTCCAGCCGCTCCACCCCCGCGATGAGCCGCACCAGCGTGGATTTTCCAGCACCGTTGGCGCCGAAAATGCCGATGCTGCGCCCAGCCGGGAGGGTTATCGTCACATCATCGAGGATGACCCGCCGCTCATGGCCGGTTTTGTGAATTTTCCGGGCGTTGCGCAGCGTGATCACAACAACGGTCTCAAGCGTTTACGCAACACCTGCTCCAGGCCCAGACCGAGCAGCAGGCTGACCAGCACCCAGGCGGTCAGATAGGGCGCGTCAATCCAAAAGGGATGATATTGCGGGTAGAAGCCGGAGCGGAAAATTTCAACGCCCTGCAGGATCGGATTCCATTCCAGAAAGCCGCGCGCATAATCTGGCATGGAGATCGGAGAGTAATAAATCCCCGATGAAAAATACAGCAGACGCACAATGGAGGCAAAAATCGTCTCCCAGGAGTGGAAAAAATTCTGAATCACCATGTTGATTGCGCCGATGCCCATGGCGAGGCCGGCGAGCAACAGGATTGCCCCCGCACAGGTGAACAGATGCGCCGGAAGCGCACGATAACCGGCCGCGCCAAAAGCCGCGAAAACCACCATGCCGACGACGATCTCGGTTAGCAGGTTCAGCACTGTTTTTGAAACGATGACATCGGTGGTGCGCACATTGGGCAGCATGAGCACAGCGCCGCCGGCGGCACGCGCGCTCATCACCTCGTTGGCGATGTGCGAGAACATCAGATACGGCAGCAACCCCGTGCAGTAATATTCAAACAGGCTGGCGCCGACGGGCGGCGGCCCCTGGTTGATGAGCGCGAACATCACCCCCAAGGTCAACAGATGCGAAATGGGTTCGAAAATGGCCCAGAGATAGCCAAGATGCGCGCGGCTGTAGCGCGTGCGCATATCGCGCAGCACCAGCGCGTAGATGATGCGCCCGCGCGTGGCCAGAAGCTGGCGCCAGCTGCGCGGGCGCGCGCGCAGCTGTTTGCGGACCCGAACCTGGCTCCAACCCGCGAGCGTTTGCGCCAGTGCGGTATCCACGGCCGGGAGGGTGAAGCCGATCTGCTTAGCGAGATGACTGTAATGGCGCTCGATTTCCCCATCGCCGGGCGCCAGAGCGCGGGCGCGCTCAGCCTCCTGATACGCGGCGGCGAGATCGCCCAGCACCTCATGATTGCCACTGGCAGCGCGCGCGATGCGGGCATCATGCGGGGCCAGGGCGGCGGCGGCGGCAAGCTCGGCCAGCGCATCGCCGTACCGCGCGCGCGCGGTAAGCAGCGAGGCGAGATGCAGCCTGTAATCAATGTTGCCGGGCTCGAGTTCCACGGCGTGGGAGATCGCCTCGATAGCCTTGTTTGGCTGAGCTGAACCAGACATCGCCACGGCGAGCATGTGCCAGCCCGCCGCCGTGGCCTGCCCCTGGCTGATATGGGCGATGAGGTGGGGAACCGCCGCTGTGTATTGCTGCCGCGCCAGATGCAGCGAGGCTAAATGCAACCGCGCCTCCCCCGCCTCCGGCACGAGCCCCACGGCACGGGCGGCAAGCTGCGCGGCCTCCTCCATTTGCCCCATGCCTGCCAAAAATCCGCTTAAAATCCGCAGAATGAAGAAATCATCGGGCGCCAGGGCATCAGCGGCGCGCAACAAGGCAACGGCTTCCTCCTGCTGGCCGCCCGCGAAGATAAGCTCCGCCTGTGCGCGCAGGGCGGGAAGGTTCCGCCGGTCGCGCCGCACGGCCTCCATCTCGGCAGCGAATGGCCCCTCCTCCATCAATACCCGGCGCCGAAGTTACGAGGGATGCCCGCGACGCCGCTGATCCCGGAAATGGTCTGCAGCACCTTGGAGACATCAGCCACCGGCGCATCGCTGACATAGATGACATCGCCAGGGCGCACCACGAAGAGATCGGCGATGAAGAAGCCCTCCGCCTGGCTGAGGTTGAGCTGATAGACGGTTTGCACCGCGCCGGGCTGGCGGCGGTAGATAAACACGCCGCGCGGGGCGGCCAGATTATCCTGCAGGCCGTAGATGTCAGCCAGCGCCTGCACCAGGGTGATGTCAGGGGAATCATAGGGGAACAGGCCGGGGTGGTTCACCGCGCCAAAAGCATAGAATTCCAGGCGGCGGGGCAGCAGCAGCACGGCATCGCCGGGGGCGATTGCAATGTCCAGCGCCGGGTTGCCGGTGATGTCGCTCAGCGCCGCCTGCGCCTGCCCGCCGCCACGGCTTATCCGCACAATGGTTTCGTAATCCGCCAGGCGCGAACCGCCCGCCAGGGCGATGAGATCCAGCAGGCTTTGCGCGCCGGCCGTAAGCGGATAAGCGCCAGGGCGGGTTGCCTCCCCCTGCACGATGGCCGTGCCGGAGACGGCCTGCGCGTCCAGCACCGCAGCCTGGATGTTATGCCCCTGCCCTGCCAGCACGGCCATGATGGTGCGCTCCACCGAAAGCGGCGTACGCCCGGCGACCGACAGCGTACCGGCATAAGGCAGCTCCACCATGCCCGAGGGATCAACCCGCAGCGAGACATTCATCCCCGGCGGCGATAGCAGCGTGGTGCCCGCCGGGTTGGGCTCCCAGAGGGTGACCTCTAAAAGATCGCCGATGCCGATGCGCCCCAGCGGCGCGGCGGGCGGCAAGGCCGCGAAGGCGCGAACGGCGGCGGCCATGCCGTCATCGCCCGATGCCTGATTGAGGCCACGCGCCGCATCCTCGGTGAGGGTCACAAAATTGTAGCCAGCGTCTCCCGCGGGCGTTTTGGCCGCCGTGCCGCTGTTAATGACCGCGCCGGTGGATGGCCCCGCCTCCGGGAGCGCGGCGCAACCGGCCAGCAGGGCGCTGCCGCCCAGCGCCAGCAGCCGCAGGCAGGCGCGGCGGGTGGAACGCGCGCCGTTCATTCCGCGGCTTCCTGAAGCGAGACTTCCTGGCCCGGCGCATACGCCGCCATGCAGCCGTTGGCCTCCAGATAAAGCCGCGCGTTGGTTTCAGTGTTGTACACCAGCTCGGGAATGCGCCCGCTCACCCGGCCGCGCGCGGCGATTCGCCCGGCGAGCTCCGCGTAATTGCCGATGTCAAAAAACTCGATCAGCTCCGGGTGATAACGCGCGTAAGCCCGGAAGGCGGCGGTGCGCGAGGCAATAACACGCGTGCCCATTTCAAGGGCGATGGAAATCGGCCCCGAGCTGGACTGCCCAACCTCTATATAAGGGAACACCGCCGCGTCGCACAGCGCCATGGCGGCAGCGAACTCGGAATCGGACAAAGCACCCATGAAATGAACCCGCGCGCGCAATGTCTCCGGGTGCTCGGCGATCAGCCGAGTCACATCCCCGGCCGGCGAAAACGCAAGGCCGCTCTCGCGCAAATGGTCCAGCGGCGTCTGGCCGATCCGCGCCGCTTGCAGGAGTTTTGCGATATAGGGGTCGATCGCCTGTTCGCGCTTGATGCCCTGCGGATGCACGCCGCCAAAAATCAGCAGATGATAATTATCCGGCAAAAAATTCAACGCCCGGATCGCCGTCTCGAAGCCTTTGTACGAGGAGAGAAAGCCAAACGTGCCGACCAATTTTACGTCGGCCGGCAAGGACTCGATCAACGGAAAATCATTACGCCGGGTGCGCTGGCGCAGGCCCCATGCCTCGGCATGGGCAATGAAGGAGAGCGGGTGGTGGAACACGTTATTTAATCGGAATATATCGCGCATCATGCGCATATCGCGCTTGGCATGCACGATGATTGAAACCGGCTTGCGCGATTGCAGGCGGCGCAGATGGCCGTGAATGCTATGGCTCAGCACGCGGCTTTTCAGCGATGCGCCGATAGCCTGGAACATAGCGGGGATCTTGCCTTTGCGCAGCAGCCTGCCCATCAGCTCATAGGGTAGATCATCGCCGATCAGCACCGTGTGCATGGTGACGGAAAGTGCCGGCGCGGCATTCGCCAGGATGCGGAAGCGGCGGATAATATCATGGCTGGTGCGCCCCAGAGTGCCGTGTTCCAGCTGGATGTTCACGCTGTCATATCCGCGCAGCGCGCGCGCTATCTTCAATATATGCTGGTCAGCCAGCCTGCGCACCCGGCGGTGGGTGCTTTTGAGCAGATACTGGTCCAGATCAAAAATCTGTAAATCCACATATGGAGCCAGCTGTTTTTCAATGGCCCTGGTATATCCGGCGATGCCGCAAAGCTCATCATAAGTGCTCACAATCGCTATGCGGGGGCGGCGGTCTGCTTGTCGCTCTGCGGGCATCGGGCGTTTCCTTTCGTCGTGTTCAGGCGATACGTTTCTTCAGGCCAGAACTTCACTCAACGCCGCCGCCCAAGCTTCCGGTTGCGCAGCCAACGCCGGCACCGGCCGCGTGCGATACGCGCCGTAGGAAACATCGTTTTCTTCAACGATTTCGCTGATGACATCACAGTTTTCACGCAGATAATCACGCGCTTTCATCACCGAGTCCCAGCCGATATCGTCAAGCACCAGAATGCCGCCGGGTGCCACCAGAGGCAGCCAGTTCTTAACGTCCGCGAGGGCCTGGCCTTCCGCGTGCGAGCCATCGACATGCAAAAGATCGAAGCGATACCCCTGCATCGCATGAAAGGCACGTCTCGCTTCATCCGAAGGTAGCTCGATAAGCTTCACCATCCCGGTAAGGCCGCAATCCATGATCGCGGAGACAAATCCGAGCTTGATCCTGTATAAATCAACCTCGCGCCACCACTGGTCGTTCTCCGCGCTGGTCGCCTGTTCAACCGCCACGCTGTTGCTCCAGGGTTCGATGGCATAAACCATCGCGCCGGGCCGGTTGCGCGCCGCCAGCGCCATCGGGATCAGGGATTTACCGCCATACACGCCAATTTCGCCAATGCGTGTGCCGCTCATGTTCGAGACGAGTTCAGCCAGCCACAGCGCCTTGCGCAAGGTGCACCAGCCGTCCAGCTGCGGCAGGACCGCGCGGATACAATCCCCCAGATCGCCGCCGGACGGTGGCGTTATGCGGCCTGGCGCATCCCGCCCGGCCCGCAGCGCGCTGATTTCCGCCTCGCGCTCGCGCACCACGGCTTCACGCTCGCGCACCGTGGCTTCGCGCGCCCGCACGACGGCCTGCGTCTCGCGTATCGTGGCCTCGTGCTCAGCCAGCATGGCCTGATACATAACGGCCTGTTGCTCCAGCAGTGCCGTGCTGTCCTTCACCTCGGCCGCATCCGCTTCAGAGCCAAAAGCGCGGTCCATCAGTCCACTCATGTGCACACTCCTTCTAAACACGGCCATAATTATCCTCCAGACGCACAATGTCGTCCTCGCCCAGATAGGCGCCAGCCTGCACCTCAATGATGGTGAGCACGATCCGCCCTGGATTCTCCAGCCGGTGGACGCATCCGGCGGGCAGATAGATGCTCTCATTCTCGCCGAGCATGAGGGTGCTCTCATCGCGCGTCACCAGCGCCGTACCCTCCACCACCACCCAATGCTCGCAACGGTGGAAATGTTTCTGCAACGACAATCGTTCCCCCGGCAGTACAACAATCCGCTTCACCTGAAAGCGGGCGCCATTGATGAGCCCTTCATAAAAACCCCAGGGGCGGGTATTCACCCGCGAGGCGGAGCGGCTGCATGTGGCGCAGCCACCGCTCAGCCGGCAGATTCAGCAGCTGGAAGAAGAGCTTGGCCTCGTTCTGCTCGACCGCGAAAGCCGCCCGCTGCGCACCACCGATGCCGGCAGGCTGTTTCTGGAACAGGCGGTGCAGGTGCTCGAGCGCATCGAGGGCATGAAGGTGATGATGCGGCGGCTCAAGCAATCCGGGCGGCCGCGCTTTGTCATCGGCTTTGCCGCCTCCACCATTTATGCGGCTTTGCCTGATCTCATCCGCCGCTTCCGCGCGGCAGCGCCCGAGGTGGAGCTGAACCTGGTGGAGATGGTCAGCCTCGAGCAGATCGCGGCGCTGAAGGAAAACCGGATCGATGTCGGCTTCGGGCGCATACGCTTCGACGATCCGGCCCTGCGGCGCGATGTGCTGCGCGAGGAGCCGCTGGTGGTGGCCTTGCCGCGCGCGCACCACCTGCTGGCGCACGAGGGCAAGCTCAGCATCACCAGCCTCGCCGGAGAGCCGCTGATCATCTATCCGCGCGAGCCGCGGCCGAGCTATGCGGATCAGGTGATCTCGCTGTTCCGCGACCGCGGGTTGGAGCCCAACGTGGTGCATGAGGCGCGCGAGCTGCAATCGGCGGTCGGGCTGGTGGCCGCCGAGGTCGGGGTGGCCATTGTGCCGGCCTCGGTGCAGCGGCTGCGGCGCGACGACATCGTCTACCGCGAGCTGGCCGAGCCGGGCATCTCCTCACCTATTATCATGAGCCGGCGGATCGGCGACCATTCACCGCTGCTCGCCCTCATGAGCCGGGTGATCATCGAGGCGTATGCGGCCTGGGGCCAACCCGCGCCAAAGGGGTTGGGTTAACCCAGATCCCCGCCCGCCACCGGCAGCGTGACGCCCGTGATGTAGGAGGCTTCATCGGAGGCCAGAAACAGGATGGCCGCGACCTGCTCATCCAGCGTGCCGTAACGCTTCATCAGGCTGGATTGCACGGTCTGCTCCACGATCGTCTGATACCATGCCTGCTCCTGCGCCGAGGGCGGCACGGGCGGCGCACCGGCGCTGCGCGGAATACGGCGCGGCGGCGCATCGGTGCCGCCGGGGGCGACGGCGTTCACCCTTATGCCCTGTCCGGCATATTCCCAGGCCAGGCAGGCGGTCATGGCGTTCACCCCGCCCTTGGCGGCGGCGTAGGGCACACGGTTTAGCCCGCGCGTGGCCACCGAGGAGACATTGACGATGCAGCCGCCCCCACCCTCCAGCAGCAGCGGCAGGGCAGCGTGGCAGCCCCAAAGCGTGGGGAACAGCGAGCGGCGGATTTCCGCCTCGATCTGCGCCGGCTGGTATTCGGCGTAGGGCCGGGTCCAGATGGTGCCGCCGATGTTGTTGATGAGAATGCCGATGCCGCCAAAGGCCGCGCGCGCGCGCGCCATCACCGCTTCGGCGCCCTCGTAGCTCTCCAGATCCGCCCGCACGGCCACCGCTTGCGCGCCACCGGCCACGGCTTGCGCGCAGACTTCCTCCACCAGCTCGGAGCGGTCAGCCAGCACCAGGCTGGCCCCCTCGCGCGCCAGCCGCAGCGCCGTCTCACGGCCGATGCCCTGAGCCGCGCCCGTCACCACCGCGACCTTTCCGGCAAACCGGCCGGGCCAGGCGGGTTGCGCGCTCATGCCGCCACGCCGTGCGCCACGCTGGGGGCGAATTTCTCGTAATGGAAGCTCGCCGGAGTGATGCCGCCTTCGGTGAAATATCTGCGCACCGCCTCCACCATTGGCGGCGGGCCGCACAGATACACATCGACATCGCCGCCGTTGAGATGCGCGGGCTGGATGTAGCGGGTGACGTAGCCCTTATGCGGATAGGCGGCGGACTCGCTGGCGACGCAGGCCGACCATGTGAAATTCGGCAATTTGGCCGCAAATGCCTCGATCCGTTCGACCTCGACCAGATCTTCGTCATTTGTCACCCCGTAGACCAGATGCACCGGATGGGCGGGCGGCTCGGCCAGCATCGCCCCGAGCATGGAGAGCAGCGGCGCCAGCCCCGTGCCGCCGGCCAGCAGCAGCACCGGGCGCTTCACCTCGCGCAGAAAGAAACTCCCCACCGGGCCGGTGAAGCTGACCTTGGTTCCCGGCGCCGCCTGCTGCGTGATGAAGCTGCTCATCAGCCCGCCGGGGATGTTGCGGATCAAAAATTCAGCTCTCGGCGCGCCGGGCGCGGAGCTGAAGGAGTAGGCGCGGGTCTGCCCGCTGCCCGGCACCTCGATGTTCACATACTGCCCGCTGAGAAAATGAACCGGCGCGGCCAGCCGCAATGAGAAGCTGACCGTCGTGGGAGAGAGTTTGGTCACGGATTCAATCTCCGCCTCCTGCTTGCTCACGCCGGTTTTGCAGGCCGAGGCGGGGGCGAGGATGCGCAGCACGAGATCGGAGCGCGGCTTCATCTGGCAGGTCAACACAAAGCCCTGCGCGGCCTCCTCATCGCTCAGCGCGTCCTCGATGTAGGACCCCCCTTCATAAGTGCCGGATTCACAGAAGGACTTGCAGGTGCCGCAAGCGCCGTCGCGGCAATCCAGCGGAATGTTGATGCCCGCGCGGTAGGAGGCATCGGCCACCGTATCAGTGGCCGGGCAGGTGATGAAACGGGTGACACCGTCCTCGAAGTTAAGCGCAACCTTGAATGACATGACCGAATCGCCTGGCTATATGTGATAAATATCGATGACGTGGCGGATATAGTCGTTCTTCAGCACGACCTTCTTCGCCTTGATCACCGGCGCGGCGCCCGCGGTATCCAGCGTATAGAACGAGGTGCCGAAATAGGTGTCCGTCGCCTTGTAACGATGGCTCAGCGTGTACCAGTTGAAGCGCAACTTCACTTCATCCCCGCCTTGCGCGATGATTTCCACATTGCTGATGTTATGCGAGGTGCGCGGCTCGGGCATCGTGGCGCTGGAGCGCTCGGTGCGGATACGGAAAATCCGGTCCTCCAGCCCGCCCCGGTTGGCGTAATAGATCAACGAAATCTGCGTCTGCGGATCGGTGGTGATCTGGTCGTCCTCGCTCCAGGCTGGCATCCAGAATTCAGCCTCCGCGGCGTAGAGGGCGAGCCAGCTGTCCCAGTCCTTTTCGTCCAGGTAGCGCGCTTCGGTGTATAAAAAGGCTTGCGCCTGCTCAATCGTCATCATTGCCGCTTACTCCCCCGCGCTGGAATTGGCCGGCTGCGCGCGCTCGGCGCGCAGGCTGCGCTGCATGGTCTCCACCCAGTAGTGATGCTGGGTGACGTAGAGCCCCTCATCCTCGGTGCGCACACCGCTCATCAGCGGCTTCAGCCCGATCTCGCCTGCGGCTTCATCCGGCCCGTGAATCCAGTGCTTGGCGCCGCGGGAAATATCGTTCCACTGGGCGGCATGGCCCTGGTAGCCCTGCTGGCAGGAGCGGAATTCCTCCAGATCGTCGGGCGTCGCCATACCGCTGGCGTTGAAGAAATCCTCATACTGGCGGATGCGATGGGCGCGCGCCTGCGCATCCTCGCCCTTCGGCGCGATGCAGTAGATCGTCACCTCGGTCTTATCCACCGCAAGCGGGCGCAGCACGCGGATTTGCGAGCTGAACTGGTCCATCAAATAAACATTCGGGTACAGGCACAGGTTGCGCGAACGGCGGACCATCCAATCGGCCATGGCCTGGCCATGCTTGGCGGCCAGCTCCTCGCGGCGGTGCCAGTTCGGCCGGTCCTCCGGGTTCGCCCAATTGGTCCACAGCAGCAGATGGCCATGCTCAAAGGAATAAGAGCCGCCGCCGGTTTTTGCCCAACCCCCGGCTGACATGGCGCGGATGGTATCGCCCTGCTCGGTCTCCTTGCGCCGCCCGGTGGTGGCCGCATAATTCCAGTGCGTGGCGGTGACATGATAACCATCGGCGCCGTTTTCCGCCTGCAGTTTCCAGTTGCCGTCATAAACATAGGTGGATGCGCCGGTGAGCACCTCCAGCCCCTCGGGTGACTGATCGACGATCATGTCGATGATCTTCGCGGCCTCGCCGAGATGTTGCGCAAGCGGTTTCACATCGGCATTCACGCTGCCGAACAGAAAGCCGCGATAATTCTCGAACCGCGCGATTTTGGTGAGGTTGTGCGAGCCATCCTTGTTGAATTGGTCAGGATAATTCGCCCCCTCGGGGTCTTTCACCTTGAGCAGCTTGCCGGAGTTATTAAAGGTCCAGCCATGGAACGGGCAGGTATAGGTGCCCTGGTTGCCGCGCTTGTGGCGGCACAGCTGGGCGCCGCGATGGCTGCAGGCGTTGATGAAGGCGTTCAGCTCGCCGGTGCGGTTGCGCGCGATGACAACCGGCTGGCGGCCGATATAAGCCGTGAAATAATCGTTGTTGTTGGGAAGCTGGCTCTCATGCGCCAGATAAATCCAGTTGCCCTCGAAGATGTGGCGCATCTCGAGTTCGAATATGTCTTTATCGGTGAACACATCACGCAGGGAACGGAAATGTCCGGTACTGGGATCATCCTGCAAGGCGTTGTCGAGTGTATGCTGAAGGCCGTCTAACATGGGGCATCTCCTCTTGCTGCTTTTTCTTCGAAACCGGACCGCCGTGCTGGCGAGCGCATCTTGACTGCGGATTTAAAATCTCGAAATTTTCTTGTCCAAGACCAATATCATGTAAGATTATACTTAAAAGGTATGGGTCAGCTCGCCGCCTGGCGTGCCGGCTTTCCCGGCGCTGCGCGGTAGGGCTTGTTGAGCACCAGATAGGCCAGCGAGCCGATGACAACCCCCCAGAACGCCGAGCCGAGGCCAAGGAAGCTCATGCCCGAGGCGGTGGCGAGAAAGGTGATCATCGAGGCTTCGCGGTGCTCCTCCTCCAGCACCGTGCCCAGCACGTTGGAGCTGATCGCGCCGATGAGCGCGAGCCCGGCCAGCACGGCGATGAATTCCCGAGGCAGGGCATTGAACAAAAGCACAATGGACCCGGCGAACAAGCCCCCCGCCAGATAAAACACGCCGTTGGCGATGCCCGCGACATAGCGGCGGGACGGGTCTTCATGTGCGTCCCGCCCCGTGCACAAGGCCGCGGTGATGGCTGCGGTGACGATGGTGATGCCGCCAAAACAGGCCACCGCGAACGAGGCCAGGCTGGTGAGCGCGATGATGGGCCGCGCCGGGGTCTGGTAGCCCGAGACGCGCAGCACCGTCATGCCCGGGAGGTGCTGGCCGGTGAGGCTGACCATCACCAGAGGTATGGCGAGGCTGAGCGTGGAGCCCAGCGTCCATTCCGGGCGGATGAACACCGGGCGGGCGATGCGCAGGCTCACCTCGCCCAGATGCGTCTGGCCCAGCAGCACCGCCAGCACCGCGCCGAAGAGCAGCACCAGCACAATGGCATAGCGCGGCACCAGCTGCTTGAAAATAATGTATGCCGCCAGCATGGATAATGCGAGGCTGGGCATGGAACTTATGGAACGGAACGCGTTGGCGCCGAACTGGAACAGAATGCCCGCCAGCATGCCGCACGCGATGCCGCGCGGGATGTGGCGCGTGATCGAATCAAAACTGCCGGAAATGCCGATAAAAAACAAAACCAGCGCGGCGGTGAGATAGGCGCCAACAGCCGCATGCAATGATAACGCGGGAAAGAGCGTGACCAGCAGCACCGTTCCAGGCGCGGACCACGCGGTGACAACCGGAATTTTCAACCGCCAGCTCAACAGAATTCCCGAAACCCCCGCCCCCACCGAAATCGCCCAGACCCAGGAGGCGATCATCTCATTGGGCAGGCCCGCCACCTTGGCGGCCTGGAAAAAAATCACCAGCGGGCCGGAGTATGAGATCAGCACGGCAAGAAAACCAGCCGTGATGGCGGAGACGGACCAGTCCCGCCGCAAGGAATGGCCGGGGGCGCTGACGTGGTTGATGTCATCCACTTCTCAAAAACCCCTTCCCTAGCCAAAAATTTTTCAACGAGGCCGCTACAGGCCCCGTTGAAGCATAATCATCCTGAAAAAATCTTTAATGTCTCAGAACGCGGTAAAGAGACGCAGGTTGAAGAAATCCCCCGCGACATCGCTCTTGGTGGCGAAAGAATGGTTCCAGTAGGCGCTAACCCCAACCCCGTTGGCGAATTGGTAGCCCACGATAGGACCAATGCTGTAATTATTGGTCAGCCTGCCCGGCAAGGATATGCCATTCACGCTGAACGTATCGCGGCTGAACTGATTCTCCTGCGCCCCGCCGAGGCCCGCCGTCCACGCGCCGATCGTTTTTGTGATGGTATAATCCGCCGAAAACTGCGGCGCTGTGCGGTAGCTGATGCCGGCTGATTTGGTGCCGCTGACAGGAAGGGCGTAATGCGTGCCCACGCTCAGGTTCCAGCCGTTGTAGAGCCAGCTCACGCCAAGGTCCGGCTGGAGGGTGGTGTAGGCATTGCCCGAGGGCGCGCCGCCGTTGGTGAGCGTGTCTTTGTACACATTGCCCATGGTCGAACTGGCATCGTTGAGCAGAATCGTGAGGCCGGTGCGTACGAAAAGATGATCCGGCAACGACCAGGACAGCATCCCCGGCACCAGAATCGTGTTGTAGGTCCCCCAGTTGCCGCTGCCGGTGTGGCCGAACAATTTGGTCCTGGTGAAATCAAACGGCTGGCCGATCGCGGCGGCATAATCAGCGCCCAAAATCTTGATGCCGGGAACCCAGATCACGATCGGCACCTCGACCAGCGCGCTGAGATGCCCCGGCTCCTTGGTGCCATTGTTGTTCAGGTAATTGCCGTAGGATGTCCAGTAATTGTCCAACTCACCATAAACGCCAGGGGGCGGCAGCGCGCCGGCCGGCTCGCCTTCAAACACGCCGCGCAGATACGGGTCCCACAGTTCCACGGCCTTTGCCTGGCTCGCCATCAACAAAGACCCCGCCATGGACATCGCCACCACGCCCAGCGCCGTCCGCGCCTTCAATCCCGTCTTTTTCATTTCATCGCTCCCTGTCTTATGTTTTTCAAATATCGTTGAACTATTGGGCAACATTCGCGCATTGCCGCGATTGTGTTCGGTTCGGCGCATATTGCGCGCGCCGCCGCAGCCGCAAACGCGCCGTCAGGCGTTGAGCACAGTCTCCGCCGTACCTGGTTAAAAAGAGTTAGAATCCATCAGCGAACATTCCCGATCCTCAATAGAGCCGCCTTTCTGGCAGCGTTTTTTCCATGCCGCGCTTCTACGCGGCTGATTTTCGAGAGTCAACTTAAATTTCGATATTTTTTATTTTGTAGTTTTACCCAGAGAAAACCCCCATTCAGGCATTTGGGGGCAGAGCCTCACCGGAACACGCGGCACCTTCCGCCGTTCGCACGGCCACAGCCTCAAAGCGCAACGTGAGATCGCTCAGCGGATAAATCGCACAGGAAAGGACCACCCCCGCCGCCGCATCGGCCTGAGAAACATGGGCGCGGCTCATCGGGTCGGCCCGGTAGTCGCCTTGAATGATTCTGGCCCGGCAGACGCCGCAGCCGCCCCGGCGGCAGCCAACCGGCAGCTTGCGGCAAAGCCCCTTCAGCCGCCCGAAACCCTGGGCGCGTTCCAGCGCCACCAGCACGCGCTCTCCAGGGTAACACGCAGCCTCGCCAACCCCTTCAACCGTGACGGTGAAGGCGGCGCTCACGGCACGCGGCCACCGGCCGCCGGTTGCAGGCAAATCCATGCGAAAACAGCCATCATACCCCCTTTTGCGGAGCGCGGGCCATGCCCCGCCCCGGCCTTGTTGGGCGTATTATTTATGGCCGTGGCGGGAGAGTCAACAATAATTTCGATATTTATGATATTACCGTAAATCCATCCTGCGGGGAGTTCCGCGCGCCTTGGCAGCGCGCGGAGACGCTCACAGCTTGCCCGCGAGCCCCGCTTCCATGGCGGCGACGGCGGAGAGATTGGCGATGCCGCGCGCGGTCACGCTTGGCACCGCGATGTGCAGCGGCTTGTTCAGCCCCAGCAGCATCGGCCCCACGGTAACGCCCTCGGCGGTGGCCTTCACCAGATTGAACGAGATGTTGGCCGCGTCGATATTGGGGAAGATCACCAGATTGGCGGCGCCGGTTAGCGTGGAGTCGGGCAGCGCCTGCGCGCGGATCTGCTCCACCAGCGCCGCGTCGCCGTGCATTTCGCCGTCGATTTCCAACTCCGGGTCCTGCGCGCGGATCAACCCCAGGGCGGAGCGCATCTTGCGGGCGGAGAGCGAGTTGGAGCCGCCGAAGTTGGAATGCGAGAGCAGCGCCACTTTCGGCTTGATCCCGAAATGATGCACCGCCTGCGCGGCCAGCAGCGTCATCTCCGCCACTTCTTCGGCCGTCGGGTCCATGTTCACATGCGTGTCGCAGAAAAACAGCACGCCGCCCTGTACGATCAGCGCCGTCATCGCATACACGCGCGTCGCCCCGGCGCAACGCGGGATGATCGGCAGCGCATATTGAAACTGCCGCCACCAGTCGCCGGTGCCACCGCAGATCGCGGCATCCGCCTCGCCCAGCGCCAGCAGCATGCCGGCAGCCACCGTCTGGCGCTTGCGCAAATGCCGCGCCGCCCATTCAGGCGGCACGCCACGCCGGCCAACAAGCTTCTGGTAGTCGTCCAGCGCGCGCGCGAACAGCGCTTTGTCCTGCTCGAAATCAACAATGCGGACATCGCGCCCCGGCCGCATCCGCAGGCCCAGGCTGGCAATTTTGGCCGCAATCACCATGCCGCGGCCAACCAGCACCGGCTGCGCCAGCTTGTCGTCGAGCACCGTCTGCACCGCGCGCAGGGTGCGCTCATCCTCGCCCTCGGCATACACGATGCGCGGATGCGCCTTGCGCGCCACTTCGATAACGGGTCGCAACAACTGCCCGGAGCGGAACACGAAACGCTCCAGCTCATGCTGATAAGCGTCGAAATCCTCAATCGGCTTGCGCGCCACCCCGGCCTCCATCGCGGCGCGGGCCACGGCGGGGGCGATGTGAAGGATCAAGCGTGGATCGAAAGGTTTTGGAATGATGTATTCCGGCCCGAAGGTCGGCGCGACACCGCCATAGGCCGCCGCCACCGTCTCCGAGGCTTCCACCCGCGCCAGCTCCGCAATCGCCTCCACCGCCGCCAGCTTCATGCTCTCGGTAATCGCGGTTGCCCGCACATCCAGCGCGCCACGGAAGATGAACGGAAAACACAGCACGTTGTTCACCTGGTTTGGAAAATCCGAACGCCCCGTCGCCATGATCGCATCCGGGCGCGCCGCCATCACCAGCTCGGGCAGAATCTCCGGCTCCGGATTGGCCAGCGCCAGGATCAACGGATTGGGCGCCAGCAGGGCCAACCACTCCTGGCGCAGCACGCGCGGCGCCGAGAGGCCGAGGAAAATATCCGCCCCGTCCAGCACCTCATGCAGCACCCGCGCATCGGTCTGCCGCGCGACGTGTTCCAGGGTCGGGTCCAGATTCGGACGGCCGGTATAAATCACGCCCTCCTTGTCCGTCATCGTCACGTTTTGCGGATTCGCACCCAGCGAGAGCAAAATATTCACGCAGGAGAGCGCCGCCGCGCCCGCGCCGGAGGTGACGATCTTCACCTCCCCGATATTCTTGCCCTGTACCTTGATCGCGTTCAGCACCGCCGCACCCACGATGATCGCGGTGCCGTGCTGATCGTCATGGAACACCGGAATGTTCATGCGCTTGCGCAGGGTCTGCTCGATATGGAAGCATTCCGGCGCCTTGATGTCCTCAAGGTTGATGCCGCCGAAGGTCGGCTCCAGCGCCGCGACGATCTCGATGAACTTGTCCGGGTCCTGCTCGTTCACCTCGATGTCGAACGAATCGATACCGGCGAATTTCTTGAACAGGACGGCCTTGCCCTCCATCACCGGCTTGCCCGCCAGCGCGCCGATGTTGCCCAGCCCCAGCACCGCCGTACCATTGGTGATCACGCCAACGAGATTGGCGCGCGAGGTGAGGTCAAAGGAGGTGTCAGGGTCCGCCACGATGGCGTCGCACGCGGCGGCGACCCCCGGAGAATAGGCCAGCGCAAGGTCGCGTGACGTCTCCATCCGCTTCGTCGCGGTAATCGCCAGTTTCCCTGGCCGCGGCCAACGGTGGTATTCCAGCGCGGCTTTGCGTAAATCATCATCCATGACGTTCCCCCACTTTCCTCGTGTCCCTCGCCTGCATAGCCAGTTTCAGGCGCCAGCCGAATATGCCAGACAGCGGGTCTGCCATAACCGTTCAGGGGTTGAGAAGAAAGATGGTGCGGTCGAGAAGACTCGAACTTCCAAGGGGTTTCCCCCACAAGCACCTCAAGCTTGCGCGTCTACCATTTCGCCACGACCGCATCGCACGAACTCGCCCGGCTCACACCCGGCGCCCGGAGCCTATAGACCATGGATAAATTGACGGCAACAGTGCAAATCGAATCTGGTCTCACCGCCTATGAGACGGCCATTTCCCTCATGCGCGCGCGCATCGCGGCCATCCGCGAGGGCACCCAGGGCGAACTTTTATGGTTCGTGGAGCATCCCCCGCTCTACACGGCGGGCACCTCCGCCGCCGAGTCCGGCCTGAAAGACCCGGCCCGCTTCCCCACCTACAGCGCCGGGCGCGGCGGGCAATGGACGTATCACGGCCCCGGCCAGCGCGTGGTTTATGCCATGCTGGACCTGAACGAGCCGCACGGCACCGTCCCCGCGCGCGATATCCGCTGCTATGTGGCGGGGCTGGAGCGCTGGGTGATCGAGACGCTGAAGGATTTCGGCATCAAGGGCGAGACTCGCCAGGGCCGCGTCGGCATCTGGGTGGTCAACGGCGCCGTTGAGGAGAAAATCGGCGCCATCGGCGTGCGGGTGAGCCGCTGGGTGAGCTGGCACGGGCTGGCGCTGAACGTGAACCCGGATCTCTCCCATTTCACCGGCATCATCCCCTGCGGCATCACCGAACACGGCGTCACCAGCCTGGCGGCGCTGGGGGTGAAGGCGGCCATGGCCGAGGTGGACGCCGCCCTGCTCAAAAATTTCACCAAGGTATTTGGCGCATGAAGCTCTCCGTCCTCGACCAATCGCCCAACCGCAGCGGCGCCTCACCCGACGCGGCCATCCGCGAGAGCCTGGAGCTGGCGCGCGCCTGCGAGGAATACGGCTACCATCGCTACTGGCTCTCCGAGCACCACAATTCCGAGGCCGTGGCCGGCAGCGCGCCGGAAATCCTCATGGCCGCCATCGCCGCCACCACTTCGCGCATCAGGGTGGGCAGTGCCGGCATCATGCTGCCGCATTATTCGGCGTTCAAGGTGGCCGAGCAGTTCCGCGTGCTGGAGGCCATCGCGCCGGGGCGGATCGACATGGGGGTAGGCCGCGCGCCGGGCACCGACGGGCGCACCGCCATGGCCCTTAACCCCAACGCGGGCGGCATGGCGGAGAATTTCCCCGCCCAGGTGCGCGATTTATACGCCTGGGCCTCCGGCGGGCCGCTGCCCGAGTCCCACCCCTTGCGCAGCGTGCGCGCCGAACCCTCCGGCCCCTTCGCTCCGGAGCTGTGGATTCTGGGCAGCTCCAACTACGGCGCCCAGCTGGCGGCGCATTTCGGCCTGCCCTATTGCTACGCTTATTTCTTCACCGACGGCCAGGGCGCGCAGGAAGCTCTGGACATCTACCGGGAAACCTTCAAACCCTCCGCGCTTCTCTCCGCCCCGCACGCGGCCATCACCGTCTGGGCC
>JAJZCG010000039.1 GCA_021846225.1 Pseudomonadota bacterium | reverse complement strand
GCAGTAATTGCGCTTAAATGCCTAAAACGTAGCCCGAAACGTCTCTCATTCAGGGGAAAACCTGATTTTGCGCCATCTCGTCACAACGAAATGGCAATCTACATGCCGATCAGGTCACCCGGCCAGTCAAAAGAAGGCGTATATTCGTTTTGCAACATTCCTGTTGCTTAAATAACACAAATTCCGTCTGAAATTTAATCTCTTTCGGCGCGGCGCTGCCTACCGATTGTCTGCCGTCCGGCTACAGGGAATGCGCGGGGCCCACGTTGTTATTGAGCGCCGCCGCTGACAAAAAGCCCAGGCCAGCAGCCGCAAGACAGAGAATCACGGAGGCGGCGGCATAGAGCCCGGCGCGGCCGGGGTGGCCGGCGCGGATGAGGTCCACGCTCTGCAGGCTGAATGATGAGAATGTAGTGAATCCACCGCAAATGCCGACCGTAACGAAAACCCGCGCCTCGTAAGGGAGGACGAATCGGTCACCGGTGCCGGTGAGCATGCCGAAAAAGCTGATGACGAAGGAGCCGAGAATGTTGATGAGCAGCGTACCCCAGGGAAAGGCGGGGCCGGTGAGCAGGACCATGGCGTTGCCCAGGGCGAAGCGCGCCACGCTGCCGAGAGCGCCGCCGATGGCAACCCAGAGATAGGCGGCGATGCTGCCCATCAGCTCAATTCGGCGAGCAGTGTCAGTTGCTCATCGCGCGGCTCGATATGGTCAGTGAGCGAGATCGGGTAGTCGCCGGTGAAGCAGGCATCGCAGAAGGCGGGGCTTTTGGGGTCACGGCCGGGTTTGCCCAGGGCGCGGTAGAGGCCGTCAATGGAGATGAAGGCCAGGCTGTCAACGCCGATCAGCTTTGCCATCTCCTCGATGCTGTTGCGCGCGGCGAGGAGCTTGCCGCGCTCGGGCGTATCAATGCCGTAGAAGCAGGAATAGGCGGTCGGCGGGCCGGCGATGCGCATATGGACCTCGGCGGCCCCGGCGGCGCGGACCATCTCGACGATTTTCTGGCTGGTGGTGCCGCGCACGATGGAATCATCCACCAGCACCACGCGCTTGCCCTCCAGGATCGCCCGGTTGGCCGAATGTTTCAGGCGCACGCCAAGATGGCGGATCTGGTCGGTCGGCTCGATGAAGGTGCGGCCGACGTAATGGTTGCGGATGATGCCCAATTCGAAGGCAACCCCGCTGGCCTCGGCGAAGCCCATGGCGGCGGGCACCCCGGAATCCGGCACGGGGACGACGACATCCGCCTCGGCCGGAGCCTCCTTGGCCAATTGCGCGCCAATGAGCTTGCGGGCGTTATAGACGGAGGTGCCCTCCATCACGGAATCAGGCCGGGCGAAATAGATGTATTCGAACACGCAGAAGCGCGGGCTCTGCGGCGCGAAGGGCTTGATGCTGCGCACGCCGGTATCGTCGATCAGCACGATTTCGCCGGGCTCGACATCACGGATGAAGTCAGCGCCGACAATATCGAGCGCGCAGGTCTCGGAGGCGAGAATCCAGCCGGCGTTGCCATCCGCGCCGTGCACACGGCCAAGGATGAGCGGGCGCACGCCCAGCGGGTCGCGCACGCCGATCAGATGTTCATCGGTGAGCGCAACCAGCGAATAGGCGCCGATGACCTGTTTGATGGCGTCGATCAGCCGGTCGATGACGCTGGCATAGAGGCTGATGGCGATGAGGTGGACGAAGACCTCGGAGTCCATGGTGGACTGGAACAGGCAGCCCCGGCGGGTGAGCGCCTTGCGCAGGGTGTGCGCGTTGGTGAGGTTGCCGTTATGGCCGACAGCGAAGCCGCCGAACTCAAACTCGGCGAACAAGGGCTGCACGTTGCGCAGCACGGTCTCCCCCGTGGTGGCGTAGCGGTTATGGCCGATGGCGCGCGTGCCGGGCAGGCCGGCCATGGTTTTCGCGTCGCCGTAATTGTCGCCCACAAGGCCCAGGCCCTTATGCGAATGGAAGCGCACGCCATCATGCGTGACGATGCCGGTTGCCTCCTGCCCGCGATGCTGCAACGCATGCAGGCCAAGCGCCGTTATCGCCGCTGAATCAGTGACGTTCCAAGCACCAAATACGCCGCACTCCTCATGAGGCTTGTCATCATCGATCACGGTAGCCTCTACCCCCACTCTAAATCGCTCGCGCCTCAACTAGCCTTGTGACAGTCCGATGTCGAGAAGAGCATGCGCATTGCTCTCCCCCGCTTTGTTAATGCGCGCTCAGCGCGCTGCCCGCGACCGGCTGCTGCATCAGGGTTCCGGCGCTGGGCGCGGGTTTTCCGGGCAGCGGGTCAACCTTCGGCTGGTATGGCTTGGGCAGCAGGGAGACCAGCGCCGTGGCGCCCTGAAAGGCCAGCGGCAGGAAACGGGCGTTGTTGACCGGGGCGGGCCATTGCTCAGGCGCGACGCCGACGGAAAGCGCGATGTAGGCCAGGCAGACAACGAGCGCGCCGCGCACCGCGCCGAACACCAGGCCGAGGCTGCTGTCCAGCCCGGAGAGGGCGGAATCGCGCACATACCCGCCGATCAGCGCGCTGACCAGGCTCAGCACGATCAGCACCACGAGGAAAACCAGCGCCATGGAGCCGTAAACAACCAGGTTTTTGGGCAGGATGCTGGCCATCTCGGGCTGCACCAGGGAGTAGAATTTGACCGCCGCGAAGGCGGCGCCGATCCACGCGGCGACGCCCAGGGCCTCGCGCACAAACCCGCGCACCATGGAGAACGCCGCTGAGAGAATCACGATCACCAGGGCCGCGGCATCAATCCAGGTCATTCCTGCTCCTTGTTCTTGGTCTTGGGCGCGGCACGTTTTACCCCTGATGTGGCGATGCCAACAAGATCCGTGAGATGCCCGATCTCCAGCAGCTTGAGGCTGGAGGGAATGGCGATGCGCGCCGCCCCGCCCGCCACGCGCTTGGGTGCCGCGGCCTGGGCGAAGCCGAGTTTGGCGGCTTCCTTCAGGCGCAGCTCCGCCTGCGCGACCTGGCGCAATTCGCCGGAGAGGCCGATTTCACCGAAAAATACCATGGAGGGGTCGGTTGGAACATCGGAGGCGGCGGAGATGAGGGCGGCGGCCACCGCCATGTCCGCCGCCGGTTCGGTGACGCGCAGGCCACCGGCGACGTTGAGATACACATCGTTCATCGCCAATTTGAGGCCGCAACGCGACTCCAGAACCGCCAGCAGCATCGACAGCCGCCCCGAATCCCAGCCGATGACCGAGCGGCGGGGCGAGCCGCCGGGGTTGGGCGCGAGCAGCACCTGGATTTCCACCAGCACCGGGCGCGAGCCCTCCAGCCCGGCGAACACCGCGCTGCCGGAGACATTGCCACGGCGCTCGGCCAGGAACAGCGCCGAGGGGTTGAGCACCTGGGCGAGGCCGCCGCCGGTCATCTCAAAAACGCCGATCTCATCAGTGGCGCCAAAACGGTTTTTCACACCGCGCAGGATACGGAACTGGTGGCCGCGGTCGCCTTCGAAATGGAGCACGACATCGACCATGTGCTCCAGCACGCGCGGGCCGGCGAGGTTGCCCTCCTTGGTGACATGGCCGACCAGCATGAGCGCGAAGCCCTGCGATTTGGCGGCGCGGATGAGCTCGAACGCCGCCGCGCGGACCTGGGTGACGCTGCCGGGGGCGGAGTCCACGCTTTCGGTCCACATGGTCTGGATGGAGTCGATGACGACCAGCGCGGCATCAGGGAATTGCGCCAGGCTGGCCAGGATGTCGCCCAGCTGGGTGGTGGCGGCAAGGTGCATCGGCGCATCGGTGAGGCCGAGGCGGGCGGCGCGCATGCGGATCTGGTCCACCGATTCTTCGCCCGAGATATAAATAACCTGGCTGCCCGCGCGGCCCAGCGCGGCGCCCGCCTGTAATAATAAAGTGGATTTGCCGATGCCGGGATCGCCGCCGACCAGCACGACCGAGGCCGGAACCAGCCCGCCGCCGAGCACGCGGTCAAACTCCGCGATGGTGGTGGGCACGCGCGGCGGCAGCGGCGTTATGCCCGAGAGGCCAACGAATTCGATCTTTTTGCCGCGCGCGTTGCCGGTGGCTTTGAGGCCGCCGGGCAGCGCCGGAATGGCCGCCTGCTCCTCCAGCGTGTTCCAGGCGCCGCACGCCTCGCAGCGCCCGCCCCATTTGGGGAACACGCTGCCGCAGGCCGAACAGACGAAGGATTTGGCCGGTTTTGCCAAATCAGCCCGGCTGCCAGCCGAAATTCTTGGTCAGAAACGACAGCATTTGCGCCTGGTCAGCGGGTGCGAGGTTGAGGGTGGTAAGGCTCGCGATGACCGCCGGGGCCGATTCCAGGGCGATGGAGCTGGCGCTGGCGGCGGCAACCAGGGCCGGGGCGGCGGTGGCCTCGCTGGCGGCCTGGCGCCATTGCGCGATGAGGCTCGGGTCCGTCAGCCGCGGCAGCACCATGATGAAATCCAGCCGCGCGGCGCAGGCGGCGGCGCGGTAGGAGGTGTCCAGAAAGGGGGTGACGCTGGGGCCGAGGGCCGTGGCGTCGGGCAGTTTGGGGAACGCCGGGTCGGGGCTGATGCTGCCGTCAGCGTTTTGCAGGCCCAGGCTGAACACCGGCACGCCGCCACCGGCGGTGAGGGGGGCGATATCCTCAGGCACACCCTCGCCGCAGAGGAACACCGCATCCACCTGCCCGGCGATGAAGGCGCTGATTTTGGCATCCGTGCTGCGCAGGCCGAACACCGGGAGCGTGGCGACGCCAAGCCGGGCCAGGGCGAGCAGCGCGGCGAGATCGTTGCTCTCGGGCTGGTCGGCCGCCAGCTTCAAAGGGGCCAGGGATTGCAGGGCGTTTAAATCCGGCGTTGCGCCGGCGGGCAGGCGCGCCACCAGCACGCCGGAGTTGGCCCCCGCCATCAGCGGCACCCAGCGCGTGGGGTCAAAATGCACGCGCGAATCGCTGGTGAGCCAGGCGGTTATCGCCGCTCCCGGCAAAATGGCGGCGGTTTTTCCGTCGGGGACAACCAGTGCGTCCAGCCGGTTGGCGCCGGTGACGCCATCCAGCCCGCCGACCGCCTGGGTGCCGATGGTGGGCGTACCCGGAAAGCCAGACTGCATCGCCAGCGCGCAGGCTTTGCCCCAGCGGCTCGTCTGTTGGCCATCCGGCCCGGCCACCAGCAATGTGAGGGCAGCCAAGGCCCGCGCGCGCCCCGCACCAAACGGCACCAGGGACGCCAAAGCCAATCCGCGCATGAGCTGCCGGCGATTCATTCGGACTACCACCCTCTTCCGGTCAAACGGCATGTCACGCCTTATTCGTGGCCAATTAATGGCAGGCTCAATCGTCGTACTGAACAAGCGCCTCGAAGGGAACGTCTAACTTCTGACGGCCGTTCAGAAAGGTCAGCTCAATCAGCGCGGCCGCGGCGACAACCTCGGCGCCAACATTCTGCAACAGTTTAATCCCAGCGGCCATGGTGCCGCCCGTGGCCAGCAGATCGTCGACCACCACCACCTTCGCGCCCGGCGTCACGGCATCGGCCTGGATCTCGATCCGGTCGGTTCCGTATTCCAGATCGTAGTCCAGCCCCACGGTCTCGCCGGGCAGCTTGCCGCGCTTGCGCAGCATGACAAAGCCGCAGCCCAGCTTGAGCGCCAGCGGCGCGGCCAGCAGAAAGCCCCGGCTCTCCACCCCGGCCAGCACGGTGGGATGATACGCCCGCACGACGTTGGCCATCCGGCCCATCGCCACCTGCCAGGCATCGGCATGGCGCAGCAGGGTTGAGATGTCATAGAAAAGAATTCCCGGCTTGGGGAAATCAGGGATGCCGCGAATGTGATCTTTCAGGTTCATGGAGGCGTCTATAGCCGACCCGCCGGGCGGGGCAAACCTTTGCCGGAGAGTCTATTCATCCCAGCCCGCCGCGGCCGCCTCATCCGCCGCGCGGGCAGCCACCCAATGGCGGGTGCCATCCTCGCGCTCCTCGGCCTTCCAGAATGGGGCGCTGGTTTTCAAATAATCAATCAAAAACGCCACCGCCTGCAGGGCATCGCCCCGGTGCGCGCTGGCCGCCGCCACGAACACGATGTTCTCCCCCGGCAACAGCCTGCCGATGCGGTGGATGATGGTGCAGCCGGTGAGCGCCCAGCGGGCCTGCGCGCGGGCGGCCAGTTTTGCCAAGGCCGCCTCGGTCATGCCCGGATAATGCTCCAGCGTGAGGGCGGCGATTCGCGGGCCGGCGCCATGGCTGGCGCGCACGATACCGGTGAAGCTGGCGATGCCGCCGGTTTCCTCGCCGCCAAGCCGCGCCAGCTCGGCGCCGGGGTTGAAATCCACCGCCTGGACCAGGATGCGCGGCAATTCAGCCACCTGTGACGGGCGGGAAAAAAGCCACCTCGGCGGCGCCGGCGAGGGGGGTGTCCATACCCACGAATTCCTGGCCGATCGCGCAGCGGATCAACCTGGGGTCAGCGAAAGCGGCGGCATGGCCGGGCGAGCGCGCGCGCAGCCAGGAAACCAGGCCGCCCACCGTGGAAACGCCTTCCGGCAGGGGCAGATTTTCCTCGGTCTGCCCTATTTTCTCCCGTACCCAGGCAAAATAAAGCAGCTTCATTTTAATTGCCGCTGCTGGTTGGAGGCACCACCTGCGGCGCCGCCCCCGCAGGAACCGCGTACAGAGTGCTGCCGGCGGCGCCTGGGGCCGGGCCCTGCCCGGGCGGGTAGGGCGAGGGCAGCGAGGGCGTGTAGGACTGGCCAAGCGGCAGATTCGCGTTTTTCTGGATGTCGCTCAACGTCGGCATCGGCTGCACCGGGCCGGGCCAGACATCGCCCGCCTGCGGCGGGATCGGCGTGACATCGGGGCTTTTGCCCAGGGAACGCTGGGCGGTTTCGCTCGCCACCCTGGGCGCATTCGGATTGCCGAACGGCCACAAGGAATCCGCGGCGAAATGGCGCTCGCTCGCGCAACCGGACAACAACAATACCATACCCAGAACCAGAACCAGACGATGCCGCAAAACCATGACTCCCATGCACTTGCGCCCGTGTTTAGCCGAACCGGCGCCCGGAGGAAATGCGCGCTTGTTCAGGCGCCGGGGCGCGGGGCGCTGGCGTGGCGCAGCCCGGCGGTGAGGTAATCCCAGCCGGTGACGAGGGTGAGGGCCGCGGCCATCCATAACAAGGTGCCGCCGATCCAGGCCATCGGCAGCCAGCCGAGCCCGATGATCCGCGCGCCCCCGCTCCCCAGCAGCAGCAGGCCGAGCGCCACCATCTGCACGCCGGTTTTCCATTTGGCCAGCCGCGTCACCGGCAGGCCGATGCGCAGTTCGGCCAGATATTCGCGCAGGCCGCTGACCAGGATTTCGCGCAGCATGATGACGATGGCGGGGTAGATGCCCCAGCCCGGCAGGTGGCCAAAGCCGACCAGCGCCATCAGCGTCGCGCCGATCAGCAGCTTGTCGGCGATCGGATCGAGCATGCGGCCGAAATCCGACATCTGGGCCATTTCGCGGGCCAGCCGGCCGTCAAGATAATCGGTCACCGCCGCGATGAGAAACACCAGGGCGGCCAGAAAATCCGCCCAGGGCGCGCCGATGGCGACAAAGAGCACGAGCAAGGGAATCGCGCCGATGCGCGAGAGGGTGAGGATATTTGGCAGATCACTTATCATTATGCCCACCGTAGCTGGGTTTTCGTTCCGGCGGAACAGCTAATGCGCCCTCAATTTCCCGCAGCCAGGCAGCGCCCGCCCCGGCGGCGGCTGCCTCCAGCCCGCGATAGGCAGTGAGCAGGCGCTCCCCAAGCGGCGTGAGCTGCGCGCCGCCACCCCCTGCCCCGCCCTTGGCCGCCAGCACCAAAGGCTGCTGGAACAGGCTGTTTAACGAGTCCACCAGGGCCCAGGCGCGTTTATAGCTCATGCCCATGCGCCGCCCCGCCGCCGCGATGGAGCCGGTTTGCGCGATATAGGCCAGCAAATCGGCCCGGCCAGGCCCCAGGACGACTTCGCCATGCTGTTGCAGGCGCAGGCGCAACGCCAGCGCGGGGGGGTGCGGTGCGGATGCCATGGGCGGAGCCAAGCATGATTCGCGGCGATTGACGATATAGCCATGCAAACATATCGTCTGAAACGCAACCACGGAGCCCGCCATGTCCGCATCACGCCGTTTTCTGCTCGCCGGCGGCGCCTGCCTGCTCGCATCGCCCGCTTTCGCGGCGCAGGCGGTCACGGTGGCGTTCGCTGGGTCAATGGGCATGGTCATGGACCGGGGGCTTGGCCCGGCATTCAGCGCGCGCACCGGGGCGCCGTTTCATGGCATCGGCCAGGCGGCGATGGCGCTGGCGCATCTGCTGGCGGGCAAGGCGCTGATCGCGGATGTGTTCGTCTCGGTCTCGGCGGCGCCGGTGCGGGTTGTGGAAGCGGCGGGGCTGGCCGCGAGCGCTGCCGCCTTCGCCAGCACGGAGATGGTGCTGGCCTATGCGCCGGGGTCTGCCTTCGCGGCGCGTTTTGCGCAGGCGGAGACAGACTGGCGGGCAATTCTGGCCACGCCGGGCCTGCGTTTTGGCCGTACCGACCCGGCGGCCGACCCGCAGGGCCAGTATGTTTTGTATGCGCTGCAACTGGCGGAGGCTTACTACAAGCTGCCGGGGTTCGCGGCGCGGGTGGCCGGGGCGGTGGAAAACCCGGCGCAGATTTTCACTGAACCTTCATTGCTCGCGCGTTTGCAGGACGGGCAGATCGACGCGACGCTCACATACAAGAGTGCCGCGGTGTCGCAGCACCTGCCGTTCATCGCGCTGCCGCCGGAGGTTAATCTGAGCGATCCCGCCCTGGCGAAGGACTGGTACAGCCGGGCTGGGTTGCGCCTGCATGGCAAAACCCTGCATCCAAGCCCGCTTATGTTCTATGCCGCCGTGTTGAAAAACGCCCCCAACCCGCGGGCGGGCGCGGCCTTTGCCGCGTTTTTAAGCAGCGCGGCCGGGCAGGCGATTTTGACGCGCAACGGTTACGGTCCCGAGATGGGACGAAACATCTGACCGCCCTCGGCCTCGCCCGGCGGGGGGTTCTGCTCCTGGTGCTGGCGTTTTTATGCGTACCGTTGTTCGCGCTGCTGACCGGCGGGGATTGGCGCGCCGCCAGCCTGGACGCACAGGATCTGCGCGCGGTTGCCACCTCGCTGGCGGGCGGGGCGCTGAGCGTGGGGCTGATCGCGGTGATGGGAACGCCCTTGGCCTTGTATCTGGCGCGCAACGCCGGGCGGCGCGGCGCGCTGGTGGAGGCGCTGGTGTTGATCCCCATGATGATGCCCACATTGGCGCTGGGCATATTGCTGGCGAGTTTTTACGGCCCGGCGGCGCCGGCCGGGGGGGCGTTCGCACGGTTTGGGCTGGTGCTCACCAACTCGCCGGCGGCTTTTGTACTGGCTGGGGTTTATGCGGCGCTGCCCACTTATATCATGGCCGCACGCGCCGCGCTGGTGGAGGTGCCAGAGGAGCTGGAGCAGATCGCCCGCACGCTGGGGGATGGGCCCGGCCGGGTGTTCTGGCGGGTAACGCTGCCGCTGGCGCGGCGCGGGCTGGCGGGGGCGCTCGCGCTCTGCTGGGTGCGCGCGCTGGGGGAACTCGGCATCGTGCTGATCCTCGCATACTTCCCGGCGGGCATGCCGGTGCGGCTGTGGGTGGATATGCAGGACCTGGGGATTCAGGCGGTGTTTCCGCTGGTGGCGGTGTTTCTGCTGGCGGCGCTGCCGCTGCCGCTGTGGCTGGGCCTGCGCGCCAGGCGGCGGGGATGAAGCCGCTTTTGGTCGATTACCGGCTGGCCGCGCCGGTGGCGCTGCACGCGCAATTTGAGATACAGGGCTTCACCGCGCTGCTTGGGCGCTCGGGTGCTGGCAAAACCTCGCTCCTGAAGGCGCTGGCCGGGCTGCTCCCGGCGGCGGGCGCGCCCTGGGGCGGGCTGAGCGCGCAGGCGCGGCCAATTGGGTATCTGCCTCAGGATTCGGGGCTGTTTCCGCATCTCAACGTGCTGGAAAACACCGCTTATGCGCTGCGCGGGCCGCGGCGCCTGGCGCAGGCGCAGGCACTGCTGGACGAGTTGCGGCTGGGGGCGCTGGCGCGGCGCGCGGTGAACGGGCTTTCAGGCGGCGAGGCGCAGCGGGTGGCGCTGGCCCGCGCGCTGGCCCATGGGCCGGAGCTTTTGCTGCTGGACGAGCCGCTGAGCGGGCTGGACGCGGCGACCCGCGATACCGCGCTGGCCTGGCTGCATGAAACGCTCACCGCACGCGGCCTGCCCGCACTCGCGGCAACGCACGACCCGGTGATCGCCGGAATGGCGGACTGGCTGGTGCTGCTGGCGGGGGGGCGGGTGATCCAGCAGGGGCTCACAAGCGAGGTTTTCAACAACCCCGGCTCGGCGGCGGCGGCGCAACTGCTGGGGTTTGAGAATGTCTGGGAGGCAGAGGGCGCCAGCTACGCCATCCGCGCCACGGACATCGCGCTGGCCGGAACGGGAATGCCGGCAACGGTTTTATCCGCGCGCGGGCATGGCGCCGGGCTGCGGCTGGAATGCGCCGGGGCGGCGGCGCGGTTTGTGGTGCACCTGGAGGCAGGCGGGAGAGAGCGGTTTGCGCCGGGGGCGGAGGTTTTTCTGCGGCCTGACCCCTTGAAGCTGAAACGGCTGGGTTAGAATGCATTCGAATTGACGCGAGAGCGCCAATCCGAACGCACTCTAATTTACCGATAAGAGGCTGATTCACGCTTTCGTTTGTCCCGCTCACGCGGGCCAAACTCAAACGATCAGAAATTTACCAATAAGAGGCTGATTCACGCTTTCGTTTGTCCCGCTCACGCGGGCCAAACTCAAACGATCAGACTCTAAGCCGCGCGGGTGAGGCGCTTGATGAACGCCGAGAGGTGGTGGCGGCGCATCTCGGCCTTCGCCTTCGTGCTGGTGGTCATGTAGTTCATCTGCACCACATAGCGCTGGCCGATGAATTGTTTGTGACCATGAAAGGCGGTGGGGCTGTTGGGGAAAACCAGCAGGGTGCCGTCCACCGGGGGGATTTCGGCGGCGTAATTCTCCAGATCCGTGCCGTTGCGCAGCAGGCGCAGGCAACCCTCCTGGCGCGCCCAGGCCGCGCCGCTGGCGGGGTTGAGATAGAGCAGGATGGTGACGCGCTTGGCCGTGGAATCGGTGTGAATCTGGCCGTCCTGCGCGCCGGAATTGCCGCGCAGGGTGGTCATCAACGGGGCGCCCTGGAGGTCCAGCCCGAATTTCCCGGCGATGATGGCGCGGAACTCTTCACCTTCCAGCCCCGCGATGGCGGCGCGCGCGGCCGGCCCCAGCTTCAACGCGCCGATGGGGAAGCTGCCGCGCCCCTTCATCGGCGGCAGGGCCGCGAACACGGCGGGCAGCGCCTGCGGCTTCACGAAACGCGGCAGCACGATGTGGGGAAACGGGCTGGCCGCGACGGGCGCCGCGCGCAAACCCTCGAAATCGAGAATATCCATGAGCAAATGCGTATTCAAGCCGGGGCCGCGCGTCAATGTGCGCGGGGCCCGCGAGGCGCACGACAAATAATTGCGCGCGGCGCCCCTGGATTATTGCCTAGCCTCGCGCGCAATGCACCTAAGCTTTATGGTTGTTGCGCCGCACAAGCCCCGGGAGTATCGGGGTTGCCCAGTATGTCCAGCGCCTCCCACTCCGCTCCCGGCGTCATCCCCGCGTACCGCGCCCGCGTCGCCGCCGGGATGATCGTCTCCGACCCCGCGCAGGCCAGCGCGGCCGAGCGGCTGCAGGATTTATGGGCGAAGCTGCGCGGCTATAACCCCTACCCGAAAAAACCGCCCAACGGCTGGGTCGGCCGGTTGCTCCACCGCAAGCAGGTGGATGAGGTGCAGGACCATCCCAACGGGCTGTATATCGTGGGTGAGGTCGGGCGCGGCAAATCCATGCTGATGGACCTGTTCTTCGAGGCGGCCGACGTGCCGCGCAAGAAACGCATCCATTTCCATGAATTCATGCAGGATGCGCACCGGCGCTTCCATGCCATCAAGCGCAACAATCCCAACATCGCCGATCCGATCCCCGCCCTGGCCGATGAGATCGCCGAGGAAGCCGCCCTGCTCTGCTTCGACGAATTCCAGGTGCATGACATTGTGGACGCGATGATCCTGGGCCGGCTGTTCGAGGCGCTGTTCGCCCGGCTGGTGGTTGTCGTCGCCACCTCCAATACCCTCCCGGATGACTTATATAAGGGCAAGCCGGGGCGCGATGCGTTTTTGCCGTTCATCGGGCTGATCAAGAAAAAGCTGGACGTGCTGGTGCTGGACGCCGAGCGCGACTACCGGCGCGAGCGGTTGCATGGGCTGGGATGCTGGTATGTGCCCGCCAATACAAAGGCCGACGCGGCGCTGGACCGGATTTTTAACGAAATTACCGCCGGGGTGACGCCGAAGGCGGAGAGCATCGTCGTGACCGGACGCACCCTGGCCGTACCGCTGGCCGGGGCGCAGACGGCGCGCTTCGACTTCCAGGCGCTTTGCGGCGTGCCGCTCGGGCCGGGCGACTATCTGGCCCTGGCGACGCATTATCACAACATACTGATCGACGGAATTCCGAGGCTTTCGCCGGATAATTTCGATGAGGCGCGCCGGTTCGTGACGCTGATCGACGCGCTTTATGAACACCGGGTGAAACTCTACGCCACCGCCGCCGCGCGGCCCGATGATTTGTACCGCTCCGGCGAAGGCGCTGCGATATTTGAGCGCACCGCCTCCCGCCTGGAGGAAATGCAGAGCGAGGAATATCTGAAACTGCCACATCTGACTTGACTAACGGGGAGATGCCGCCGGGCTTTCCCCCTGCAATTGTGTGGCTTCCGCAGCGCAGCAATGCTTCTTGCCGGGGGCTGATGATTGGAGTAGCACCCCCGGCGACGCCTTTTTAACTCCAGAAAACAGGGTAGGCCGACTTCAAATGAACATACATGAATATCAGGGCAAGGAACTGCTGAAAGCCTATGGCGTCGCAGTGTTGGGCGGGCATGTCGCCTGGACGCCGGAAGAAGCCGTGGAAGCCGCGAAAAAGCTTCCCGGGCCGGTGTATGTGGTAAAATCCCAGATCCATGCCGGTGGGCGCGGGGCTGGCAAGTTCAAGGATGACCCCAACGGCAAGGGCGGTGTGCGCCTGGCCAAATCGCTCGACGAAGTGCGTGAAGCCGCCGCCGCGATGATCGGCCACACGCTGATCACCAAGCAGACCGGCCCGGCCGGCCGCCTGGTGCGCCGCGTTTATGTGGAAGCCGGCTGCGATATCAAGCGTGAGCTGTATCTCTCCCTGCTGATCGACCGTTCGGTCTCCGAGATCGTGATCATCGCCTCCACCGAGGGCGGCATGGAGATCGAGGAAGTGGCCGAGCACCACCCCGAGAAGATTCTGCGCGCCCCGGTTGACCCGGCTTCCGGGATTTCCGGTTTCCACGCCCGTAAGCTGGCCTTCGGCTTGGGCCTGGAAGGCAAGCAGGTCGGCACGTTCACCAAGTTCGTGAGCGCGATCTATGAGGCGTTCGTCGCGCTGGATGCGGCGATCATGGAAATCAACCCGCTGGTGGTGACCGGCGCGGGCGAGATCATCGCGCTGGATGCCAAGGTGAGCTTCGACGACAACGCGCTCTACCGCCATCCCGAGATCGAGAAGCTGCGCGACGAGTCCGAGGAAGACCCCAAGGAGCTGGAAGCCAACAAGCACAGCCTCTCTTATGTGGCGCTGGATGGGAACATCGGCTGCATGGTGAACGGCGCCGGGCTGGCGATGGCAACCATGGACATCATCAAGCTCTACGGCGCGGAGCCGGCGAACTTTTTGGACGTTGGCGGCGGCGCGACCAAGGAGCGCGTGACGGCGGCGTTCAAGATCATTCTCTCGGACCCGAACGTGGAGGGCATTCTGGTCAACATTTTCGGCGGCATCATGCGCTGCGATGTGATCGCCGAGGGCGTGATCGCCGCCGCGCGGGAGGTTTCGCTCTCCGTGCCGCTGGTGGTGCGCCTGGAAGGCACCAATGTGCAGCTTGGCAAGGATATCATGGCCAAATCCGGCCTGCCGATCATCCCGGCGGACAACCTCGCCGATGCTGCTGAAAAAATCGTCAAAGCCGTGAAGGAAGCCGCGTAATGGCCATTCTCGTCAACAAGAACACCAAAGTCATCACCCAGGGCTTCACCGGCGCGCAGGGCACGTTCCACTCCGAGCAGGCGCTGGCCTATGGCACGCAGGTTGTGGGCGGCGTGACACCGGGCAAGGGCGGCACCAAGCATCTCGACCTGCCGGTGTTCAACACCGTGGGCGAGGCGCGCGCCAAGACCGGCGCCAATGCCTCGGCGATTTATGTGCCGCCGCCGTTCGCGGCCGACTCCATTCTCGAGGCGATCGACGCCGGGATGGAGCTGATCGTGTGCATCACCGAGGGCATTCCGGTGCTCGACATGGTGCGGGTGAAGCGCGCGCTCTGCGGTTCCAGCTCGCGCCTCGTGGGGCCGAACTGCCCCGGCGTCATCACCCCGGATGAATGCAAGATCGGCATCATGCCCGGCCACATCCACAAGCGCGGCTCGATCGGCATCGTCTCGCGCTCCGGCACGCTGACCTATGAGGCCGTGGCGCAGACCACCGCCGCCGGGCTTGGCCAGTCCACCTGCGTTGGCATCGGCGGCGACCCGGTGAAGGGCATGGATTTCATCGAGGTGCTGGACCTGTTCCTGCATGACGACGAGACCCAGGCGATCATCATGATCGGCGAGATCGGCGGTCCCTCCGAGATCGACGCGGCGGAATTCCTCTCCCGCCACAAGATCAAGAAGCCTGTCGTCGGCTTCATCGCTGGCGTGACCGCGCCTCCGGGCCGCCGCATGGGCCATGCCGGGGCGGTGATCTCGGGCGGCAAGGATACCGCGCAGGCGAAAATCGCCGCCATGCAGGAGGCGGGCATTTTTGTCGCCGACAGCCCGGCGGCGCTGGGCAGCACCATGGTGAAGGCGCTGCGGGCATAAGCGCAGCACCTATGTGATTGATCTGTTAAAGGCTGAATCGCGCAAGCGGTTCAGCCTTTTTCATGGCGCCCGGCCGGGTTTTCTCATTGTTTTCTCATTATGAAACGGGCGGATTTTAAGAAATCGGAAGGCGCGGGGCGGATAAGCTGATACACATGCAGGTTGAACAACCCAGCCCCTCCAAACCGGATAAAGATCAGGCCGGGCTTGTGGCTTATATGCCCGCAGAGTTCGCAAACCCGCCCCTCTCGCGCGGGAGGGTGAGCTTGACACTGCCGCAGTGTGGCAGCGTGGAACAAGCGGGACGGAATCGCTTTACAGAGGGATAGGTTTGGCATGGCCGGCGTCGACATCATCGCAACCGCCATGAACGGGGCGAATGCCCAGTTCATTGCACAGCTTTACGCAAAATGGATCTCCGCCCCGCATTCGGTGGACCCGGATTTCGCGGTGCTCTTCGCCTCGCTGGACGATGAGGCCCGCTCGGTCCTCACCGATGCATCGGGCGCGTCCTGGGCCCCCCGCCCCGCGGTTTTCGAAGTCCCGGAGGCCACCAAATCGGCCCCGCCGCCCACCGCCGACACCCGCGCCGCGACGCTGGATTCCATCCGCGCGCTGATGCTCATCCGCGCCTACCGCGTGCGCGGACATCTGGAAGCGCAGCTCGACCCGCTGCATCTGCGCCAGCCGCGCCAGCACCCCGAGCTTGACCCCGCCACCTATGGCTTCACCAGCGAGGACATGGACCGGCCCATTTTCATCAATGGCGTGCTCGGCCATGACAACGCGACGGTGCGGGAAATTCTCGCCATCCTGCGCGCCAGCTATTGCGGGGAAATCGGCGTCGAGTTCATGCACATCCAGGACCCGGCGCAAAAATCCTGGATCCAGCAGCGGATCGAGGGCGCGCCCTGGCTCGCCGCGTTTGGGCCGGAAGAAAAAACCAAGATCCTGCGCCAGCTGACCGAGGCTGACAGTTTCGAGACCTTCTGCCAGCGCCGCTATGTCGGCACCAAGCGCTTCGGCCTGGAGGGCGGCGAGAGCACGATCCCGGCGCTGCATACGATCATCGAGACGGCCGCCAAGGGCGGGGTGAAGGAAATTGCCATCGGCATGCCGCATCGCGGCCGGTTGAACACGCTGGTCAACATCGTGCAGAAGCCGCTCGTCGCGCTGTTCAGCGAGTTCGGCGGCGCCAGCGCCAAACCTGAGGATGTGGAAGGCTCCGGTGACGTTAAGTACCATCTCGGCACCTCCACCGACATCAACATCAACGGCAACCAGCTGCATCTCTCGCTACAACCCAACCCCTCGCATCTCGAAGCGGTGGACCCTGTGGTGGTCGGCAAGATCCGCGCCCGCATGGACATGATGGGCGATGCCTCCCGCCGCAATGCGATGGCGATTCTGATGCATGGCGACGCCGCCTTTGCGGGCCAGGGCGTGGTATATGAGACCCTGGCGATGAGCCAGCTGATCGGCTACCGCACCGGCGGCTCGGTGCATCTGGTCGTCAACAACCAGATCGGCTTCACCACCGTGCCGGCGCATGCCTTCTCCGGCCTGTATTGCACGGACGTTGCCAAGGCCGTGCAATCGCCGATCCTGCATGTGAACGGCGACAATCCGGAGGCCGTGGTGTTCGCGGCCCGGCTGGCGACCGAATTCCGCATGGAATTCGCGGTCGATGTCGTGATCGACCTCGTTTGCTACCGCCGCCATGGGCATAACGAGAACGAGGAACCGGCGTTCACGCAGCCGATCATGTACAAGGCGATCAAGGCCCTGAAGACGACGCGCGCGCTCTATGCCGAGGCCCTGGCGGCCGAAGGCAGCGTGAGCGCCGAACAGGCGCAGGCGATTGCCGATAATTACAACCAGACCCTGGAGGACGCCTACAAGGGCGCGCAGGCGTACAAGGTGAACAAGGCGGACTGGCTGGAAGGCCATTGGTCGGGCCTGGGCCAGGCCTCCGAGGAGGACGAGCAGGAAGAACAGGCCACCGCCGCGCCGCTCGAGCAGCTGCGCGAGGTTGGCAAGGCGATCTCCACGCCGCCGGAAAATTTTGACATCAACTCCAAGATTCTGCGCCAGCTCGAAGCCAAGCGGCAGATGATCGAGACCGGCGAGGGCATCGACTGGGCGACCGGCGAGGCGCTGGCCTTCGGCACGCTGATGCTCGACGGCCACCGCGTGCGGCTCTCCGGCGAGGATTGCCAGCGCGGCACCTTCAGCCAGCGCCACGCCGTGCTGATCGACCAGACTAACCAGAACGAATACACGCCGCTGAACAACATCAGCCCGGACCAGGCGCGGATCGAGATCTTCAACTCGCTCCTCTCAGAAGTCGGCGTGCTGGGCTTTGAATACGGCTACGCTTTGGCGGACCCCAGCGTGCTGGTGCTGTGGGAAGCGCAGTTCGGCGATTTCGCCAACGGCGCGCAGGTCATTATCGACCAGTTCCTGGCCTCGGGCGAAACCAAGTGGCTGCGCATGTGCGGCCTGACGCTGCTGCTGCCGCACGGGCATGAGGGCCAGGGGCCGGAGCACTCTTCCGCACGTCTGGAGCGCTACCTGCAGCTCTGCGCCGAACGCAATATGACGGTGTGCAACCTGACGACGCCGGCAAACTACTTCCACGCGCTGCGCCGCCAGCTCAAGCGCAACTTCCGCAAGCCGCTGGTGCTGATGACGCCTAAGTCCCTGCTGCGGCATAAGCTGGCCATCTCGCCGCTGAGCGATATGACCACCGGTTCCGGCTTCAAATATGTGATCCCGGAGATCGACCAGATCGCGGCACCGGCACAGGTGAAGCGCGTCGTGATCTGCTCCGGCAAGGTATATTACGACCTGCTGGCCGAGCGGCGCGAACGCGGCATCAAGAATGTCGCCATCGTCCGGCTGGAGCAGTTCTACCCCTTCCCGGCCCGCAAGCTGCAGGCCGCACTGGCGCCCTACACCAAGGCTGAGGTGGTGTGGTGCCAGGAAGAGCCTGAGAACAACGGCGGCTGGACCTTCGTTGATCGCAAGATCGAGGCTGTGCTGCTCGCCGCCGGAGGCGCCGCCAAGCGGCCGCGCTACGTCGGCCGCGCCGCCGCCGCCAGCCCGGCGACCGGCCTTGCCCGCGTCCATGCCGCCGAGCAGGCCGCCCTGGTGAACGAGGCATTATCCGTCTAAACTTTCGCAACACCTCCCAAACGACCCCGCGTCTACAAATTAGGAGCAGTTATGGCCGCCGACATCAAAGTCCCGACACTTGGGGAAAGCGTTACCAGCGCAACCATCGCGCGATGGATGAAAAAAGCCGGGGACACCGTGGCTGCCGACGAACCCCTGGTGGAGCTGGAAACCGACAAGGTGACCGTTGAGGTCAACGCGCCGGAATCCGGCACGCTGGAAGAGATCATCGCGCCGGAAGGGGCTGAGGTCGAGGTCGGCGCGCTGCTGGGCCGGATCGGCGCCGCAGGGGCAAAGCCCGCGGCGAAACTGATCGAACCCAAATCCGCCCCCGCAACCGCGCCCGCCGCCGCCGCCGGCGTGCATCCGCCGCAGCTGCCGCCTGGCCCCGTGGCGCGCCCTGGCGTGGCAGCGCTGCCCGCCGCCGCGAAGATGATGGAGGAGAAACACATCTCCGCCACTGACATTGGCACCGGCACCGCCAAGGACGGCCGCATTTCCAAGGGGGATGTGCTGGCGTTCGTCAACAAACCGCCCGTGGCGCCCGCCGCGCCCGCGGCCAAGCCCGCCCGCGCGCCCGATACGCGTGAAGAGCGTGTGAAGATGACCCGGCTGCGCAAGACCATCGCCAGCCGCCTGAAGGACGCGCAGAACACCGCCGCGATGCTCACCACCTTCAACGAGGTGGATATGAGCGCGATCATGGCGCTGCGCAGCGAGTACAAGGAAGCCTTCGAGAAGAAGCATAAGGGTGTGCGCCTGGGCTTCAACGGCTTCTTCGTGAAGGCCGTGGTCGCGGCGCTGGCGGAATTCCCCGCGGTTAACGCCGAGATCGACGGCGATGACATCGTCTACAAGCACTACGTCCACATGGGCATCGCCGTTGGCGGCGCCAACGGGCTGGTGGTGCCGGTGATCCGTGACGCGGGCGAGAAAACCATCGCGCAGATCGAGGCGGAGATCGCCGGGTTCGGCAAGGCCGCCAAGGAGGGCACGCTGAAACTGGAGCAGCTCTCCGGCGGCACCTTCTCCATCACCAACGGCGGTGTTTACGGCTCGCTGATGAGCACGCCGATTATCAACCCGCCGCAGTCGGCTATTTTGGGCATGCATAAAATCCAGGAACGCCCGGTGGCGGTGAACGGGCAGGTGGTAATCCGCCCGATGATGTACCTGGCCGTCTCCTATGACCACCGCATCATCGATGGCCGCGAGGCCGTCTCCTTCCTGGTGCGCGTGAAGGAAAGCCTGGAAGACCCGCGCCGCCTGCTGCTCGAGATCTGATCGCGGCGGTTACACTCGCAAAAAGGCCAGAGGTTGATCCTCTGGCCTTTTTTTATGGCGTGATCACCCGGGGCAGGCCGGGCGGCAACCCGGCGCCGGGGGGGCTGTCCAGGGTATAGACATGAACCCGCCGGGCAGCGGGCGACATCATGATGACATAAGGGTCCGGCGCGTTGAGCGCGGCGGAGAGCTGGGTATCCAGCCCGGGCGGTACGTTGCCGATACCATGCCAGACGGCAAGAACATGCCTCTGGTAGGGCAGGCCCAGGTCGGGCTCCGCGGAGTGGTAATCAGCGATGGCCGTGTTCCACGAACCGGTCTGGCTTTTCAGGCGGCTGAGAAAACCGGCGGCGTAATCGGCATTTTCCACGGGGTCGAAGGCATCGTCGAGAGAGGCGAAGGCATCCGGGTGGTTTTGCAGGCTGATCTGGAAGCAGCCGACGTCGATATCGCGCGCGCCGGAGGATAAGGCCAGCCGGACGAAGGCTTCAGCCGAGGCTTTGTCCGCGAAATACTGCCCGTTGCCGTCAGCGTTCACGGTCCAGGGCCAGGGGGCGATGCGGCCGGTCAGCGGGTCGGGGTGGCCGCTTTCCACCATGCCGATGGAGACCAGCAGGTTGGCTGGCAAAGCGGCGGCCTGTTCGGCGGCGTGCCCGGCGGTGGCGCATGCCTGCCCCGGCGGCAGGTCAGCCCGCGCAGCGGAGGCCAGCAGCAGCATCGCCCCCATGCCAGACAGTAAAAATCTCAAGCCGGCTCCGCCTCCCATCAGGACGAATGCTTAGGCAAATGCCCGGTCCGTGACGAGGCTTTCATGCCGCAATTCCATTAATTTTTGGGTTACACGCCGCCGCAACGCTGCAATGGCGTTTTAGCCCTCGCTTTTGCGGCGCAATATGGCTATGCGGAGCGGGAAATCTTCCGCGCGATTTTTGGGCCGTTGCTCCGTTCATACGAGGCAGCGGCCCAAGCATTGCACTAACTGTACTGCACTAACTGTCAGGCCCGTCAAAAATGTCCGCTCCAAAAATCCGCAATGTCGCCATCATCGCACACGTTGACCATGGCAAAACCACGCTCGTCGACCAGCTTCTCAAGCAGTCTGGCGCCTATGCGGCCCACCAGGCCGTGGCCGAGCGCGCGCTCGACCGCAACGACCTCGAAAAAGAGCGCGGCATCACCATTCTGGCGAAAGTGGCCTCGGTGGTCTGGAATGACGTGCGCATCAACATTGTCGACACCCCAGGCCACGCCGACTTCGGCGGCGAGGTGGAGCGTATCTTGAACATGGTGGACGGCGCCGTGATCCTGGTGGACGCAGCCGAGGGCGTGCTGCCGCAGACCAAGTTCGTGCTCGGCAAGGCGCTGGCGCGCGGGCTGAAGCCGATTGTGGTGGTGAACAAGATCGACCGTGGCGACGCCCGCCCCGACGATGTGCACAACGAGATGTTCGACCTCTTCGCCGCGCTGGACGCCAATGAGGAACAGCTCGACTTCCCGATGTTGTTCGCCTCCGGCCGTCAGGGCTGGGCCGTGAAGGATCTGGCCGACCCGCGCGAGAGCCTGACGCCGCTGTTCGAGTTGATCCTCTCGCATGTTCCCGCGCCGAACCTGGATGTAGAAGCGCCGTTTGGCATGGTTGCCTCCATTCTGGAGTCCGACACGTTCCTCGGCCGCGTGCTGACAGGGCGCGTGGAGCAGGGCCGCGCCACCGTCAACATGCCGGTGAAGGTCTACCGCCTGGACGGCACCGTGGTTGAAACCGGCCGTCTGACCAAGCTGCTCTCCTTCCGCGGCCTGGACCGCGTGGCCGTGGATGAAGTCTCCGCCGGGGATATCGTCGCCGTCGCCGGGCTGACCGACGCCACCATCCCGCACACCATCGGCTCGATGGATCTGCCAGGCCCCCTGCCCGCCACCCCGATCGACCCGCCGACCCTCTCCATGACCTTCCGCATCAATGACAGCCCGCTGGCCGGGCGCGAAGGCAAGAAGGTCACGTCGCGCCAGATCCGTGACCGGCTATACCGCGAGGCCGAGGGCAATGTTGCCATCATGGTGGCTGACAGCTCCGAGACCGACGCATTCGAGGTTTCCGGCCGCGGCGAACTCCAGCTTGGCGTGCTCATCGAGCAGATGCGCCGCGAGGGTTTCGAGCTGACCATCGGCCGCCCGCGCGTGCTGACCCGCACCAACGAGGAGACCGGCGAACGCGAGGAGCCGTATGAGGAAGTGCTGATCGACGTGGACGAGCCCTATGCCGGCGCGGTCGTTGAGAAAATGTCCCGCCGCAAGGGTGAGCTTTCGGACATCCGCCCCTCCGGCGGCGGCAAACAGCGCCTGACCTTCCGCATCCCCTCGCGCGGGCTGATCGGCTACCACGGCGAGTTCCTCACCGACACACGCGGCACCGGCGTGATGAACCGCCTGTTCGCGGGCTACGGCCCCTGGAAAGGCAAGATCGAGGGCCGCCGCAACGGCGCGCTCATCTCCTCCGAGGATGGCGAGGCCGTGCAGTACTCGCTGTTCGCGCTGCAGGACCGTGGCATGCTGTTCGTCTCCCCTGGCGAGAAGGTTTATGTCGGCATGATCCTGGGCGAGCATTCGCGCGAGAACGATCTCGACATCAACCCCGTCCGCGAAAAGAAGCTCACCAACATCCGCGCCGCCGGCAAGGACGAGGCGCTGCTGCTGGTGCCGCCCCGCAAGATGACGCTGGAGCAGGCGATTGCCTATGTTGAGGATGACGAGCTGGTGGAAGTGACCCCCAGCGCCGTGCGCCTGCGCAAGAAGCACCTGGACCCCAACGCCCGCAAGCGCGCCGACCGCGCTTCAGGCGACGCGGCCTGAGCAAAAACAAGGGGCACCTCACGGGGTGCCCCTTTTTCGTTGTGGAGGGGCCTGTGGAAGCCGTTAAAAACCATATGATCGTGGATGCCGCATTGCAGCGGCATATCACCGATCGCTTTATCGCGGGGCGGTTTGGGGACATTCCCAGCCATGCCGTGCATGACCTGGGCCGCGTGCGCCTGCCCGGTGCGGGCGATGTGGCGCTGCACCTTCGCCATGCGGCTGACGCCATCCTGCTTGATGATTTCGGCCAGGTGGTGCTCATCACCCGGCTGCATCATCCCGGCGCGGGGCTGCTGGCGCTGCCGGGCGGGTTTATAGATGCTGTGGACGGCGGAATGGAAAACCCGCTGGAAGCGGCGATCCGCGAGGCGGTGGAGGAAACCGGGGTGGACGAGGGGCTGCTGCGGGGAAGTGCCGCGGCGCCGGCGGGCCACCGCCTGTATGACCGTCCGTTCGACATTCGCGTGGCATGGAACAACCTGCCCGGCACCAGCATCCGCCAGGGCGATGTTTTCGGGGTCTCCACGCAGGGGTTCTGCTTCAGGCTGCCGGGAAATTTACGCGACCTGCCATTGCAGGCGGGTGATGACGCAAAGGCCGTGCAGGTGCTGGAAATCGCAAGCCTGCGGGAAAGCCAGTTCGCGGTGCCGGACCACCTGCCACTGATCCGGCTGGCACGCGAAATGCCGGAACCAGGCCATAAAAGTTGAAATACTCCATTGCCGTTGCCGGGTGCCGGGTTTTCAGATAGAAGCGCCGCAGTACGGACCCGTAGCTCAGCTGGATAGAGCGTTGCCCTCCGAAGGCAAAGGTCACGCGTTCGAATCGCGTCGGGTCCGCCATTTTACTTATTGGAATCAATAAGTTAGAAAATTAATCGATTGCTGAAAAGAAACAAGTTTCAGCCACGGAAGCAGACGCGTGGGTTACGGAGTTGCCTACCACGCAGGCGATGTATCCTGTGAGTCCAGGTTTCTTGGCTAACCCTGGCCTTCCGATTTGGCATATATCGCCAGTTGCTGTCGGTAACGCGCCGCTCAACTCAAAAAATATTTTTGTCGGTGACGGGCGAGATTGGCTCGGTGGGCATCCGAGAGACCCGCGAGTTTTCGGGGAGCTGTGACTTCAAGGGCTCCGCGTGCTGAGTCGCTAAGGGTGGGGGAAATGAGGACTGATCCGTCATCCCCGAAACCGACAAGCCCGGCGTCAAAGGCAGCGTCCCAGAGCGACGACAGAAGTAATCCGTTATGAACATCCAGGCGTTCGGCATCGGATGAACATTCGGCCCAGGGGACTATATGTGAGGCGCGAAGCAGGGCGGGATCTGGTATGCCCGTTAGGGGACAACGCCGCCCCCAATACGCCATGAGGGCTGCCCTAAAGAGATTCTGCCCGATGCGCTGGATTGTCAAACGCTCGGCCTCGGTCGTTCGGGGCAAAGCTTTGATCTGCGCCTCGAACCTAGCAAACGGTGCATCAGGCAAGCTTACGGCGAGATGATAAACGCGGTCGAGCGCATCATAGAGCGCCTTCAAATTGTCAAACACGTAGCGTGTATAGCCGGGTCCAGCAGGCACAGCTTCCTGTGCAGCACCGAGTTCAGCCGCAACATCCGCCCGATCAATGGCAAGGAGCCATGGCCCTGCAGGTGGCACACCGCCGATCCAAACCTTGATATCCGCAGTTGTTGAGCCAAACCGAAGCCAGCCATTGTCATCGCCTTGTTGAAGGCGAAAGCCATTATCCCACGCCGCCTTCTGCACCTCGGTGCGGATAATGAACCCGGGTGGATTTTCAGGTAGGATCACGCCGTTCTCCTATGTCACCCTGCCAACTGTGGTACAGGGTTCACTTCGGCATCGCCTTCGATAACTGCGGCATCAGGCCGAGCCCATACTAGGGCCCGATGTTGCGAGACAATTTGCCCAATGCCTTTGATTACCGGTTCAACCTCTCCCCGGCGCTCTTGGGAAATAAAGCTTGCTTTTTCTCTGGTAATCCCCCCTGCATTTAATTGGCTTGATAAGTAGAATTTTCTCGGCACATTGCACGAGGAGATTTTTATGAAGACGTCGAGATATAGTGAGCCCCAGATTCTTGCGATTTTGCGCCAAGCTG
>JAJZCG010000118.1 GCA_021846225.1 Pseudomonadota bacterium | reverse complement strand
GCACCGCGACCGCATCGCCTTCACCCGCATCTGCTCGGGCAAATTCGTGCGCGGCATGAAGCTGATCCACTCGCGCACGCTCAAGCCCATGGCCATCCAGGCGCCGATCTTCTTCTTCGCGCAGGATCGCTCATTGGCCGAGGAAGCCTATCCTGGCGACATCATCGGCATCCCCAACCACGGCACGCTGCGCGTGGGCGACACGCTGACCGAAGGCGAGAAGCTGCGCTTCACCGGCATCCCGGACTTCGCCCCGGAAATCCTGCGCCGCGTGCGCCTGTCAGACCCGATGAAGGCCAAGCAGATGCGCAAGGCGCTGGAGGATCTGGCGGAGGAGGGCGTCACCCAGGTATTCCGCCCGATGACCGGCGCGGAATGGATTGTCGGCGTCGTCGGCGCGCTGCAGCTGGACGTCCTCTCAAGCCGCATCGAGCAGGAATATTCCGTACCCGTCGCCTTCGAGGCCGCGCCGTATGACACCGCCCGCTGGGTCTTCTCCGAGGACCAGGCCCGCCTGAAAACCTTCATCGAGCAGAACAAATCGGCGATGAGCGAAGACCGCGAAGGCGCACCTGTCTATCTGGTGCGTAACAGCTGGGAGCTTAACCGCATGAAGGATAATTTCCCCGAGATCACCTTCTCGGCCACCCGCGAACGGCGCTGAGCCCGCGAGCCTGCCGCCGTGTTATAAATAATGCCGCGCCGGGCGTGCCGCATGGCGCACCCGGCGGGCGGGCTCAGGCTATCACGGCTTTCGCGTTCATCATTTCATCAAGCGCCAGCAGGCGGTTTACCAGCAGGGTGGAGCGCTGCATCATCGCGGTCTCCAGCCGGTTCGCGTTCGCCATATCCGCGCCGCGCGCCTGCACCGCCGCCATCGAGTCGCCGTGAAAAATCTCATGATGATGGCCGATCTCCCCCCACAGCCTGGTTGCCTCCGGGAGTTTCATCGCCAGGATCATTGCGCTGCCGTCGCTATCGTACCATTTGCCGAACAGGCAGCTGTGATGATCGCAGCAGCGGCAATGCTCAGCTCCTTGTTCCAGGCAGCGCCGGACCATTTTTAGATAATTCACGTGTTGCGTGACCGCGCGCAATATCTGAATTGCCACATTACCCCCCAGAATCGTTTTGCAATTTTTATCATCGCGGCCAAATCGCGTCTACTTTCGGTGGCAGTTCGCGCCGCGCCCAAAGCCCGCGCGCGTGCGTCTGCAATTTAAGCGCCTGGTGGGCTTTCATTCTCCGGCGAGGTTTGCTAGAGGGTGCGCGCGGCGGGTGCTTAGCTCAGTTGGTAGAGCAGCTGACTCTTAATCAGCTTGTCGTAGGTTCGATCCCTACAGCACCCACCATTCCCATTTCTTCGTCTGTTCGCGGCGGATCATTCGCCGGCTCCTCGGTGGCGAAAAGTTTCAGTTGTTCAACAAACCAGCGTCCCGCCGGTCCCGGTGGCGTATCGGCGCGGTAGGTGGCTGACATGGGCATAATCTCCCGCCCGTCCGGCTCATCCTCCATTCGTATTTCGCACAGCGCCCCCTCGGCGATATCGCGCGCCACCATCGCCAGAGGCATGCCGCCCCATCCGAGTCCAGCCAGCAGAAACGCATGTTTCGCGCCCAGATCCGCCAGGCGCCAGTTGCGCGGCGACATCACGCGGAACTCCCGCCCGCGGGAAAGCTCCGTGCGGTCGGTCAGCACCAATTGCACATGCCGGGCCAGTTCGCATTGGGGCACCGGCCCGCGGATTTGCGCCAGCGGGTGCGCCGGTGCCGCGACGAATACAATCTTAACCCCCAACAGCCGCTCGCTCACCAGCTCCGGCACATTCAGCGGCAGCGTGCCGATCACGCCCAGCTGGCATTGTCCGTCCAGCACCGCCTTGGCCACCCCGCCCAGCGCTTCCACATAAATGCGCAGCGGCGTCGCGGGGAAGCGCTCGCCAAACGAGGCCGCCGCCTGCGTCAGCACCGCCATCGGGAACATCACGTCGATTGCAACGGAGAGTTCGGGCTCCACGCCCGAGGCCATGCTTCTGGCGCGGGCTTTCAGGGCGTTGAGCGTGTTCATCACCACTCTTGCGTCGGCCAGCAGCAGGCGCCCGGCCTCTGTCAACGCCGGGTAGCGCCCGGAGCGCTCAAACAGCGCCACGCCCACCTGCGCCTCCAAATTGGCGATGGTCTGGCTGATGACCGACTGTGCGCGGCGCAGGCGCCGCCCGGCGGCGGAAAAGCTGCCATCCTCCGCGGCGGTGATAAAGCAGCGCAGTTGATCGAAAGAAACGCCGTCCAGCATCTGGTTTATCCTATCTATCGTAAATTACGATGGAGTCTATAATAATATATACAGTTTTTATGATGGCTTGAAGAGTCTATATCCGCGCCATCGGATTACTTTGAAAGATTTCACCATGAAGCTCTTGCATATCGACTCCAGCGTCCTCGGCGGCAATTCCGTCTCGCGCGGCCTCACCGCGGATATCGTCGCGCAGCAGAAATCCCTGCACCCGGCGCTGGAAGTCACCTATCTGGACCTGGCGCAGCAGCCGCTGCAACACCTCTCGCCCGCGCATATCGGCGCCATGTTCGGCCATCCGCCCGCTGATGCCGCGGTGCAGGCCGATATCGCCACCGGCGCCGCGTATCTGGACGCGCTGTTCGCCGCCGACATCATCGTCATCGGCGCGCCGATGTATAATTTCAGCCTGCCCACACAGCTGAAGAGCTGGATCGACCGCATGCTCGTGGCCGGCAAAACCTTCAAATATAACGAGGCCGGGGTTCCTGTCGGGCTGGTTCCCGCCGGCAAGAAGGTTTTCATCGCCTCCTCGCGCGGCGGTGTGCACAGCGCCGGTTCGCCGACCGCCTTCCTTGACCATCAGGAAACCTTGCTGAAAGCCACGCTGGGCTTCATCGGCCTGAGCGATGTCACCATCATCCGCGCCGAGGGTGTCGCCGTACCGGACCTGAAACCCGCCGCCATCGCCGCCGCGCAGGCGCAGATCGCCGCCCTGGCCGCCTGAACCACGAAAGATCGTAGAATGAACATCAAAACCCTGGCGCTCGGCGCGGCAATTCTGGCCGCTCCCGCCCTTGCTCACGCGCAGAGCATCCCGCCGCTCAACACCAACCCCGCCGCCGTTCCCGCGGCAAGCTACACCGTCGAGCCCACCCACACCCGCGTGCTGTTCGCGGTCTCGCACATGGGCTTCACCACCTGGTACGGCCAGTTCACCAATGTTTCGGGCACGCTGAACCTCAACCCGAAGGCGCTGTCCTCCAGCTCGTTTGACATCACCATCCCCGCCAACACCATCTCCACCAGCAACACCAAGCTGGATGGCGAGCTGAACAGCCCGGAATGGTTCGACACGGCGAAGTATCCAACCATCGAGTTCAAGTCGGAGAAGATTGTCCGCACCGGGCGCGACACCGCCAAGGTGACCGGCGAGCTGACCTTCCACGGCGTCACCCGGCCCGAAACCCTGGACGTGACCTTCAACGCTTCGGGCGTGAACATGCTGAGCAAGCAATACACCGTGGGCTTCAACGCCACCGGCCATATCAAGCGCAGCGACTTCAACCAGAAAACCTACATCCCGCTGATCGGCGATGATGTCACGCTCATCATCAGCGCGGCTTTCGTCAAATAATCCTGTGGCGCCAACACGCTACAACACGGTGGCGATCATCCTGCATTGGGTGATCGCGCTGGGCATATTGGTGCAGATCGTCATGGGCCTCGCCATGACGCATCTGGCCATCCCCATCGGGCTCAAATTCCAGCTCTACCAGCTGCATAAATCCATCGGCATCACGGTGCTGCTGGCGGTTTTCCTGCGTGCCGCCTGGCGTCTGGCGAATCGCCCGCCCGCCCTGCCGGCCACCATGCCCGCGCTGGAGCGCTTTGCCGCCGAGGCAACGCATTGGCTGCTTTATGCGCTGATGTTTGCCCTCCCGCTCACCGGCTGGGCGGAGGTTACCGTCTCGCCCTACCATATTCCCACCGTGCTTTTCCGCCTGGTGCCCTGGCCGGATTTTCCCGGTCTCGTTGGCTTCGCGGGCAACAAGCTGGCTGATGCCATCGCCACCTTCGTGCATACGCGGCTGGCATTCGTGCTCATGGGCCTGCTCGGCCTGCACGCCGCCGCAGCCCTGCGCCACCATTTCCTCCTGCGCGACGGCATTCTGCGCCGGATGCTTCCTTTCCTTTAACCAAGGATGTCCCAATGAAACGCCTCTTCTCCGGGCTGGCGCTGTTCGCGCTCGCCTCCTCCCCGGCGCTTGCCGCCAACTGGG
>JAJZCG010000038.1 GCA_021846225.1 Pseudomonadota bacterium | reverse complement strand
GCTCCTCTGGGCCGGCGAAGACCCTGAACGCGAGGGCCTGCTCGATACCCCCGGCCGCGTCGTGCGCTCCTATGAAGAATTTTTCCGTGGCTACGCTGAAGACCCTGTCGCCCTGCTTGCCCGCACATTTGAGGAAATCGAAGGCTACGACGAGATGGTGGTCCTGCGCGACATCCGCATCGAGAGCCATTGCGAGCACCACATGGTGCCCATCATCGGCAAGGCGCATGTCGCCTACCTGCCCGGCACCCGCGTCGTGGGCATCTCCAAACTCGCCCGCGTGGTGGATGCCTACGCCCACCGCTTCCAGATCCAGGAAAAACTCACAGCCCAGATCGCCAACACCATCAACGGCGTGCTGCAGCCGCGCGGCGTCGCGGTGGTGATAGAGGCGGGGCACCAGTGCATGTCCACCCGCGGCGTCCACAAGCCGGGGGCCAGCATGGTCACCAGCCGCATGCTCGGCGCCTTCCGGGACGACCCCTCAACACGGCGCGAATTCCTGGCGATGATCTCACCGCGCAGCTGCACCGCGGTGGAAGCTTAACCCCCCCCAAGTTGCCCGAAGCCGCATTCACCGTTAAGCAACGCCCGGACCATATCCGGCCGTTTTAACCTGATGTTTAACCTGGGGGCGAACCATTTTGCGTAGCCAGACTCTTTCCCGTGTCACCACCTCCCGGGCAGCCGCCCTCGCGGCACTCTCCCTGCTTTCTGGCTGCGGCCATCTGCCCGGCGGCGGCAACGCCGATGCCCGGCTCGGCCAGAACGGCACCACCCCCACCGTGTTCGGCTACGCCACGGCGGACGAACCCCAGGCCGCCCTTGCCGCCCGCCAGATCCTCAACCAGGGCGGCAACGCGGCTGACGCCGCCGCCGCCGCCGGCTTCGTACTCAGCGTCACCCTGCCTTCGCGCGCCGGTCTTGGCGGCGGCGGCGCCTGCATCGTGAAAATGCCGGACGCCCGCGGCAACGCCCAACCGCCCGTGGCTTTGCTGTTCCCCGCCCGCGCCCCGGCAAGCCTCTCGGGCAACCGCCCCGCCGCAGTCCCCGCCCTCGCGCGCGGGCTGCTCGCCCTGCAAGCGCGTTATGGCGTGCTCCCCGCCGCCAGCGTCATCGTCCCGGCCGAGCGTCTGGCCGGCGGCGTGCCGGTCTCCCCGGCCCTCGAAGCCGACCTCCAGGTCGTCGGCAACGCCATCACGGCAGACCCCGCCGCCGCCGCCGTATTCGCCCCTGGCGGCGCGCTGCTTCCCGTAGGCGCCAATCTGGTCCAGCCAGACCTCGCCGCCACGCTGGAATCGCTGCGCGTGCTTGGCGTTCAAGGGCTTTATGCCGGCAGCTACGCGCAAAAATTCGCCGCCGCGGCCAATAAAGCCGGCGCCGGGCTCCTGGCGTCAGACATTGTAAACAGCGCCCCGGAATTCACCGCCCCCAGCCTCAGCACCAGCGGCGGCCTTACCACCGCCGCCCTGCCTACCCCCACCCCCGGCAGCTTGCAGCCCGCCACCGCCAGCTTCTCCGCATTGGACAAAAACGGCGGAGTCGTGAGCTGCGCCGTAACCATGAACAACCTCTTTGGCACCGGCCGCATCGCGCCCGGCACCGGCATCCTGCTCGCCGCCGCCCCGCGCCCCAGCCAGCCCGCCATCCTCGCCGCCAGCGTCACCTACACCGCCAACGGCACCTTCCGCGCCACCGCCACCGGCACCGGCCAGGGCGCCATCTCGCGCGCCAATGCCATCGCCTGCCCCCGCGGCGTCCCCGGCGGCGAGGCCAGCTGCAGCGCCACCGCTGATCCCAACGGCCAGGGCCTAGCCATCGGCGGGCGCTGAACCGGCCAGCAGGGCGCCGCCATGAAAATCGGCACCGGCCGGGCGGTTCCGCCGTTCCGGGTGATGGACGTCATCACCGAGGCCAACGCCCGCGCGCAGGCCCGCCAGCCGGGTGAGCGCAAAATTCTGCGCCTGGAGGTTGGCCAGCCCGGCACCGGCCTGCCGATGGGCGCGCGCCTGGCCGCCGAGGCCGCGCTGCGCAGCGGCGCGACACTTGGCTACACCGAGGCCCTGGGCCTGCCCTCCCTGCGCGAGGCCATCGCCGCGCATATCCAGAGCTGGTACGCCACCGAGGTGCCGCCCTCGCGCATCGCGGTGACCTTTGGCGCCTCGGGCGCCTTTCCTCTGGCGTTTCTGGCGGCGTTTGACCCCGGCGACACCATCGCCTTGGCCGCGCCCTACTACCCGCCGTATGTGAACATCGCCACCGCGCTGGGCCTGAAGCCGCTGATCCTCCCCTGCGGCATCGAAACCGGCTTTCAACCCACGCCCGCCATGCTAGATGCGCTGGAGCGCAAGCCCGATGGGCTGATCCTCGCCAGCCCGGCCAATCCCACCGGCTCCATGCTCGCGCCCGATGATCTCGAAGCCCTGGCGCGCTACTGCCACACCAACGGCATCCGCCTCATCTCCGATGAAATCTACCACGGCCTGACCTACGGCAAACCAATCGCCTCCGCCGCCCAGTTCTCGCCAAGCGCCATCGTCATCAACTCCTTCTCCAAGTACTTCTCGATGACCGGCTGGCGCGTCGGCTGGATGGTTTGCCCCGAGGAGCTGGTCCGCCCGGTGGAGCGCCTGGCGGCCAATTTCTTCGTCTCACCCTCTTACATTTCACAGGTCGCCGCACAGGCCGCCTTTGCCTGCGCGCCGGAGCTGGAGGCCAACCGCGCCCGCTACGCCACCGCGCGCCAGATGCTGCTCACCGGCCTAAAAACCGCGGGTTTCAGCCAAATTTCTCCGCCCGACGGCGCTTTTTACCTCTACGCAAGTTGCGCCGGCCGCGCCGCCAACAGCGCCGCCTTCTGCACCCGGCTGCTTGACGAAGCCGATATTGCCGCTACACCCGGCTACGATTTCGACGCCAAAAGGGGCCAAGATTTTTTCAGGATGAGCTACTGCGCCGCCTTACCGGACATAGAGGAAGCGATTTTCCGCCTGTGCCGCCTCCAACCCGAGCAATCCTAGTGCTCTGCGTCATTCATGACACAGAGCACTGCGCGCGGGTTGGTGGGCGGCGCGCGCTAAGCATGAATCTAGTGGGGCACGCATTTTCAATGACGTGTCCCATTAGACCAAAGATTGTATGCCAGAGTACTTTCCCGCCGCGATAACATCCAATATCAGTGACACGCCCGCCAAGGGCGCCATAACCAAGGTAGAGAACAGAACCATGAAGCTGCTGGTCGCCGTGAAACGAGTGGTTGATTACAACGTCAAGGTCCGCGTCAAGTCTGACCATACGGCCGTTGAAACCGCCGGCGTTAAAATGTCGATGAACCCGTTTGATGAAATTGCCGTCGAGGAAGCCGTCCGCCTGAAGGAGAAGGGCATCGTCACGGAAATCGTCGCCGTCTCGCTGGGCGTTGCCCAGTGCCAGGAGACCATCCGCACCGCGCTGGCCATGGGCGCTGACCGTGGCATACTGGTCGAGACCGATGCCGCGCTGGAGCCTCTGGCCGTCGCCAAAATGCTCAAGGCGCTGGCGCTCAAGGAAGGCGCGGAGCTGGTCCTCCTCGGCAAACAGGCGATTGACGACGACATGAACGCCACCGGCCAGATGCTGGCCGCCTTGCTGGGCTGGCCGCAAGGCACCTTCGCCTCCAAGGTCGAGATCGCCGATGGCACCGCCACCGTCACCCGCGAGGTTGATGGCGGCCTGGAAACCCTCGCCCTCACCCTGCCCGCCGTCATCACCGCCGACCTGCGCCTGAACGAGCCGCGCTACGCTTCGCTGCCCAACATCATGAAGGCCCGTAAAAAGACCATCGACGTGATGAAGCCCGAAGACCTGGGCGTTGACCCCGCGCCGCGCCTGACCATCCTCAGCGTCTCCGAGCCGCCGGTTCGCAAGGCCGGCATCAAGGTGGCCGATGTTGCCGCCCTCCTCGACAAACTCCGTAATGAAGCGAAGGTGATCTGATCATGACCTCACTCGTTGTTCTCGACTTCGATGCCCACGGCATCAAGCAACCCTCCCGCTCGGCCGTCGCCGCGGCGGCGCTGCTGGGTGAAGTCCATGTGCTGGTCGCAGGCGCGGGCGTCGGCAACGCGCCCGCCGAGGCCGCCAAAATCGCCGGCGCCGCCAAGGTTCTGGTAGCTGACGACGCTTCGCTGGCCCACGGCCTGGCCGAGCCGCTCTCAGCTCTCATCGTCTCGCTCGCGGGGAATTATACCCACATCTTCCAGGCCGCCACGGCGGCTGGCAAAAACGTGCTGCCGCGCGTCGCCGCCCTGCTCGATGTCCAGCCCCTCAGCGACATCTCCGGCGTGGTCGATGCCGACACCTTCATCCGCCCGATCTATGCCGGCAACGCGCTCGCCACGGTCAAATCCGCGGACGCCAAAAAAATCATCACCGTGCGCGCCTCGGCGTTTGACCCCGCAGCCCCCGAAGGCGGCGCCGCCAGCATTGAAATCCTGAGCGTCACGCCCGTGACGGCGCAGTCGAAATATCTCTCCTCCGAACTCTCCAAATCCGAGCGCCCCGAGCTTACCGCCGCGAAGATCATCATCTCCGGCGGGCGCGGCATGCAGAACGGCGAGAACTTCACCAAACTGCTGGACCCGGTGGCCGACAAGCTCGGCGCCGCCGTCGGCGCCTCCCGCGCGGCGGTGGACGCAGGCTTCGTCCCCAACGATTATCAGGTCGGCCAAACCGGCAAGATCGTCGCCCCGGATCTCTACATCGCCGTCGGCATCTCAGGCGCCATCCAGCACCTGGCCGGCATGAAGGACTCCAAGGTCATCGTCGCCATCAACAAGGACGAAGACGCCCCGATCTTCCAGGTCGCCGACTACGGCCTGGTGGGGGATCTCTTCACCATCCTGCCGGAGCTGGAAAAAGCGCTATGAAAATCACGCATATCGGCGTCATCGGCGCCGGTCTCATGGGCAATGGCATTGCCCATGCCTGCCTGCTCGCTGGCTATCATGTCGCCCTTGTGGACACGTTCGAAGCCGCCTTGCCCAAAGCCCTGGCGACCATGACGAAGAACATGGACCGCCAGATCGCCAAGGGCAGCCTCACCGCCCAGGCTAAGGACGAGGCGCTGAGCCGCCTTGTCACCGCCACCAGCTACACCGCCCTCGCCAGCGCCCAGATCGTCATCGAGGCCGCGCCCGAGCGCGAGGAGATCAAGGAAGCCATCTACAAGGCGCTCGTCCCCGTCATCGGGGCGGACACCATCATCGCCTCCAACACCTCCTCCATCTCCATCACCAAACTGGCCAGCATCACCGGCCGGGCCGATAAATTCATCGGCATGCACTTCTTCAACCCGGTGCCGGTGATGAAGCTGGTGGAAGTCATCCGCGGCATGGCCACCTCGGATGAGACCTACAACACCATTTATGCACTGGCCGAATCGCTGGGCAAAACCATCGCCACGGCGGCGGATGCGCCCGGCTTCATCGTCAACCGCATTCTCTGCCCCATGATCAACGAGGCGATTTTCGCGCTGGCCGAAGGCGTCGGCACCGTCACCTCCATCGATTCCGGCATGAAACTCGGCGCCAACCACCCGATGGGCCCGCTCGAACTGGCGGATTTCGTCGGGCTGGACACGCTGCTGGAGGTCATGCGCGTACTCCACAACGGCCTCGGCGAAGACAAATACCGCCCCGCGCCGCTGCTGGTAAAATACGTGGAAGCAGGCTGGTATGGCCGCAAATCCGGCCGCGGTTTCTACGATTATTCGGTGACCCCGCCAAAACCAGCGCGCTGAAAAGGCGGCCGCGCGGCAGGTTTGGCACTCCCCCGCCACGAGTGCCAATATTCTTGACTTCCCTACGCCCACCTCCTAGAAAGCTGGCACTCTCAACGAGGGAGTGCTAGCAACCGCGGTGCCGCGTGCCGGGCCGGACAGGTTGCTGAGCTTTTAAGACTTATCAGTTTAGGAGCGATCCCGATGGCGAAATTCCGCCCATTGCACGACCGCGTTGTGGTCCGCCGGCTTAACGCCGAAGAAAAGACCGCAGGCGGCATCATCATCCCCGACACCGCCAAGGAAAAGCCGATGGAAGGCGAAGTCGTCGCCGCCGGTGCTGGCGCGCGTAACGAAGCCGGCGCCATCGTGGCCCTGGACGTCAAAGCGGGCGACCGCGTTCTGTTCGGCAAATGGTCCGGCACCGAAGTCAAGATCGACGGTGAAGACCTGCTGATCATGAAGGAATCCGACATTCTCGGCATCATCGAGGCGCCCGCCGCCCCGAAGAAAAAAGCCTGATAAAACAAACAGTTAAGGAATCACCACATGGCTGCCAAAGACGTACGTTTTGGGCCCGATGCCCGCGACCGCATGCTGCGCGGCGTCGACACCCTCGCCAATGCCGTTAAAGTCACGCTCGGCCCCAAAGGCCGCAACGTGGTCATCGAGAAATCCTTCGGCGCCCCGCGCATCACCAAGGACGGCGTGACCGTCGCCAAGGAAATCGAGCTTTCCGATAAGTTCGAGAACCTCGGCGCCCAGCTGATCCGCGAAGTCGCCTCCAAGACCAACGACCTCGCCGGCGACGGCACCACCACCGCCACCGTGCTCGCCCAGGCGATCGTGCGTGAGGGCGTCAAGGCCGTGGCCGCCGGGCTGAACCCGATGGACCTGCGCCGCGGCATCGACAAGGCGGTTGCCGCCGTCGTCGAAGAGCTCAAGAAGCGCACCAAGAAGATCACCACCCCCTCCGAGACCGCCCAGGTTGGCACCATTTCCGCCAACGGCGAGACCGAGATCGGCGAGATGATCTCCAAGGCGATGCAGAAAGTCGGCAACGAGGGCGTCATCACTGTTGAGGAAGCCAAGGGCATCCAGACCGAGCTGGACGTCGTCGAGGGCATGCAGTTCGACCGCGGCTATGTCTCCCCCTACTTCATCACCAACCCCGAGAAGATGATCGCGGATCTGGACAGCCCCTACATCCTGATCTTCGAGAAGAAGCTCTCCGGCTTGCAGCCGATGCTGCCCCTGCTCGAAGCCATCGTGCAGACCGGCAAGCCCCTGCTGATCATCGCCGAGGATGTCGAGGGTGAAGCCCTGGCAACCCTGGTTGTGAACAAGCTGCGTGGCGGCCTCAAGATCGCCGCCGTCAAGGCGCCGGGCTTTGGCGATCGCCGCAAGGCCATCCTGGAAGACATCGCCATCCTCACCGGCGGCCAGGTCATCTCCGAGGATCTGGGCATCAAGCTCGAGACCGTGACCCTCGCCATGCTGGGCCGCGCGAAGAAGATCCTGATCGAGAAGGAAAACACCACGATCATCGAAGGCGCTGGCAAGAAGGCCGACATTACCGGCCGCGTCACCCAGATCCGCGCGCAGATCGAGGAAACCACCTCCGACTACGACCGTGAGAAGCTGCAGGAACGTCTGGCCAAACTGGCTGGCGGCGTTGCGGTCATCCGCGTCGGCGGCGCTTCCGAGGTTGAGGTCAAGGAACGCAAGGACCGCGTTGACGACGCCCTGCACGCAACCCGTGCGGCCGTTGAAGAAGGCATCGTGCCCGGCGGCGGCGTCGCCCTGGCCCGCGCCTCGCTCATCCTCGCCAAGCTGAAGTTCGACAACGAAGACCAGCGCGTCGGCATCGACATCGTCCGCAAGGCGATCCAGGTGCCCCTGCGCCAGATCTCCGAGAACGCCGGCGAAGATGGTGCGGTCATTGCCGGCAAGGTGCTGGACAAGGACGACTACTCCTACGGCTTCGATGCCCAGTCCGGCGAGTTCAAGGACATGGTCAAGGCCGGCATCATCGATCCGACCAAGGTTGTGCGTACCGCCCTGCAGGACGCCGCTTCCGTGGCCTCGCTGATCATCACCACCGAAGCCGGTGTGGTTGAGCGCCCCGAGAAGAAGGCTGCCGGCGGTATGCCCGGCGGCGGCATGGGCGGCATGGGCGGCATGGGCGATATGGATTTCTAATCCAGCCCAAACGTTCGGACCAAAAAGAAAGCCCCGGAGGAAACTCCGGGGCTTTTTTCATCAACGTGCCCGCGCGCGGCGCTCAGGCGGCGCAGCTCTCAAACCCGCGCCGCAGCTGCGGCCGGTTCAAATCCCGCCCGATGAACACAATCCGGCTGGTGCGCTTTTCGCCCTCTTTCCACGGGCTGATAAAATCCCCATCCGCGATCATATGCACCGCCTGAAACGCAAACCGCCGGTCCTCGTTCTTATACGCCAAAATTCCCTTGGTCCGCAGCAGATCGGCGCCCTGCGTCTGCAAAATATGCCCAATCCACGCCTGGAATTTCTCCGCATCCAGAGGGGCTGCGCATTCCAGGGAGATACTCGTCAGATGCTCGTTATGCGTATGCTCCGAATCCTCCTCGAGAAAATCCGGCACGCTCTCCAGCACTCTTTGCAAATCGAACGCATTCAGCCCGAGCAGCTTATCAATCGCCACATCGCCGCGCGTCGCATGATGGATTTGCGCGAACCGGTTGATACCCCTGATCCGCGCCTCCACCTTCGCCAGCTCCTCCTGGCTTACCAGATCCAGCTTGTTCAGCACGATCACATCGGCAAATGCCACCTGGTCGGCCGCTTCCGGCGCATCCTCCAGCCGGGCCAGAAAATGCCTGGCATCCACCACGGTCACAATCGCATCCAGCCGCGTCTTCGCCTTCACATCCTCATCGACAAAAAACGTCTGCGCCACCGGCGCCGGGTTCGCCAGCCCCGTGGTCTCCACGATAATGCCGTCAAACTTGTCCGTCCGCTTCATCAACCCGTTAACGATTCGGATCAAATCCCCGCGCACCGTGCAGCAGATGCAGCCGTTGTTCATCTCGAACACTTCTTCATCCGTATCCACGACAAGATCGTTATCCACACCCAACTCGCCGAATTCATTAATGATCACGGCGTATTTCTTGCCATGCTGCTCGGTCAGAATCCGGTTCAGCAGCGTCGTCTTGCCCGCCCCCAGATAGCCGGTAAGCACGGTCACGGGAATCAAATCAGCCATATTCAAACATCCAGTTTTATTGCGTTGGACCCATATATAGGTACTTTTAGCGCAAAACATCCGGCCAGGGATAATCGCCCGGCGCCACACGGCCAAACGCCGCCTCCACCACATATTCCGCAACCCGCCGCTCGTTGAACAGCTCGATATATTTCGCCCGCCCCGCCGCCGCCGCCGCCATGCGCGCCACCGGCGCACCCGCGTAAAACGTCAGTTTCTCGGCCAATTCCCCGAGCGAGGAGAAAAAGATCATCTCATCGTCGGAGAACAACTGGTCATAGCCGGTCTGCCGCTCGATCGCGGCAAGCAACCCGTTGCCCATCAGATGCGCCAGCCGGTCCGAGCTGTAGAGGAAATAATCGCTGCGGCGGCTGATGTTCAGCCCAATCCCCGCCTGCTCCAGCCCGTCCTGATACGCCGCGCCAAACAGCAGCGGCTGGCCGAACATCCCCGGCGTCACAATGCTCACACCCGGCATTTGCGCGCGCAGCGCTTGCGTGAACGCCTCCATATCCCAGGGCTGGCCGCACACCACCCGCGGCGGCCGGTGCGGGTTGCCGCAGGCGTAAATCACATCAAACGCCGGCGCGGCCACCTGGTCCATCCGCGCCCGCTCAACGGATACATCCACCGGATTTGGCAAAAACCCGGCCAGCCGGCCCGGCCTGCGGAATTGCTCCAGCGCCGGCCCGGCGGTGGAAATCAGAGTCGCATCCACCACATCGATCGTGTTCAGAATCCGCGCCACATTCCCCGGCTCGAACAACGGGTCCACATTCCACTGCACCACCCGCAGTTGCGGCAAATCCGCGCGAATCGCGGCAATCGTCTCCGCCCAGATCATATCCGCATGGCCCAGCACCAGCAGGTCCGGCCGGTGCTCACGGCAGAACTCGCGCAACACCCGGTTGGCCGTGCGCCGCCCCAGCCGGTAATGCCCAAAGCCCGCCGCGCGCGCTATATCCCGGTCAGAGAGGTTGAACACCGCATGGCCGTTACGGGTGAAGCCGTTGGAAAGCTTGATCTCCACCGAATGCTGGTTGCGCCGGCTCAGCGAGACCGGGAAATACGCAACATGAACAATCCTCAGCATCGCGCTTATTCCCGCCTCAAATTAGCGGGAAACTCCAAAAAAATGCGCTCATGCGGCGGGAATCTGACCATTTAGCCGAGGTGCCGTAGCGGCTGGGATGTGTCAACCGGCAAACGCCTCCCCCAGCCGCTCACCGCCTCGTCCTTTGCCGCCAGCGCCAGCCCGAACACAAAAAACAACCAGCCGGACATGTATAAAATCGGAAATTCGTCGGCCGAGCCAAACGGCCAGACAAAGGTGACAACCGCAATCAACAGCCCCGCCCGCAACGGCTCCGCCCTGCCCCAGAGCCCGCGCGCCAGCGTGGCCAGCCATGTCACGATCATGCCAATAAACAGCAGCAAGCCGGGAATCCCCGCATCCACGAACGCCTGAAAATAGAAATTATGCGGGTGCAGATTGCACGCCCCCAGCCCCAGCGCGGTCGGCGCAATGCCCAGGGCCGGCAACCCGCCGCCAAAGCGCGCCTGCGGGCACAGCAGGCGGAAACCATTATACCCCCAGCCATGCCAGGGCGACTGCAACCCCATCACGCTCGCGCGCGTGAACAATTCGCCATAAGGGCTGAGCGTGAAATGGCGCAGATTAACATATGTCTCCCCCACCAGCTTGGCGTAGGTCGGCGGTGATATCACCGGCGCCGCCAGCAGCACCGCCCCCGCCACCAGCACCAGCAGCACCACCACCCGGCGCAGTTGCGGCACCAGCAGCGCCGTCCCGGCCAGGCCAACCGCGCTCAGCACCACCCCCATGCGCTGGCCGATCAGCACGGCGGTCACCACGCCCAGCGCCGCGAGTCCAACCGCCCCCGCGCGCCAGCCCACCCCGCGCCACCCGGCCTCCCGCCTGCCCAGCATCGTTAAAACCGGCGGCAGCATGGCGGCGAACAGCAAATGCGCATAAAGCGCCCCGGCGCGCGGGCGGCGGAACGGCCCGGTCAGCGAGCCGTCACTCCAGCGATGATCCCCAAACAAATTGCTGCCGGTGAGATATTGCTGCCAGGCCTCCAGGCCAATCCATACCGATGCTGCCGCCAGCATCCACCAGGCCGCCCGCCGCGCGCCCGGCGTGCTCAGCACCCAGCCCTGCAACGCCGCCGTGAACACAAAAAACCGTGGAATTACCAGCGCCTGCATAAAGCCCATGCGCCAGCCCGCCCCGCCGGTCCCCAGCCAGGGCAGCGGCAGCGAGCACAGCAGCAGCCAGCCCCACCACAGCATCGCAACCATGAACCAGGGCTGGCGCGCCCAGGCAAAGCCCCGCCCCCGCGCACATTCGAGCAGAAACAAAACATCCACCATGCCGATGCCGATTTCCGCCAGCACCCAGGCATGCAGCAGCCCCAACGGCACAATCAGCGCCGCGGCCAGCGCGGCCTTATGCATCCGCTCAGAGCGCACGCACAGCCGCTCCCCCGGTTTCCCGGACCGCCATCAACCCCTGATAATAGTCGATCCATTGCGCCGTCACCGCCTCGCGGGTGAATCCTGTCAGATACTCCGCATGTCCCTGCGCCGCGATTTTCTCGCGCAACGCCTTGTCATCCAGCACCTTGCGGATCGCCACGGCCAACCCCGCGCTGTCATTCACCGGCACCAGCATGCCGTTCTCGCCATTGCGGATATACGCGCGCGGCCCATCGCTGTCGCAGGCAACAAAGGGCGTCCCCGCCTGCCACGCATCCAAAATCACAGTGCCGAACGGCTCATAGCGCGAGGGCAGCACACACACATCGGCCGCGCGCAGCAAGGCCCCGCGGTCAGTCCGCCAACCCAGAAACCGCACCTGCCCCGCCACGTCCAGCCTTTCGGCCAAAGCCTGCAACTCAGCCAGAATCGGCCCATCCCCCGCGACCCAGAGCACACAGTCAGGCAGAAACGCCAGCGCATGCAGCATGGTATCCAGCCCCTTCACCGGATGCAGCCGCGAGAGCGTCAGCAGCACCCGCGCCTCCGGCCGGGTCACCAGCGCCGCGCGGTCAATCGCCGGGGCGCCGTCCACCGTGGGAAACGTCGGGATATACGCCGCCCGCTCCGCCGCCACACCGGCCTCGCGCATGTGGCGCACCAGATCGCGCGTCACGCCCACAAAGCGGGTGCAATGCCCAAAATACCGCAACTCCTCATAATCGCCGAACCAGCCGATCACCTCCGCCCGCTGGCGCGCCGAGGCTGGCACCAGGCTCGCGGCCCGGCGCATCCAGCAATGGATGATATCGGGCTTCTCGCGCGCGATCAGCCGGCGCATCCGCCACCATTGCAGCGGACGAAACGAATCCGCCAACACCTCCGGCGCCATGCGCAGCCCGGCCGCCGCCAGCTCCCCCGCGCGCGGCGCGTCCGGGCGCATCACCACACACTGGTCAACCCCCGCCTCATGCAGGCTGAGCATCACATCGGTCGAGTACAACTCGGCCCCGCCATTCCCCTTGCCCGCCATCACATGCAGAACACGCATTCAACCCCTCCCTGCCATCAAAGCCGGTGAAGGCCGCTTCGTGCCGTGCCTTACTAGCAGATGTCCTCCTTCACAAATACCTCAGGCCCGCACCTGCACATAGCTCCCCGGCGCATCCTCGATCGGCTTCAACTTGCCCTTGCCTGGGATTCGCGCAGGCACTCTGTTGCTGTCAAACCCGCTCACCCAGCGCTGCCAATCCGGCCACCAGGACCCGCCAACCTCGGTCGCGCCGGTGAACCATTCATCCGGATTTACCGGCCGTTCGGCATTGATGAAATGATTATACTTGCCCCCCTCGGGCGGGTTGACCACGCCCGCAATATGGCCCGAGGCCGCCAGCACGAACCGCACCGGGCCGCTAAAATTCAATGCCCCCTTATAGGTGCTGGTCCAGGGCGTGATATGGTCCTCCCGGCAGGAGAGAAAATAAACCGGCATATCAATCCTGCGCAGATCCACCGGCACCCCCTTCATCGCGATACCGCCCGGCTGCGCGAGCAGATTCTTCTGGTACATATTGCGTAAATAAAACGAATGCATCGCGGGCGGCATGCGCGTCGCGTCCGAGTTCCAGTACAGCAGATCGAAGGGAAACGGCTCCTTGCCGAGCAGATAGTTGTTAACAACAAAGCTCCAGATCAAATCGTTCGCGCGCAGCATATTGAAGGTGGCCGCCATGTCCGCGCCCTCCAGATACCCCTTCTTGAACATCTTCTCCTCGATGCTGCTCAGCTGCTCCTCATCGATGAACACGCCAAGCTCCCCCGCATCGGTGAAATCGGTCAGCGTGACAAGAAACGTCGCGGCCTTTATCCGCTCATCCCCGGTCGCCTTCATATACCCCAGCGAGGAGGCCAGCAGCGTCCCCCCCAGGCAATAGCCGATGGCGTTCACCTCGCGCATCCCGGTGGCTTTCTCGATCGCATCCAGCGCCGCGAGCACGCCCTCCACCATGTAGTCATCAAAATTCTTGTCCGCCAGCGTGGCGTCAGGGTTCACCCAGCTCACCATGAACACCGTATGCCCCTGGGACACCAGATAGCGCACCAGCGAGTTCTTCGGCCGCAGGTCGAGAATATAGAATTTATTGATCCACGGCGGAAAAATCACCACCGGCCGGGCGAACACAGTGTCAGTCGCCGGGCTGTACTGGATCAGCTGCATCAGCTCGTTCTGGTAGATAACCTTGCCTTGCGAAACCGCGATATTCCCGCCAACCTTGAAGGCCTCGCTATCAGCCATCTTGATCCGCAGATTGCCCCGCCCCTGTTCCAAATCGCTCAGCAGGTTGCTCAACCCCTTCACCAGATTCTCCCCCCCCGTCTCGCGCGTGCGGCGCAGCACCTCTGGGTTTGTCAGGGCAAAATTGCTGGGGCTGAGCGCATTGATGAACTGGCGGGAGTAGAAATCGATCTTCTGCGCGGTCTTGGGCTGCAGCCCGTCCACTTTCGTTACCACATCGTTGATGTAGCGCGCCGAAAGCAGATACGACTGCTTGATATAGTCGAAAATTTCGTTCTGCTGCCAGGCCGGGTCGGCGAATCGCTTGTCCTTCGGGTCGCTCTGGATCACCGGCTCCGATTCCATGCCCATAATCCGCCGCGTCGTATTCTGCCACAGCGTCATATAATCGCGCCACAGCCCCAGCTGCGCGTGCACCATCTGCCCCGGATTGGCGAGCAGCTTGCTGGTCATCTCCAAAAACGCGCCACCCACATTCAGCGGGTCCAGCTCCACGCCCTCCTGTGCCTGGCGGCGCAGCCAGTCGTTCACCAGCCGCTGCGAACGCGCGGCGATATCGGCCATGGAACGCCCCAACTGTCCGGCATCCGGCAGTTTTATGTCGGTTTCGTTCTGTCCGGTGGTTTGCGTCATTTATGGCTATCCTTTCCGTGGCGGCAGTTCTCAGGCAAACAACTGATATGCGTATTTGCTTGCGGAGAAAATCCTGATGACATTTCGGCGGCTTGGTTCTGCGGTGTCTGTTGTTCTATCATTGTTCTTGGGCGGTTGTTCCGGTTCGTTAGGTTTGTACCACAGCATTGAAGGTGGCGCGATTGCCCAGAACCGGCAACCCCCGCCAGGAGCGGACCAGCCCTACCCCAATCTCGCCGATGTGCCGCAAGCCCCGCCGCCAGCCGCGCCCGGCGCGCAAGCCGCCATCGCCGCGCGCGCGCGCGCCAACACACCCGGCGTCTCTCCGCCCTCACCAGGTGCGCTGGCCGGGCTGGAACTGCCCGCCGCCCCGCCGCCGCTGCCCAACATTCCAGGGCTTGCACTCACCCAGCCCGCCGCCGCGCCAGCCGCCCCCCCCGCACCGCCCGCGCCGCCGCCCAACGGCCCGCCGGTGGCGCTGGCCTTCCCCCCCGGCTCGGCCCTTCTCCCGGCGGCTGACCTCGCTCCAATTAGGGCAATCACCGCGGCGCACGCCAAGGCCAGCAACGCGCACATCCTCGCCGGTGGTTTTGGCAGCTCCTTCGCCCTCGCGCTTGCCCGCGCGCAGCGCCTGGGCGAGGCCCTCACCGCCGCCGGCGTCCCCGCAAATGCGATAAAACTCGTGGCCCAGCCCTCTGGTTCTGGCGGCTTCGTGCAATTGGTATATTAAGCCTCCACCAACCCCTTACAGAGAGACCTTGAGCGTTCCATGACCGAAGAGTTTCACCGCATCCGCCGCCTGCCCCCTTATGTCTTTGCCGAGGTGAACGCCGCCAAAGCCAAGGCGCGGGCCATCGCGGAGGACATTATAGACCTCGGCATGGGCAACCCGGACAGCCCCACGCCGCCGCACATCGTCGCCAAACTCGTCGAGACCGTGCAGGACCCGCGCAGCCACCGCTACTCCACCAGCAAGGGCATACCCGGCCTGCGCCGCGCGCTGGCCGCCTATTATGACCGCCGCTTCGGCGTGAAACTGAACCCTGACACCGAGGTCATCGCCACGCTCGGCTCCAAGGAGGGGCTGGCCAACCTCGCCGCCGCCATCACCTCGCCGGGCGACACCATCCTGGTCCCCAACCCTTCCTACCCCATCCACCAGTTCGGCTTCATCATCGCTGGCGCCTCGGTGCGTTCCATCCCCGCCGAGCCGGGCGAGGACATGCTGCGCGCCATCGACCGCGCGGTGCGTCACTCCGTGCCAAAACCCACGGCGCTCATCGTCAACTACCCCTCCAACCCCACCGCCCACATGGCCACCCTTGATTTCTACAAGGAGCTGGTGGCGCTGGCGAAAAAGAACGAGCTGTTCATCATCTCGGACCTCGCCTACGCCGAAATTTATTTCGAAGGCCCGCCCCCGCCCTCGGTGCTGGAAGTTCCCGGCGCCAAGGACATCACCATCGAGTTCACCTCGATGTCCAAAACCTATTCCATGCCCGGCTGGCGCATGGGTTTTGGCGCCGGCAACCCGCGCCTCATCACCGCGCTCACGCGCATGAAATCCTATCTCGACTACGGCGCCTTCACCCCCATCCAGGTCGCCGCGACCGCCGCCCTCAACGGCCCGCAGGATTGCGTGGACGAGATGCGCGCCCTCTACAAGGAACGCCGGGACATTCTCATCAAAGGCCTGCACGCCGCCGGATGGGATGTCCCCTCCCCCGCCGGCTCCATGTTCGCCTGGGCGCCGATCCCGCCGCGCTACGCGCATCTGGGCAGCCTGGAATTCTCCAAGCTGCTGATGGAAAAAGCCAAGGTCGCGGTCGCCCCCGGCATCGGCTTCGGCGAATATGGTGACTCCCACGTCCGCATCGCCTTGGTCGAGAACACCCACCGCCTGCGCCAGGCCCTGCGCAACATCCGCCACTTCCTGGCCACTGACAGCACCGTTCCCACTGATGACATCGCCCTGGAGGACGGCCAATGACCCCGCTTAAAATCGGCATCGCCGGCCTTGGCACCGTCGGCGCCGGCACCGTGCGCCTGCTGGCTGAAAACGCGCCCCTCATCGCCGCGCGCGCCGGGCGGCCCATCAGCGTCACCGCCGTCTCCGCGCGGGACAAATCGCGCGACCGCGGCATCGCGCTCGCGGGCATCACCTGGCACGACAACGCCATTTCTCTCGCTACCGACCCCAATGTCGATGTCGTGGTCGAGCTCATCGGCGGCTCTGACGGCCCGGCCAAAGCCCTGGTGGAAGCCGCCATCGCCGCCGGGCGCCCGGTCGTTACCGCCAACAAGGCGCTGCTCGCGGTGCACGGCGCCGCCATCGCCGCCGCGGCCGAGGCCGCCAGCCTTCCGCTCGGCTTCGAGGCCGCCGTCGCCGGGGGCATCCCTGTCATCAAGGTGCTGCGCGAAGGCCTCGCCGCCAACCGCGTCTCGCGCGTCGCCGGCATCCTCAACGGCACCTGCAACTACATCCTCACCACCATGCGCGAGGAAGGCCGCGACTTCCCCGAAGTCCTGGCCAGCGCCCAGGCGCTCGGCTACGCCGAAGCCGACCCCGCCTTCGATATTGACGGCGTGGACGCCGCCCACAAACTCACCATCCTCACCGCCCTGGCGTTCGGCCAGAACGTTGATTTCTCGGCCGTGCATATCGAGGGCATCCGCCACATCTCCGCGCTGGACATCAGCTTCGCCGAGGAACTCGGCTACCGCATCAAGCTGCTTGGCATCGCGCAGCAAACCCCCGCGGGCGTCTCCATGCGCGTCCACCCGGCCATGGTGCCGGTGAGCAAGCTCCTCGCCGCGGTGGAGGGCGTGTTCAACGCCGTGCTGATGGAAGGCGATTTCTCCGGCCCGGTCTTCTGCCAGGGCCGCGGCGCCGGCGCAGGCCCCACCGCCAGCGCGGTCGTGGCAGATCTGATCGACATCGCGCGCGGCAGCAAAATCCCCGTCTGGGGCGCCGCCCAATCAGCCCTGGCGCCCTCGCGCCCGGTCGCCATCTCCGCCCTCACCGGTGCTTATTACCTGCGCCTGATGGTCACCGACCAGCCCGGCGTGCTCGCCGATGTCACCGCCATCCTGCGCGAGCACGGCATTTCGCTCGAATCCATGCTCCAGCACGGGCGCAAACCGGGCGAGGCGGTGCCCATCGTCCTGGTCACGCATGACACGATGGAAGCCGCCATCAGCGCCGCCATCGCCCGCATCGCTAGGCTGGAGTGCGTGCAGGAACCCCCTGCCCTCATCCGCATCGAGCCAAAATAAGCTTAAATACCAAGCAAGAGAGACAAGCCATGACCGCACGCCGCCTCGGAGAGGTCTCCGACCGCAACCTCGCCCTCGAACTCGTCCGCGTGACCGAGGCCGCCGCCATCGCCGCCTCGCGCTGGATCGGGCGCGGCAAAAAGAACGAGGCCGACGGCGCGGCGGTGGAAGCCATGCGCAAGGCGTTTGACACCGTGGCCATCGACGGCACCGTGGTCATCGGCGAGGGCGAGATGGACGAGGCGCCGATGCTCTTCATCGGCGAGAAAGTCGGTCTCGGCGGCCCGCATATGGATATCGCGGTCGATCCGCTGGAAGGCACCAACATCACCGCCAAGGGCGGCGCCAACGCCATCGCCACCGTGGCCCTGGCCGAGCGCGGCAACTTCCTCCACGCGCCCGACATCTACATGGAAAAAATCGCGGTCGGCGGCGGCCTGCCCGATGGCGTGGTCTCGCTTGACGCCCCCGTGGCCGAGAACCTCAAAAACCTCGCCCGCGCCAAGAAAATTGACATCTCCGACCTGATGATCTGCATGCTCGACCGCGAACGCCACGCCGAAATGATCGCGAAAACCCGCGAGGCGGGCGCGCGCATCACCCTCATCGGCGATGGCGACGTCGCAGGCGTCATCGCCGTCAGCCAGTCCTTCACCGGGATTGACATGTATCTCGGCTCCGGCGGCGCGCCGGAGGGCGTGCTGGCCGCGGCCGCGTTGCGCTGCATCGGCGGCCAGATGCAGGGCAAGCTGTTGTTCGAGGACCAGGAGCAGATCGCGCGCGCCCGCACCATGGGGGTGAACGACCCCAACCGCATCTACAATATCATGGACATGGCCAAGGGCGACGTCATGTTCGCCGCCACCGGCGTCACCGGCGGCCCGATGCTCAAGGGCGTGCGCCGCGAAGGTGGCGGCGCCTTCACCCACTCCATCGTCATGCGCAGCAAATCAGGCACCGTGCGCTACGTCGAGGCGCATCACAACTTCGCAACCAAAACCTGGGCGCCCGAAATGTAGGGGCGCAAGCCATATCATTCCATTTTCGCACCGAACCCGCACAAATTGGGGTGCAAGCAAAAAACGATCTTTTACTAACAACTGGTTAGCCAACATTCTTCACAAACGCTCCACGTGGAGCACAAAAAAACAGCCCGGGGTTTCCCCCGGGCTGCCCTGTTTGCGCTACCCCCGCGGCTTAGGCCGCGAACTGGTTCATCGTGTTATGCGCGCCACCCGCCTTCAGCGCCGCTTCCCCCGCGAAATACTCCTTATGATCGTCACCAATATCCGAGCCTGACATATTCTGGTGCTTCACGCAGGCGATACCCTGGCGGATTTCCTGGCGCTGCACATTCAGCACGTAACCAAGCATCCCGGCGGCGCCAAAATATTCCTTGGCCAGATTATCTGTGGAAAGTGCCGCGGTATGGTATGTCGGCAGCGTGATGAGATGGTGGAAAATCCCCGCCCGCTTGGAGGCATCCGCCTGGAAGGTGCGGATTTTCTCATCCGCGCGCACCCCAAGTTCGGTGGCATCGTAATCCACGCTCATCAGCCGCGCGCGGTCATAGGCGGACACATCCTTACCCTCGGCCTGCATCGCATCATAAACCTGCTGGCGGAAATTCAGCGTCCAGTTGAACGACGGTGAATTATTGTAAACCAGCTTGGCATTCGGCACCACGGCGCGGATGCGATCCATCATCCCGGCGATCTGCTCCACATGCGGTTTCTCGGTTTCGATCCAGAGCAGATCAGCGCCGTTTTGCAGGCTGGTGATGGAGTCGAGCACGCAACGGTCCTCGCCGGTGCCGGCGCGGAACTGGAACAGATTGGAGGGCAGGCGCTTGGGGCGCAGCAGCTTGCCGTTGCGGTTGATGATGACATCGCCATTGCGCGCATCACCCGGCGCCACTTCTTCGCAATCCAGGAACGAATTATACTGATCGCCCAGATCGCCCGGCGTGTGGGAAACGGCAATCTGCTTGGTCAGGCCAGCGCCCAGCGAGTCGGTACGGGTCACGATGATCCCGTTCTCGACACCAAGCTCCATGAAAGCATAGCGGCAGGCACGGACTTTCGCGATGAAATCCTCATGCGGCACGGTCACCTTGCCATCCTGATGCCCGCACTGCTTTTCATCCGAGACCTGATTCTCGATCTGCAGCGCGCAGGCGCCTGCCTCGATCATCTTCTTGGCCAGCAGATAGGTTGCTTCCGCATTACCAAAACCCGCGTCAATATCAGCGATGATGGGAACAACATGGGTCTCGAAATTATCAATCTTCGCCTGCACCTGCTTCTGCTTGGCCAGATCGCCCGCCGCGCGCGCCGCGTCCAGATCGCGAAACAGCAACCCAAGTTCACGGGCATCGGCCTGACGCAGGAAGGTATAGATCTCCTCGATCAGCGCCGGAACGGAGGTCTTCTCATGCATCGACTGATCCGGCAGCGGGCCGAAATCCGAGCGCAGGGCGGCAACCATCCAGCCGGAGAGATAGATGTAGCGGCGCTTGGTGGCGCCAAAATGCTTCTTGATGGAGATCATCTGCTGCTGGGCGATGAACCCATGCCAGGCGCCGAGCGACTGGGTGTAATTCGCCGGGTCGGCGTCGTAGGCGGCCATGTCGGCACGCATGATGCCGGCCGTGTATTTGGCGATATCCAGGCCGGTATGAAAGCGGTTCTGCAACCGCATCCGCTCGACGGATTCAGCATTGATACCGTCCCAGGTGCCGTTCTTGCTCTGGATGAGGTGGGTCAGTTTCGTAATATGCTCTTGATAGGACATCTGCGTTTTCCGTTGCCAGTTAGTGGGGATGCGTGTTGCAATGCACCAACTAGACACTGTTTCGGTAAAAGGGGAGCTAATTTTGTAAAAACAATGTGTAATACTGTAAAGGATTTACCGCTTTTCACGAAAACCTGTAAAATTTTTTCCAAAACCGGCAGGGAACGCTTATTCTCCGGCCTGCCTGAGCATCTAACCCGTTGCAACGGCATGGCGCGGCGGCTCATCTCGAACCTCCCGCGCGCGGCAATGCCGCAAGCTGCGGTCTGATACCTATGCCTTCCAGAAGGTCATCAACACTCCACCGGCGACGATGAGCGCGCCGCCGCACAGAATGGGCAGGCTCGGTCGCACCCCGAATGCGGCAAGGTTGATGACCTGCGCGACCACAAAAAACAAGGCGACATAGACGCCGAGGAGTCTGCCAAAATCCCAGTTGGGAAGATTGACGGTGATGCCGTAACTGAACAGAACGGCAGCCCCCAAGGCAAAAAAGCCCATTCGCATGCCAAGGGCGTGCGCATGGAGGCCGGTGCGGGCCAAGGCGTCGCCACCGGCTTCGAGCACGGCGGCAAGGGTGAGGACAACAAGAATCGAAAAATTATTCATCCGGCTACACGGTGAACACGACTGCTTTTTTACCGTTGAGGATGACCCGGTCTTCAAGATGGTAGCGGACGGCGCGGGCCAGAACGCGGCGTTCAATGTCGCGGCCCTTGCGCACGAGATCATCGGGCGTGTCGGCGTGAGAAATCCGCTCGACATCCTGTTCGATGATCGGGCCTTCATCGAGGTCGGTGGTGACATAATGGCCGGTCGCGCCGATCAACTTCACGCCGCGGCCATGCGCCTGGTGGTAAGGCTTCGCGCCTTTGAACCCCGGCAGAAACGAATGATGAATATTGATGCATTTGCCGGCGAGTTTCGCGGCCAGCGCATCGGAGAGCACCTGCATGTAGCGGGCCAGCACAACAAGCTCTGATCTGGTCTCCTTCACCAGCGCCCAAATCTGGCTCTCCTGCTCCATCTTGGTATCCTTGGTGAGCGGCAGATGGTGGAAAGGGATGGCGCCCAGGTCGATCCCCGCGAAATGCTCGCGCCCATGGTTGGAGATGATCGCGGTGGGCGTCATCGCGAGTTCGCCAATGCGCCAGCGATACAGCAGATCAACGAGGCAATGGTCGAATTTTGAGACCAGCAGCAGCACCCGGCGCGGGGTGGCATGGTCGTTGATGGCGTGGGTGAGTTTGAAGGGCTCGGCGATGCTGTTAAAATTCTCGCGCAGGGCCTCGATGCCGCTGCCGCCGACAAGATCAAAGCCGATACGCGCGAAGAACTTGCCGCTCTCATCATCGTCAAACTGCTGCGCCTCGCGGATATCCGCGCCGTGCTCGAACAAATAGGTACTGACCGCGGCAACGATGCCGGGGCGGTTCAAACAGGAGAGGGTGAGCACATATTGCGGTTTGGACATACGGTTTCCTGAAGTATCGGCAATGGCGGGGCCGGGGTGTTGCGGGCCTGGGAGTCATAGCGCAAATGGGTGTGGCCGGGAATCCTTGCCGCGGGCGCGGCGCAACAGCGGCATCTTGTGCTTGCATGGCTTGGGAGTATTTATGGGCATCCAACATCCCGAGGCTTAAGCCATGACCACAGAGTCCCGTCTCGTCGCGCTCCAGACCAGCCCGCCCGCCTTCACGCGGGATACGGCGGAAATGCTGGCGTGGGATGTTTTCGGCGTGGCCGGCACCGCGCAACTGCTCTATGGCGAGCGCGACCAGAATTTTCGTATCCGCCCCGAGTCGGGGGATGGCATCATCCTGAAAATCCTGGGGCCGGATGAAGATGCCGCCACGGTTGAATTCCAGACCGGGGCGCTTGAGCATATCGCCATGATGGACCCTGCCCTGCCGGTGCCGCGCGTTCACAGAACGCTGAACGGCGAAGCCTATACGCGGGTGAATGATGACGCCGGGGTGGCGCATATCGTGCGGGCGCTGCGGTTTCAGCCGGGGCGGATCATGGAAGGCGTGGAGCCCGGCGCGGCGCTGCTGCGCAACACCGGCGCCACGCTGGCGCGGCTGAACCGGGCGCTGGCGAATTATTTTCACCCCGCCGCGGGGCAGCGGATCGTGTGGGATCTGCGCCGGATCGTGGAACTGCGGCCCAGCGCCGGGCTGATCGAACCGGCGGCAACCAGGGCGCTGGTTGAGGGCGTGCTCGACCGCTTTATCGCCTTCATGCCCGAGATGGCGCGGCTGCGCCACCAGATGGTGCATAACGACCTGCACCCCGGCAACCTGCTGATCGACGATGCGGCCAGCACGATAACCGGGCTGCTCGATTTTGGCGACATGATCCACGCCCCGCTGGTATTCGACATCGCGGTGACAGCCGCCGAGACCACCGGCGCCAGCATGTCCCCCATAGATTACGCCGCCGAGGTGATCGCCGGGTATAACGCGGTGACGCCGCTGGAGGATGACGAATTCCCCGCCTTGTTCGAGGCCATCATCGCCCGGCATGCGCAAAGCGCCACCATCCACGCCTGGCGGCGGCATAACGACCCGGAGGGCGCCGAGAAGCTCGGCGGCCTGAGCGCGCTGAGCGCCCCGGCCATCGAGGCGTTTCTGGCCGCCGGGCGCGATGCCGTGGTGGCGAAGTTCCGCGCCGTGGCGGCGCGCAAGGCGGGGGATGACGCGCAGGCCCTGCCCGCGCGGCGCCAGCGCGTGCTCGGCCGGGGGCTGGAACTCTCCTACCGCGAGCCGGTGCATCTGGTGCGCGGCGAGGGCGTGTTTCTCTACGGGCTGGATGGGCGGCGCTATCTCGACGCCTACAATAACGTGCCCGCCGTGGGGCATGGCAACCGGCGCGTGGCGGAGGCCATAGGCCGCCAGATGGAGACTCTGTGCGCCAACACCCGCTACCTGCACGAAACGGTGGTGGAATATGCCGAACGGCTGACCGCCACCATGCCCGAGGGGCTGGAGACTTGCCTGTTCGTCAACAGCGGCTCGGAGGCGAACGACGCGGCTTGGCGGATTGCCAAAACCGTGACGGGGCGCGGCGGCGCCTTGGTGATGGCCAGCGCGTATCATGGCGTGACCGATGCGGTAGCCGCGCTCTCGCCGTATTACGGCCCCTTCGCGCAGCCGCTGGCCCCCTTCGTGCAGACGCTGGAGGCGCCCGATACCTATCGCGGGCGGTTCACCGGCGCGGACGCGGCTGCGGGCTATGCGGCGGATGCCGGCCGGGCCATCGCCATGCTGCAGGCGAGCGGGCACGGCGTGGCCGCGCTGATCATTGATTCCGCCTTTGTCTCCAACGGCATACTGGATGTGCCGGAAGGCTATTTGGCAGCGGTGGCGGCCGAGGTCCGCGCGGCGGGGGGGCTGGTGATCGGCGACGAGGTGCAGTCAGGCTTCGGGCGCATGGGCGATGCGTTCTGGGGGTTTGCGCGCCATGGCGTGGTGCCCGACATGGTGACGCTGGGCAAGCCGATGGCCAACGGGCACCCGGCCGGCGCAGTGGTGACACGGCCCGATTTGTTGCAGGCATTTACTGACAAGATCGACTTTTTTTCGACCTTTGGCGGCAACCCTGTCTCGGCTGCCGCCGCGCTGGCCACGCTGGACATATTGCAGAGCGAGAAATTGCAGGAAAACGCGCGGACCACCGGCAAGCTGCTGCGCGAAGGGCTTAAGGCGCTGGCGCGACGGCACGCGGCCATTGGGGATGTGCGGGGCAGCGGGCTAATGGTTGGCGTGGAGATTGTGCGCGACCGTGCGTTGCGCACGCCAGCGCCCGAGTTGGCAAAGCAAATTGCCAATAAGATGCGCCAGCTGGGCGTGCTGATCGGCACCGAGGGGCCGGAGGGGAATGTCTTGAAAATCCGCCCGCCCCTGCCCTTTGGCCCGCCGCATGCCGCGATGCTGCTGGAAGCGCTGGACCAGGCGCTTTAGGCCATTGCGCTAGGTTCTGTGGACTCTAGGGATTCCGGCTCGGTTTGATTTGTGATTCAAGACTGCCATTTGGGAGGCAGTCTTGGGTGTTCTTGACCGGTTGGTTCTACGCGACGATCAGTGGGACCGTATC
>JAJZCG010000037.1 GCA_021846225.1 Pseudomonadota bacterium | reverse complement strand
CCGGAACATTCTCAAGTAACCACCTGCGCATATTGCGGCGTTGGCTGCGCCTTTAAGGCCGAGATGCGCGGCGAGGAGGTGGTGCGCATGGTTCCCTACAAGGACGGCAAGGCCAACCACGGTCATTCCTGCGTGAAGGGCCGTTTCGCCTGGGGCTACGCCACGCATAAGGACCGCATCACCAAGCCGATGATCCGCGAAAAGATCACCGACGCCTGGCGCGAAGTTAGCTGGGATGAGGCGATCGCGCACACGGCGGCTGAATTCAAACGCATCCAGGCTAAATATGGCAGGGATTCGATCGGTGGCATCACCTCCTCGCGCTGCACGAACGAGGAGACCTTCCTGGTGCAGAAACTTGTCCGCGCCGGGTTTGGCAACAACAACGTGGACACCTGCGCGCGCGTCTGCCATTCGCCCACCGGCTACGGGCTGAAAAGCACATTAGGCACCTCCGCCGGCACGCAGGATTTTGACAGCGTGGACCAGGCGGATGTGATTTTGGTGATCGGCGCCAACCCGACTGACGGGCATCCGGTCTTTGCCTCGCGGATGAAAAAACGCTTGCGGGAAGGTGCGAAGCTGATCGTGGTGGACCCGCGCCGGATTGATCTGGTGCGTACGCCGCATGTAAAAGCTGATTATCATCTGCCGCTGCGCCCGGGCACCAATGTCGCGGTGATCAACGCGCTGGCGCATGTGGTTGTCACCGAAGGGCTGGTGGATGAAGCCTTTGTGCGCGCGCGTTGCGACATGGCTGATTTCGCAGAATGGGCGGCGTTTATCGCTGAGGAGCGGAACAGCCCCGAAGCGGTTTACGCGCTCTCGGGCGTGCCGGCGGAACTGATCCGCAAGGCAGCGCGGCTGTATGCGACCGGCGGCAACGGCGCGATTTATTACGGCCTGGGTGTGACCGAGCACAGCCAGGGCTCGACCACCGTGATCGCGATTGCCAATCTTGCCATGGTCACGGGTAATATCGGCCGCCCCGGCGTGGGGGTTAACCCGCTGCGCGGCCAGAACAATGTGCAGGGCAGTTGCGATATGGGCAGCTTCCCCCACGAATTTTCGGGCTACCGCCATGTGTCGGACGATGCGACGCGCCAGATGTTCGAGGCTGTCTGGAACGTGCCGCTGAGCGGCGAGCCTGGCTTGCGGATTCCCAACATGCTGGATGCCGCGGTATCAGGCACGTTCATGGGGCTTTATATCCAGGGCGAGGACATCGTGCAGTCCGATCCGGATACAAAACACATCACCGCCGGGCTTGCGGCGATGGAGTGCGTCGTGGTGCAGGATTTGTTCCTGAACGAGACAGCGAATTTCGCGCATGTGTTTCTGCCCGGCTCCACATTCCTCGAAAAAGATGGCACTTTCACCAACGCCGAGCGGCGCATCCAGCGGGTGCGCAAGGTGATGGCGCCGAAAAACGGATATGGCGACTGGGAGGTGACGCAGCTTCTGGCCAATGCGCTGGGGATGCCGATGCACTATACGCATCCATCGGAGATCATGGATGAGATCGCACGGCTGACGCCGACATTTTCTGGCGTTTCATACGCAGCGCTGGACCGGATGGGCTCCATCCAATGGCCCTGCAATGAGCAGATGCCAGAGGGAACGCCGATGATGCATGTGGGCCATTTCGTGATCGGCAAGGGCAAGTTCATCATCACCGATTATGTTGCGACAGATGAGCGTACCGGGCCGCGCTTCCCGCTGCTGCTCACCACGGGGCGGATTCTCTCGCAATACAACGTCGGCGCGCAGACCCGGCGGACGGACAACAAGCTGTGGCATGAAGAGGATCTTCTTGAAATTCACCCCCATGATGCGGAGAATCGCGGCATCAAGGATGGCGATTGGGTGAAGCTTGCGAGCCGTGCTGGTGAGACGTCGTTGCGCGCGAAGATCACTGACCGCATGGCACTCGGCGTGGTTTATACCACTTTCCACCATCCGGTTACACAAGCCAATGTCATCACCACTGATTATTCTGACTGGGCAACGAACTGTCCGGAATACAAGGTGACGGCGGTGCAGATTTCACACTCTAACGGGCCGTCAGACTGGCAGACGAAATATCAACAGTTGAGTGAGCAGGCACGGCGCATCGCGGTGGCGGGGGCGGCTGAATGATTCCAGCGCCGCCCCCCGTTGTGCGCGTGGAGGCGGCTGCGTGGCGTGGCGGCCAACACAAAAACATGTCGCGGGCGTTGCCGGAGGAGGTTGCCGTCGCGATCACCTATGACCGGTCGACGTTTGCGGTGATGATGGCGAGCCCGGTTGATTTGGAAGATTTTTCGATAGGGTTTTCCTTGTCGGAAGGCATAATCAGTGATGTTGGTGACATAACTGAATTCCAAACGGTTGTGGTGGAGGACGGCATCGAGTGCCGGATGACATTGGCGCCTGCGATGCGTGAAGCGCTGGGTGCGCGGCGCAGGCATATTGCCGGGCCGTTGGGTTGTGGCCTGTGCGGGCTGGACAGTTTGGCCGAAGCCGCGCGTGCTTCACCAAAAGTACAGGCTGGCGCGGCAATGCAAGCGGCGGCGCTAGCCGATGCGGTGGCCCGTATGGCGCGCCTGCAGGTATTGAACAACGAAACCCGCGCCGTGCATGCGGCGGCTTTTTTCAACCCGGCGCACAATGACTTGCTGCTGCGCGAAGATATCGGGCGCCACAATGCATTGGATAAACTCATAGGTGCTGTGGCGCGGCGTGGCGACCAACCCGCTGTGGGCGCGGTTGTGCTCACCAGCCGGGTATCCCTCGACCTCATCCAGAAAACAGCGCTATTCGGTGCTGGAATACTGGTGGCTATTTCCGTGCCGACGGCGCGCGCGGTTCGCGCTGCGGCGGACGCCGGGATAACACTTGCCGCGGTGGCGCGCGATGATGGGTTTGAGATATTCACTCATCCGGGCCGGATTATTTTTGGAGCGCAAAGCGATGTCGCCTGAGAAACTTGTATATATGGTCAACCAGATTGCAAAATTTTTTGCTCATAAGAACGATGAAGAGGCGATTGCCGGCATCGCCGAACACATTAACAGTTTTTGGGAAAAACGAATGTTGATGGAGATCTATGCCTATCTCGACGCAGATGGCACGGGGCTTGATGACCGCGCCAAGCAGGCGTTGCAACGGTTGAAATTAGCTTCGCCTGTATCTGTCACCTGATTTTGCGGCATCTAATCGGTGATGTTTCAGAAACATCGAGCTCAGATGCTGCTTAGTTCGATGATGTAGATTGTTGCCCGGTTTATTGGGGTTAGGATGAGCGGGTTGATCTGAGTTTGAAAAAAAGCCGAATCATTGGCCTGCAGCCTTGCTGAGTGGGTGCCATCATCAAGGTGAAGCGCGCTGGTACAGGACAATATTACAGTCACTTCGGCTTGCAGTTGCCACGTCATGGGTGCGTCTGCTTCCAGTCTTGTCATCCGGTGGGTAAACCGGTTGCGCCTTGTCATGACGTTGAGATCGATGATGGGGCCGTCTAATAATTTTGCAAAGACCGGGGTATCCGCCGCGAAGCTATAGGGAGCGGATGCCGGTAGAATTCTGACCGGAGGCGCCGCGGCGATTGAAAGATCAATGCCGTTTCCTTCAAGAACGGCGAGAGTGCGATCAACCTGCGGAAACTCCGAAAACCAGCCATCCGAGCCGACCTGTGCCATGCTGATGCGCCAGTCAAAATCATCCGTCGTGGCGCCAGGTGGCGAGACCGCGATTTCGGTTGTGGTGCCGGCCCCGTTTTTCCAGGGCATTTGGCGGTAGCCGGCACTTTCGAGAATCAACATTCAGAGGATCAGCCTAAAATTCCGGGAAGGTCGAGGCCGAACTGCCGCGCACAATCCTTCGCGATGTCGTAGCCCGCATCGGCATGGCGCATCACACCCGTTGCCGGATCGTTCCATAAAACATTGCTAATGCGTCTTTCTGCTTCCGGCGTACCGTCAGCGCAGATGACCATGCCGGAATGTTGCGAAAAGCCCATGCCAACGCCGCCGCCATGATGCAGCGAAACCCAGGTCGCGCCAGAGGCGCAGTTGAGCAGCGCATTCAATAATGGCCAGTCTGAGACTGCATCCGATCCATCCAGCATTGCCTCCGTTTCCCGGTTTGGTGAGGCGACAGAGCCGGAATCCAGATGGTCGCGGCCAATGACGACAGGTGCCGAGAGCTCGCCTCTGGCGACCATCTCGTTGAAGGCCAGGCCAAGACGGTGCCGGTCACCCAGGCCAACCCAGCAGATACGCGCCGGCAACCCCTGGAAGGCTATGCGCTCACGCGCCATATCAAGCCAGTTGTGAAGATGCTTGTCGTGCGGCAGAAGTTCTTTCACTTTCGCATCGGTTTTGTGGATGTCTTCAGGATTGCCCGACAATGCCGCCCAACGGAACGGGCCGATGCCGCGGCAGAACAGCGGGCGAATATAAGCGGGCACAAATCCTGGGAAATCGAAGGCATTTTCAACACCCTCCTCTTTAGCCACCTGCCGGATATTGTTGCCGTAATCAAAGGTAGGAACACCCATTTTTGCAAACGTCAGCATGTCGCGCACATGCCCCGCCATGGAGGTGCGCGCCGCGGCCTCTACGGCCTTCGGGTTGGTTTCGCGGCGCTCGGCCCATTCAGCGACAGTCCAGCCCTTGGGCAAATAACCGTTGATGGGATCATGCGCGGAAGTCTGATCGGTGAGGGCATCCGGGCGTATACCACGGCGAAGCAATTCCGGCAGCACTTCGGCAATATTGCCGAGCAGGCCGACGGAAATCGGTTTTTTCTCTACGACGGAACGGCTGATGATTTCCAGAGCTTCGTCCAGCGTGTCGGCGCGAACATCGACATAACGGGTCTTCAGACGCATCTCGATGCGGCTTGCCTGACATTCCACCGCAAGGCAGCTTGCTCCGGCCATGGTGGCGGCCAGCGGTTGCGCGCCTCCCATTCCGCCGAGGCCCGCGGTGAGAACCCATTTGCCCGCAAGGTCGCCCTGGTAATGCTGGCGGCCCATTTCGACAAATGTCTCGTAGGTTCCTTGCACAATCCCTTGCGTGCCGATGTAGATCCAGGAGCCTGCGGTCATCTGACCGTACATCATCAGCCCCTTGCGGTCGAGTTCATGGAAATGCTTCCACGTCGCCCAATGCGGAACGAGATTTGAATTGGCGAGTAAAACACGCGGCGCATTCTCATGCGTACGAAACACGCCAACCGGCTTTCCGGACTGGATAAGAAGCGTCTGGTCCCCTTCCAGCCGCCGTAATGTCTCGACGATTTTATCGTAGGAATTCCAGTCGCGTGCGGCGCGGCCGATGCCGCCGTAGACGACCAGCTCCTCCGGGCGCTCGGCGACCATGGGGTCGAGATTGTTCATAAGCATGCGCAAGGGCGCTTCAGTCTGCCATGATTTTGCCGAAAGCTTGTTGCCGTGCGGGGCGTGAATGATACGAGCATTGTCCAGACGGTTCATGGGATAAAACTCTCCAGAATGGTTTTCAAAATTGGCAGGATAGGCGTAAATGAATTGAAAGAGGAGGGCCAGTTATCTGGTGCGGGCAAGCCTGGTTCTTCCATATAGCCGCGGCAGGCGATCTCCATTTGCAGGGCGTTGATACCCGCCTCCGGGTCGCCGTAGTGGCGCGTGATATAGCCGCCCTTGAAGCGGCCATTCACCACATGGCTGAAACGCGGGTCAGCACCGCAGATGGCGGCAACACAATCGGTGATTGCTGCATCACAGGATTTGTCATCATTGGTGCCGATGTTAAAATTTGGTAGAACACCCTGGAAAAGCCGCGGGATTTCACTGCGAATGGAATGACAATCGTACAACACGATGGCATGATGTAGACCACGAAGCCGGGCGATTTCAGCGGCGAGTGTTTCGTGATACGGGTCAAAATACTTAACTCGGCGCATTAAAATCTCCGCCGCATCGGGTGCCATGTTAGGAAGATACAAAGGCTCGCCATCAAAAGTTTCAATGGGGCACAGCGCCGTTGTTGCCTGCCCAGGGTAGAGTGATGCCCCTGATGGATCACGGTTCACATCAATGACCGTGCGCGAAATCCGGGTACGGATCACCGTTGCATCCAACGACTCCGCAAAGGCATAAAGCTCTGGCAGCCACCAGTCGGCATCCTTGCGCGCGAGCCAGGGAGAAACCAGGGAAGATAGTATCGATTCAGGAATTTCCGTGCCCGCGTGCGGAATGCTGAGAATCAGCGGCGCCGATCCCTGCCGGATGCTGACAATGCTCACGCAACACCTGGTAGATTTTGCACCGGCAGCGCTGCATTTTTTAGCAGGGTAATAGCGGCTTCTATATCCGGTGCGAAATAACGGTCGTCATCCAACGCGGGTACTTTTTCCCGCAGCACGGCGCGGGCAGACTCCAGAATGTTGCTTGATGACATCGGATGAAAATCGCAGCCCTGAACGGACGCCAGAAGTTCGATGGCGATGATGGCGCGCAGATTGTCCGTCATAGCCATCAACCGGCGGGCGCCATGTGCGGCCATGGAGACATGATCTTCTTGGTTGGCCGAAGTCGGGATGCTGTCAACTGAGGCGGGAAAAGCGCGGCCCTTGTTCTCGGAAACTAAAGCTGCTGCTGTTACCTGCGGAATCATGAAGCCGGAGTTCAGGCCGGGCTTTGGTGCCAAAAACGCGGGCAGGCCGGAGAGGGCAGGGTCCACCAGCATTGCCAACCGGCGCTCGGCGAGCGAGCCGATTTCGCAGACCGCCATCACGATCATATCCGCGGCGAAGGCGACCGGTTCGGCGTGGAAATTACCACCTGAGAGCGCCTCGGCTGGCTCGGTGAAGATCAACGGATTATCGGTGACACCATTGGCCTCTGTTTCCAGGGTCGCGGCAGCCTGTCGTAAAAGATCAAGCACAGCGCCCATGACTTGCGGTTGGCAGCGCAGGCAATATGGGTCCTGCACGCGGGCGTCGCCGATGGCGTGTGAAGCGCGGATGGCGCTGCCCGCCATCAGGTTGCGCAATGCATCTGCAACCTCAGCCTGGCCCCTGTGGCGGCGCAGCGCATGAATGCGCGGGTCGAACGGTGCGTCAGAGCCTTTGGCTGCGTCAGTTGAGAGCGCACCTGTGATGAGTGCCGCGCGGAACAGCGCTTCGGCCTCGAACAATCCGGCCAGCGCGTAGGCGGTGGAGAATTGCGTGCCGTTGAGCAGCGCCAGCCCTTCCTTGGGCCCCAGCACAAGCGGCGCCAGCCCGGCACTGGCCAGACCTTCAGCCGCCGAAATACGTTGTCCAGCCCAGAAAACTTCGCCATGGCCGATCATCGCGGCGGTCATATGCGCCAATGGGGCGAGGTCTCCGGATGCACCGACGGAGCCTTGCGCTGGCACGGCCGGAATCAGATTTTTGGCAAGCATTTGCTCCAGCATGAGCACTGTTTGCGGGCGCACACCTGAAGCACCTTGCGAGAGTGATCCCATTTTTAACGCCATCATCAAGCGGACTACGGCAATGGGCATCGGCTCGCCCACACCGGCGGCATGTGAAAGAACGAGGTTTTTCTGCAAAGTTTCAAGATCATCCGCAGCGATGCGCACGCTGGCGAGTTTTCCAAAACCGGTGTTGATGCCGTAAACCGGCTCACCGGCAGCGACGATTTGTGCCACAGCTTCGGCTGCGCGCTCAATGGCGGGGAGTGCGGATGGCGCGAGGCTGACAGGCGCGCCGTTATATATGTCTCGCCATTGTGCAAGGCTGACATTGCCGGGAATAAGATTCATGCGTGGCTCCAGATGCGGCGGAAAAGGGGGTTGAAACCGATATTGTAGACAAGCTCAGCCGGGTCTCTGATGTCCCAGATGGCGAGGTGGCATTTTTTGCCGGGCGTGAGGGTGCCGGCATCCGCCCGGCCCAGCGCGGCGGCGGCGTTGCGGGTAACCCCCAGCAGGCACTCCTCCACGGTGAGGCGAAACTGCGTTGCCGCCATGTTCATTGCCAGCAACAGCGAGTTTAACGGGGAGGTGCCTGGGTTGAGATCCGTGGATACCGCGATTTTCACGCCATGCGTCCGCAGCGCGGCGATGGGCGGCATCTTGGTTTCCCGCAAGGAGTAGAAGGCGCCGGGAAGCAGCACGGCCACCGTGCCCGCGGCGGCCATCGCGGCGGCACCGGCATCGTCTGTGTATTCCAGATGGTCCGCGCTAAGGGCGCCGAAACTGGCTGCGAGCGCCGCGCCATGCAGGTTGGAGAGTTGGTCTGCATGCAGCTTCACCCGCAGCCCATGCGCGGCGGCGGCAGTGAAGACACGAGCGATTTCGTCCGGTGAAAAGGCGATGCTCTCGCAAAATCCATCGATAGCATCAGCTAATTTTTGTTCAGCGATTTGTGGGATGAGTGTATTGCACAGCAGATCGAGATATCCGGCGCGGTTATTGGAAAACTCCGGCGGCAGGCTGTGGCCGCCAAGAAAACTAGCCGAAATATCAACGTCAGCATCCTCGCGTAGTGCGGCAATTACGCGCAAAAGTTTTACCTCAGACTCCGCCGACAGCCCATAACCGGATTTGATTTCAACCGTGGTGACGCCCTCTGCGATCAGCGCGTTTAAGCGCACGAGGCTGGCGGCGCGCAAATCGGCATCGCTCGCTGTGCGTGTCGCCTGCACGGTGGCGGCGATACCACCGCCGGCGCGGGAGATGTCCTCATAGCTGGCGCCATTCAGCCGCGCCGCGAATTCTCCAGCGCGGTTGCCGGAAAATACCAGATGGGTGTGGCAATCTATCAGCCCCGGCGTGATCCAGCGGCCGCCGCAATCGGTTGTTTGTGCAGCATCGAACGCGCGGGCTGGACCGGCATATATAATGCGTCCCGCTCGCTCGGCGACCACCCCATGTTCTACAGCACCCAGGCCGGGCAGGGCCGGATCCATGGTGGCGAGGCGGGCGTTGGTGAAAATATGGTCTGCGTGCATGAAATAACCCTTGGCCGGGTTGATTAAGTTGTATATACAATAGGGGCAGCTGAAGGAGTTGTCCAGTGGTTCGTGATTTATTTTTCAGGCATGCGTTGTTACCCGGCGGATGGGCGGAAAATGTGCGGCTTAGCATAAGGGGCGGCGTCATCGCGGGTGTTGAGAAAGATGCGCCGCCGCATGGTGAGGTAGGGGCCATTGCACTGCCCGGCATGCCGAATTTGCACAGCCATAGTTTTCAACGCGCATTGGCGGGGCTTACCGAACATCGCGGCGAGGGCCGGGAGAATTTTTGGACATGGCGCGATTTGATGTATCGCTTCGCGTTGAGGATGAGTCCGGAAGACATCGAGGCGGTCGCGGCGCAGGCCTTTGTGGAAATGCTGGAAGGTGGATTTTGCGCCGTCGCGGAATTTCATTATCTGCACCATGCGCCTGATGGAAATCCTTATGACGATATTGGTGAGACAGCCGCGCGCCTAGGTGCAGCGGCCGCGGCGACAGGGATGGATTTGACGCTGCTGCCGGTATTCTACGCGCATGCGGGGTTCGGCGGCACGCCGCCCGCCAAAGCGCAACGCCGGTTCATCAATGATCTCGACTCCTACGCGCGGTTGCATGAACGTTGCGGGAAAATTACGAACACAGGTGTTGCTCCACATTCCTTGCGCGCGGTAACGCCGGAGGAATTGCAGGCGCTTATCGTGATTGCGGGCGCCGCGCCGCTGCACATCCACATCGCTGAGCAGATGGCGGAGGTGGAGGATTGTGTGGCATGGTCTGGCCTGCGGCCTGTCGACTGGCTTCTGCGCCACGCTCCGGTGGCGGCGAATTGGTGCCTGGTCCACGCGACACACGTAACACCTGCCGAATGCGCGGGCATGGCTGCCAGCGGCGCGGTGGTGGGATTGTGCCCGCTCACTGAGGCGAATCTGGGCGACGGGATTTTCCCGATGCAGGATTTTACAGGAAAATATGGGATCGGGTCAGATTCAAATGTGCTGATCGGGGTGGCCGATGAGTTGCGGATGCTGGAATATTCGCAGCGGCTTGCACTGCGCCGCCGCAACGTGATGGCAACCAAAGCCGCGCGTTCAACAGCGACCGCGATGTTTCAATCTGCCGTGGCCGGGGGCGCGCAGGCGTTGGGTGCGTCCGGCGGGCTAGCGGTGGGCGCGCCTGCAAATATTATTGCATTGGCGGGCGGCGATCCTGATATCGCGCTGGCGCAATTTGTGTTTGCAACCCGCGCCCCGGCGGTTAAAGACGTGTGGGTGCGAGGGAGACATTGTGTGCGCGATGGAAGGCATGAGCTGGCTGAACAAAGCCGCAAGCGGTTTGATGCCGTGGTGCGGAAGTTGCTGGCATGAGCGATAACGGATTGGAGAAGCCGCAAAAGCTTTATGAACAGATCAAGCAATATCTGCTTGATGGCATTGCTTCGGGCCAATGGCCGGATGGGAGCCGCATACCCTCTGAACATGAGTTGATGGAGGTGCTGGGCGCGTCGCGGATGACGGTGAATCGCGCGGTACGGGAATTGTCAGCCGATGGATTGTTGAATCGGGTGCAGGGGCTTGGCACTTTTGTGCGTGCGCGGGTGCCGCGCTCGGCTTTGCTGGAAATCTACGATATTTCGGAAGATATTCAGCGGCGTGGCAATGTGCATAAATCGCAGGTCCTGCTGTTGGAGGCATTCCGCGCGGACGAAGCCCAGGCGGCGGCGTTCATGCTGCGCCGCGGGGTAAGGCTTTTTCATTCCGAGATCGTACATTTTGAGAATGATGTGCCGGTGCAATTTGAGGTGCGTTTCGTCTCACCGCGCTTTGCACCGGAATATTTGGAGCAGGATTTTACCCAGCAGACCAGCAACCGTTATTTGCAGGGCATCGCGCCGCCGAGCGAGGTGGAGCATATCGTGCATGCCGTGACGCCAGATGAACGCGCGCAGGCGCTCTTGGAAATCGGCCCGCATGAACCCTGTTTGCAGGTTGAACGGCGGACATGGACCGAGGCAGGGCCTGCCACGCGCTCGGTCCTCACGCATCCGGGCCGCCGCTACAGCCTGGGCAGCCGTTACGCGGTGGCGGATTGGAACGCTAAAAAAGGTGGGTAGCGCAGGCTACGCGGGTTTGCGCGGCGAGAGATGAACGCCCGCGATCATGCAACGCACCGAGCCGCCCGCCAACTCGATTGTTGGCACTTCCAGAGGCAAAAGCGTGACCGCTTGTTCAAGCTCGCGCCGCTGCGCCGGGGTTAAGGCGCGCAATGCCCGCGCGGATATGGCCAGGACTTTCCCCGTGCGTCCTTCAAGTTCTATTGCATTCCCGGCAAACTCCGCGATTTGCGCATGAGTGAGATCAACGATTTGCCGCCCGCCTGCCGCCAGGCGTTCCACGATTTCGCCACGCCGCGCTTCATCTTTTATGGTTTGCAGGCCAATGAGGCAGATTTCGCTGCCGATGCCCATGAGCACATTTGTATGGTAGATGGGCTGCCCGGCAGCGTCGAACGCATCGAAGGCAATCGGCTCGAAGTTGAAATGCGTGCAGAAGCGCTCGAGCGCCACGGGGTTGCAGCGGTTGGAGCGCGCGGCATAGGCTACGCGTTCCACATGGTCTAAAACCATTGCGCCCGTGCCTTCGAGAAACACGTTATCGTATTCAAGACCGGAGTAGTCGATGACATCCTGCACGCGGTAGCGCTGTTTGAGCAGCTCGATCACATCGCTCCGGCGTTCCCGCCGGCGGCTCGGCGCGAACATCGGGTAGAGCGCGATATGCCCGCCGGTATGGGTGGAGAACCAATTGTTGGGAAATACTGAATCGGGGGAATCCTGTGTATCGTCCTCAAACAGATGCACCGTTACCCCCGCAGCCTCAAGCTGTTCGACCGTGCGTGTCACCTCCGCATAAGCCGCCTGGGCGATTTCCCGGGCGGTACGCGAGGTGTCGTTGGCTTGGAAGCTATTGTCCTGCGCGGTATCCGCATTGGGGGAGAAATGATGCGGGCGTATCATCACGACGCTGCGCGGGGATTGGATGGAGAGCATGGCTTCGTCCCTTTTGTAAATTCAACCGATGGTCATCAGGCTGGCATTGCCACCCGCGGCGGCGGTGTTGACGCTGATGGATTGTTCCGCGAGCAGGAACTCCAGCGGATATTCCCCGGCGCGCGCACCCTCGCGCGGCAGGCTGTAAACAGCGGCAACCGCATGGGTCTGCTTGGCAAGCTCAGCCATCAACATGCATAACGCAGCGGCGTCGCCATCGAACAGCGCGGCGTCGGGTGCGTTGTTAGCGGGCATAATGTAACTTGCCAAAGCTGCTGGCAGGTCGTGCAACACCTGGTAAGCCTCCAGGTTTTGCACGAGCGCGATGTTGCCGGTGGCAAGGCACGCGGCAATCTGGCGCAGCAGGCCTTCTTGCGTTGTCGCCTGGCACAATACCTTGCCGCGCGGCAGCAGCCGGTATTGGTTGGCTTCTCCCACTGGCCCGGCAAAGGTTATTTCCGCACGGCTTGGCGCTTGCGCGCCGTAGTGCGCGAAACTGGCAGTCGCGGCCTTGCGTTCCTGCAATGTGGCGAGGAACAATTGCAAGGCTTCGGGTGCGTCACCTATCGGCAGGCCGTGCACAACCGGGCGTTCGGCGAGCAGGCGGCGCAGATAGAGTGGTCCACCGGCCTTTGGTCCGGTGCCCGAGAGACCATGCCCGCCAAAGGGCTGCACCCCCACGACCGCACCGATGATGTTCCGATTGACGTAGATATTCCCTGCCTGAATACGGTTCGTGACTTGCGCGATGCTCTCCTCGATCCGGCTGTGAATGCCAAAGGTGAGGCCGTAGCCAAGCGCGTTCACGGCATTGATGGCGCCGTTCAGCTCCGTGCGTTTGTAGCGCAGCACATGCAGCACGGGGCCGAAAACCTCACGGCCCAGAACGTCGATGGAGGGAATCTCGATGACCGTTGGCGCCATGAACCAGCCCTGGGCGCAGGCTTTGTCCAGCGCCGGGGCAAAAACAGGGTAGCCGCGCGCGCGCATGGTCTCGACATGCTGGGCGATTCCCTGGCGCGCTTCGGCGCTGATCACCGGGCCGATATCCGTGGCCAGATGGTCCGGCTTGCCGATGGAAAGTTCCGCCATCGCGCCTTGCAACATGGTGAGCAGGCGCGGGGCGATGTCGTCCTGCACCAGCAGAATTCGCAAGGCCGAGCAGCGCTGGCCGGCAGAGTCGAAGGCGGAGGCAATGATATCCGCCACCGCCTGCTCGGGCAGTGCGGAGGAATCCACCACCATGGCATTCTGCCCGCCGGTTTCAGCAATCAGCGGTATGGGCAGGCCGCGCGCGTCCAGCCGGTTGGCAAGCTGCGCCTGGATCATGCGGGCAACCTCGGTCGAGCCGGTGAACAACACGCCGCGCACCCGGGTGTCGCCAATCAGCGCCGCGCCGATCCGCCCGTCACCCGGCAGCATCTGCAACGCGCCGGGGGGAACGCCCGCCTCCAGCAGCAGATGCACGGCGGCGGCGGCGATCAGCGGTGTTTCCTCCGCCGGTTTGGCCAGAACAACATTTCCCGCGGCCAGGGCTGCGGCAATCTGGCCGGTGAAAATCGCCAGCGGAAAATTCCATGGGCTGATTGCCACAACCGGGCCCAACGGACGGTGCGTATCGTTATCAAAACCATGGGTGATCTGGTGGGCATAATAGCGCAGGAAATCCACCGCTTCGCGGACTTCGCCGATGGCGGCGGGAATGGTTTTTCCGGCCTCGCGGACAATCAGCCCGACAAGCGAGGGCAGGCGTGCTTCCAGCAGATCCGCTGCGCGTTGCAGCGTGGCGGCGCGGTCCTGCGGCGGGGTGGATTGCCAGATGGGCGCTGCCTCCTGCGCCAAGCTGAAGGCCGTGCCTACGATCTCCGGCGTTGCCTCGCTCACCATGCCAACCTTGTCGCGTGTATCCGCCGGGTTGAGCAGCGCGCGCGCCTCGCCCATAACCTCGCCGGTGGCGAGGATCGGCCCCGCCTGCCACTGCACCGCCAGCCCGGCCAGCACGGCGGAGGCAAGCGAGCCGAGACGCTGCTCGTTGGAGAGATCCAGCCCGGCGGAGTTGGCGCGCTGCTCGCCAAATATCGCGCGCGGCAAGGCAATTTTCTCATGCGCCGCGCCCAGCGGCACAATTTTGCGCGCCTGGCTCACCGGGTCGGCGGTCAGCTCGTCAACGCTCACTTTGGCATCGGCGATTTTGTTCACAAACGAGGTGTTGGCGCCGTTTTCCAGCAGGCGGCGCACCAGATAGGCGAGCAGTGTTTCATGCGTGCCGACGGGTGCATAAATCCGGCAGGGGCGGTTGAGATATTGCGGGCCGACGACATCCTCATACAACGGCTCGCCCATGCCGTGCAGGCATTGGAATTCATACTGCCCGCGGTAGAAATTCTCCCCCGCCATGGTGTGGATGGCCGCCACCGTATGCGCATTATGCGTGGCGAATTGCGGGAAGATCGCATCGGGCGCGGCCAGCAGCTTCTTCGCGCAGGCGAGGTAGGAGACATCGGTATGCACCTTGCGGGTGAACACCGGAAAGCCTTCCAGGCCATCGAGCTGCGCGCGTTTGATCTCTGAGTCCCAATAGGCGCCCTTCACCAGCCGCACCATCAGGCGGTGCTTGCTGCGGTGCGCGAGGTCTATGAGATAATCCAGCACGAAGGGCGCGCGCTTCTGATACGCCTGCACCACAAAGCCGATGCCGTTCCAGCCTTCCAGAGCGGGGTCGAAGCATAGACTCTCCAGCAGGTCCAACGAGAGTTCCAGCCGGTCGGCTTCCTCGGCGTCGATGTTCAGCCCGATGTCATACGAGCGGGCAAGCTTGGCCAGATCGGTGAGGCGCGGCAGCAGCTCGGCCATCACACGCTCACGCTGGCTCCGCGCATAACGCGGATGCAGGGCGGAAAGCTTGATGGAAATGCCTGGGCCTTCATAAATCCCCTGGCGCCGCGCGGCCTTGCCGATGGCGTGGATCGCCTGCTCGTAATCGCGCAAATACCGTGCGGCGTCCTCGGCGGTTAGCGCTGCTTCACCCAGCATGTCGTAGGAATAACGGAAGCCCTTGGCCTCCCATTTGCGGCTGTTGGCCAGCGCCTCGGCGATGCTCTGGCCGACGACGAACTGTTCGCCCATGAGGCGCATGGCGATATGTACGCCCCCGCGCACCACCGGCTCGCCACTGCGCGCGACCAGCTTGGTGAGAGCGGAAGAGAGGCTCGCCTCGCTGTTGGTGGCGGCGAGTTTGCCGGTGAGCAGCAACCCCCAGGTGGCGGCGTTCACGAATAATGACTGGCTGCCCCCCAGATGGCTCTGCCAGTTGCCGGCGCCGATCTTGTCGCGGATCAACGCGTCGCGGGTCGCGCTATCGGGTATGCGCAGCAGCGCCTCGGCCAGGCACATCAGGGCCACGCCCTCCTGGCTGGAGAGCGCGTATTCCTGCAACAACGTCTCCACAATGCCGCGCGTGCGTTTGGCGCGCAGCTTCACCACCAGGTTTTTCGCCGTCTCGCGCGCCGCCGCCGCCTGTTTTTCGGGCAGGGTGGCATGGGCGATGAGGGCAGGGACGCAATCCTCCTCCGGCCTGCGATAAGCGGCGGTGATCGCGGCGCGCAGCACGGTCTGCGGCTGCACATCCTGCGCGAAATCGAGAAACGGCATGAACATCGCGGCATCATCGTCAGGTGCCGCCGGCTCGGCTTCAGTGTCCCCGGAAGCGGCGTGCAGGCTCTCGCCACGCTCAAGCCGCTCCAGCCCGGTCAGGATCATCTGTTTGACGACCCAATGCGGGGTGCGCGCCTGTGCTTCCGCCACGGCCTTCAGCCGCAGGCGAATATGCTCGTCCAGTTTCACGCCGATCGTGGTGGCAGCCATGGGGCTCTCCAAAGGTTGTTGTGATTTTTCGGGAGCGTTATACCTGGTTAAAAAAAGGTGCAACCTTTATTTTGCGCGGGTTGCACTTTTTTGTGCGGCCGGTGCTACAGCCGCGCCTTGGTGGACCGTGGCGTGGCCAGCAGCAGGTTCGTCTCGCTGTTGATGACCCCCTGAATCAGACGGATTCGGCGCAATACGGCGTCGAAATCGGAGAGGGTTCCGGTGCCCAGCTCCACCACCAGATCCCACCGGCCGTTGGTGGTGTGGATCGCGGAAATCTCCGGAAACCCGGAAAGGCTGCGGACCACACGGTCAGTCGCGAAGCCTTCGATCTCGATCATCATGATGCCGCGGACGGGAAGCTCGGTCGCGTCCGATTTAAGGATCACGGTATAACCAAGTATCACCCCGGTTTTTTCCAGGCGCTCCATCCGGGCGCGAACGGTTGCACGTGATACGCCAAGCTGGGTTGCGAGATCGGAGATGCTCTGTCGCCCATTGTGGCGCAGCTGGGTCGTGAGCTTGGTGTCGAGTGCGTCCATGATTAACCAATATGAATAAAGTTTGTGCCAATTTGATAAATCAAAACGCGAAATATGCCAATTATGTTTGTTCACTTTGCCGGTAAAACCCGATTATTCTGGGAAATCGGGCGCAATAAGCCCAAACTGGAGACGGTATGACGGCTAAACATTGTAAATTGATCGGGGTGCCCGTGCAGGAAGGCGCCGGGCGGCTGGGTTGCGAAATGGGCCCAAGCTCACTGCGAACCGCCGGGTTGGGGGCGGCCATCACCGGGCTTGGGCATCGTTTGTCCGACCTGGGCAACCTGAGCGCGCCGCCGGCGAGCCAGGTGCACCACTCGAATCCGGCGTTGAAAAACCTGCCGGAAATCTCCGCCTGGGTGTCGCTGTTGAGCCAGGCAGCCTACGATGCCAGCGCCGAGGGCATGCCGATATTTATGGGCGGGGACCACAGCATCGCGGCCGGCACGGTGGCGGGAATCGCCAGACGGGCGGCGGAGACGGGGCGGCCATTGTTCATGCTCTGGCTTGACGCGCACCCGGATTTTCACAGTCTTGAATCAACCGTCAGCGGCAATATTCACGGCACTCCGGTGGCGTACCTCACCGGGCAGGCCGGGTTTGGCGGCGGGCTGCCGCCGTTGCAGGCGACGGTGGACCCCAAACGGGTCGCCATGCTGGGCATCCGCAGCGTTGATCCGGCAGAGCGGCAGGCTCTGGCGCATTGCGGCGTCTCGGTGTTCGATATGCGCGCGATCGACGAGCACGGCATCGCCCCGTTGCTTTCGCGGTTTCTGGACCGTGTGGCGGCCGAAGGCGGCCTGCTGCATGTGAGCCTGGATGTCGACTTTCTCGATCCCAGCATCGCCCCCGCCGTGGGCACCACCGTTCAGGGCGGTGCCACCTTCCGGGAGGCGCATCTGGTGATGGAAATGCTGCACGACAGCGCTCTCGTCTCCAGCCTGGATATTGTCGAACTCAACCCCTTCCTTGACGAACGCGGACGCACCGCAACCCTTCTGGTTGGCCTTGTGGCAAGCCTGCTGGGCCGCCGCGTGATGGACCGCCCAACCTGGAGCTTCTGATGACGCCTATTCCTAATCTTAATATCGTTCCCTTCGTCAGTGTCGACAACATGATGAAGCTGATCCTGAAAATCGGGATCGAGAAATTCCTGACCGACCTTGCCGCCTATGTCGAGGATGATTTCCTGCGCTGGGAGAGTTTCGACAAGACCGCGCGGGTTGCCGCGCATTCGATTGACGGTGTGATCGAGCTGATGCCGGCCAGCGATCATTCACTTTATGCTTTCAAATATGTCAACGGACATCCCAAGAACACGCGCGAAGGCCGCCAGACGGTTACCGCCTTCGGGCTACTGGCCGATGTCAGCAACGGCTACCCGACGCTGCTTTCGGAAATGACCATTCTGACCGCCTTGCGCACCGCGGCAACCTCGGCTGTCGCCGCGAAATATCTGGCGCCGAAAAACGCTCATACAATGGCGATCATCGGCAATGGCGCGCAGTCGGAATTCCAGGCCATGGCGTTCAAGGCCATGTTGGGGATTAAGACCCTCCGCTTGTATGACATCGACCCCGCCGCCACGAAAAAATGCACCGCCAACCTTCAGAAATTCGGCTTTGACATCACGCCCTGCGGCTCGGTGGAAGAGGCGATGCATGGGGTGCAGATTGTCACCACCGCCACGGCGGACAAGCAATGCGCCACGATTCTCAGCGATAATCTGGTTGGCGCGGGGTTGCACATCAACGCCATCGGCGGCGATTGCCCCGGAAAGACGGAGCTGCACCGCGACATTCTACTGCGCTCGGATATTTTCGTTGAGTATCCGCCGCAAACCAGAATTGAGGGCGAGATTCAGCAGTTGCCCCAGGACCATGCGGTTCAGGAGTTGTGGCAGGTGATCGCGGGGCAGGCCCAGGGCCGCAAATCCGCCGGGCAGATCACCTTGTTCGATTCAGTGGGATTCGCGATCGAGGATTTCTCCGCGCTGCGTTATGTACGCGACCAGGTGCGCCACACGCCGTTCTTCGAGGAGTTGGACATGCTGGCCGACCCGGACGACCCGCGCGACCTGTTTGGGATGATTTTGCGCGCCGCCTGAGACCGAGCGGGCGTTGATTGTACCACCCGGCCTGAGAACGCCGGGTGGTGAAAAATAGGCTTCCAGGGAGGAAGCAGGCCGGAAAAATCAAAATCCCTCTATACAAGGGGTATTTTCCTGGTTATTGTATATACAACTAAATCCCGTCGTCCAAGGGTTGTTATATGTGTGCCGGCCATTTTTTGCTGTCCCCCGCCAGGCTTGCTTGCGCCGCACCGTCTGGGCGGTTTGATGATTAATGGTATTCTCGTATTGCGTTGCGCGCGCGGCCTGTTGGGCACGGTTTTTGCGCGCGATCCGCGGCTATAGCCAGTTGCGGCCATAATTATAAAAGCCCATTGTCTTAAAGGAAGCGACGTATGTTATTAGATCAGCAGCCACCTTCTTCCGCACTGGTCGTTGAGGATATCCACAAAAGTTTCGGCGCGGTGGAAGTGCTGAAAGGCGTCTCCGTTACCGCGCATAATGAAGATGTGATCGCCATTCTCGGCGCGTCAGGTTCCGGAAAAAGCACATTTTTGCGGTGCATTAATTTGCTGGAGATGCCTGATAAAGGCCGGGTGCGGATCAAGGGTGAGTTGATTGAGATGAAGGAGGGGAAGCGCTCGCGCGATGCGGCGAACCCCAAGCAGGTTGAGCGCCTGCGCTCGCGTCTGGCCATGGTGTTCCAGCAATTCAATCTCTGGGGCCATATGACCGTGCTGCAGAATGTGACGGAAGCGCCGGTGCATGTGCTGGGGCTGGACAAAAAGACAGCCCTGCTACGCGCGGAGGCGATGCTTGAAAAAGTCGGTCTTTCCTCGAAACTTCAAGCATATCCCGCGCAACTTTCGGGCGGGCAGCAGCAGCGCGTGGCGATTGCGCGCGCATTGGCAATGGAACCCGATGTGCTATTGTTCGATGAGCCGACATCAGCGCTGGACCCTGAAATGGTGGGGGAGGTGCTGAAGGTGATGCGCGATCTGGCGAAGGAAGGGCGGACGATGCTTGTGGTGACGCATGAGATGGGTTTTGCCCGTGAAGTAGCAAGCCGGGTGATGTTTCTGCACAAGGGACTCACCGAAGAGGAGGGGCGGCCCGATGAGATGTTTGCCAAGCCAAATTCCGAGCGGTTCCGGCAATTTTTATCGAGCACGCTGAAGCATTAGCGTTTTTGACCATTTCCGGCGGGCGTTAAAAACCAGAATCAGGTACAAATGGAATGAAAAATATAAGCATCGCAGAGCCTGCCCGTATCGAGCTGTTGCGGCAAGTGGCGGATTCCATGCGGCGGTACCTGAAAGGAAGCGACGCTGAGCAAGCTGTTTCCTTTCTCGATGCTTACACCGCGGGACTCTCAACGCAGAGCCTTGCCGAGCGTTCGGCGGAGGAGCTTGCCGGCGCGGTCATGTCCGTATGGTCCTTCATGCAGCAGCGTTCTGCCGGGGCTGCGAGCATTAGGGTTTTCAACCCCCGCGGCAGTGAGCAGGGCTGGGGCACGTCTTACGCGATTATTGAAATCGTGAATGACGATATGAGTTTTCTGGTGGATTCGGTTCTGGGCGTGCTGCAATCGTTTGATCTGCCGGTGCAATCGCTGGTCCATCCGGTGCTTTGCATCACCCGCGGCGCGGACGGCGCGTTGAAAAAAATTGGCGCGGGGCAGGCGGAATCAGTGATTCAGATCGCCTTCGGTCCGGAGGTGAATGCCGATGTCCTGCGCCGGATCGAGACTTCGATCGCTGGTGCGATGCAGGATGCGCGCGCCGCAGTGGCGGATTTCGAGACGATGCGCGGGTTGCTTGCGCAGTCCGCCTCGGAACTCCCCCTCGGCCCGGAGCGCGATTTTCTGAATTGGATCGGTGACCAAAATTTTGTTTTGCTCGGCACGAGCGTGGTGGCGCTGAACCAGGAACTTGATGTCGCGATGCCGGGCGAACCCGCGGCATTGGGTGTGCTGCGCAGCCCGGATTCTCATTTGTTCGATGCCCTGCACGATCCCGTGGTCTGGCGCGCGATATCCAGAGATGCGCTGGAACGTTTTGAAACAGTTGCAATCGCGAAGGCAGACATCCGCTCGCGGGTGCATCGTCCGCAGCTCTATGATGTGGTCGTCGTCAAACATCGCGATGGGGAAGGAAAAGTTGCTGCACTTTCGTTCTTCGCGGGGCTGTTTGTCGCGGATGCCTATAACCGCAACCCCCGGAGTATTCCATTTCTGCGCGAGAAGGTGGAAACCATCTTGCAAGCGGCGGGAGTGGATCCGGTTAGTCATGATGGGCGGATGTTGAGGCATATTCTGGATACATGGCCGCGCGACGATCTGTTTCAGGGCAATGTTCAGGATGTTCTGGCGGCGGCGCAGCGTATCGTGCAGTTGCAGGTGCGCCCTGAGCTGGCGTTGTTCCTGCGGCCGGATCTATTTGGCCGGCATCTCTCCGCGATTATTTTCGCGCCGCGCGACCGGCTTGACAGTACGCTTCGCAACAAACTTGCAGATATGCTCAAGAGAGTTACAGCCGGGCGGATCGCAGGCTATGCGCTGGCGCTCGGCGAGGGGCCGCTCGCGCGCGTTAATTATACCATAGCGGCTGATCCTGCGCAGGCCCGCGGTCTTGATGCCGCCGTGTTGGAACGCGCGATGAAGGAAGTTGCGCGCAGCTTCCGCGAGCGGTTGCATGAGGCCCTTGTGGCCGCACATGGCGAGACGCCCGCGACGTTGATGCTCGGCAAATGGGGCAGCGCATTCCCCGATGTTTATACAGCCAAGACGCAGGCTATGATTGCGGTTGAAGATATTGTGGCCGCGGAGTCAGCGCTGCAGGCCGGCGGGTTTCAGAGCACGCTTAGCCGGCCTTTCGGGTTGCCTGAGCGGGTCGTGGTGCTTAAGCTGTTTCATGCCGGTGAGCCGATTGCGCTGTCTGACATCGTGCCCCTGATTGAGAGTCTGGGACTCCGGGTTATTGAGGAAGTGCCGTATCCGCTCGCGCCACAGGGCGGCGGTGTTGTTCTGCATGAGCTGACATTAGAGACCGCTGATGGCCATGCTCTCGATCTGGGCGCGCGTGGCCTGCCAATTCGGGAAGCTATCGCAGCCGCCTGGGATGGCCGCTGCGAGGCTGATGGATTCAATCGTCTGATTTTAAGAGGTTTAAGCTGGCGTGAGGCATCATTGCTGCGCACCATGTTCAAATGGTGCCGCCAGGTGAGAGCGCCGTTCAGCCAGGGCGCGGTTGAGAGTGCATTGGCCGCGCATCCGCTCGCCGCGAATACGCTGGTTTCAATGTTTCATTGCCGGTTTGATCCCGCGCGCCCCCGTGATGCTGTGCAGGATGTTGAACTGTCCCGGCAGTTTTTCGCGCAGCTTGATCTTGTCTCAAGCCCGGATGAGGATCGTATTCTCCGCCGGTTGCATCAGCTTGCCGATGCTGTTGTGCGAACAAATTTTTACGACGTGAAAAGCCCGGTGATTGCGCTGAAGATTGACAGCGCGCGCGCCGGCGCCATGCCGCTTCCGCGCCCGATGGTGGAAATCTGGGTCCACGGCCCGCGTACTGAAGGTTGCCATTTGCGCGGTGGCAAGGTTGCGCGCGGTGGTATTCGCTGGTCTGATCGGCGGGATGATTTCCGTACTGAAACACTGGGGCTGATGAAGGCCCAGATGGTGAAAAACGTTGTCATCGTGCCTGTGGGTGCAAAGGGTGGTTTTGTCATCAAACATCCGCCCGCGGCCACGGGCAATGCCGCGGCGGATCGCGAGGCGCTGCAGGCCGAGGCAATCGCCTGCTACAAATTGCTGATCAACGCGATGCTGGACGTCACTGATAATCTTCGCGCCGGGCAGGTGGTTCCGCCACAGCATGTGGTCCGGCGTGATGGGGATGATGCGTACCTGGTGGTCGCCGCTGACAAAGGTACAGCAACATTCAGCGATATTGCAAATGCCATAGCAATAGAGAGAGGTTTTTGGCTCGGCGATGCATTTGCGTCCGGCGGGTCGGTTGGTTATGATCATAAAGCAATGGGCATTACGGCTCGCGGAGCTTGGGTAAACATTGCTCATCATTTCCATGAGCTTGAAATTGACATTCAATCCACCCCATTTACCTGTGCGGGTGTTGGCGATATGTCCGGCGATGTGTTTGGCAATGGCTTGCTGGTGAGCAGAAAAACATTGCTGCGCGCGGCCTTTGATCATCGGCATATTTTTCTCGATCCAGAGCCGGATTTCGATGTGAGTTATGATGAACGCAAGCGGTTGTCCGGGCAGCCGCGTTCTTCATGGGCTGATTACGACGCCGCAAAATTAAGCCCGGGCGGTGGTATTTACGCACGGCAAACAAAATCGATTCTGCTTTCAGATGCGGCAGCTTCGATGCTTGGTTTCTCACAAAACCAGCAGGAGCCGGAGGCAGTGGTCAAAGCGATCCTGACCATGAAGGTGGATCTGCTTTATTTCGGTGGAATCGGCACTTATGTAAAGTCGAGCGAAGAGGGCCACGCTGATGCCGACGACCGCGCGAATGATGCGGTGCGCGTGAACGGCCGTGAGCTGAAAGCGCGCGTGGTGGGCGAGGGGGCTAATCTTGCAGTCACCCAGGCCGGGCGGGTTGAAGCGGCATTATCGGGTGTGCGAATCAACACGGATGCGCTTGATAATTCCGCAGGTGTTTCAACATCGGATCATGAGGTGAACATAAAAATTCTGCTTGCCGATCCGATTGAAGCAGGGAAAATTACCGCAAGCCAACGCGTTGAATTGCTTGCTGCGATGACGGGTGACGTTGCCGATCTGGTACTGCGGGATAATCATCAGCAATCATTGGCGATTTCGCTCGATCAGATTGGTGGCGCGAGTGACTTGCCAGCACAGAATGCATTTATGTCGTTGCTGGAATCGGCGGGAGTTTTTGATAGGGCGGTTGCTGGTCTCCCTGACGCTGCTGCAATGAAAACCCGTAGCGCCACCGGGCAGGGCCTAACCCGGCCGGAGCTTTGCGCGTTGATGGCGTATACCAAATTGCACATTGCGGCGGTCCTGGACGAATCATCGCTGGTTGAGGATCCGTATCTTTCTGGCCTTGTCGCCTTGTATTTCCCCAAACCATTGCGAGAACGGTTTGAAACGGAAATTGCTCGCCATCGGCTTCGCCGCGAACTGATCGGCACGACGGTGACAAACGAGCTCGTTAACCGGATGGGGGTTGCGGCATTCGGCCGGCTTTCGGCGGAGGGTGGGGCTGGTCTGGTGGATGTGGCTCACGCGGCTTTGGTCGCAGACTACGCCTTTGCTTTGCCTGAGATTTACGCGGGCATGGAAGCCTTGCCGCAAATTCCGGCGGCAGCGCGATATACCGTTTTGCTTGCGGCCAGCCGGTTACAGGAAGCGACAGCCCGCGTTCTGCTGGGTGATAAGCTTCCGTTGCCCGCGATAGGAGAAGGGGTCGCAGCCCTGCGTGACGACCTTGCCACCCTCACGCAAGCAGCCTGCGCACGGGTTGTACAGTCATCGGCGGTTCAGGACTTGGTCCGAAATGGGGTCCCTGAAAAGTTTGCTGCATTCGCCATGGCCGTTCCTGATTTGGTGGCAGGTCCGTTGATTGTGCAAATCGCAAAAACGCACGCTATTCCAGTTGTCACCGCACAGATTGCCTGGACGCAGGCGGGCGGTTGGAGCGCTATTGAGCAATTGCGCACGGCTGCCGGCATGATCAAGACAAATGGTGTTTGGGAGGCGCGTGCGGTCGCCGCGATTGAAGATGATCTGACTCACCTGCAGGCGGCTTTGGCAAATGTTGCGTTATCGGAGGATGCGGCGTCAAAATCCCTGCTTTCTCAACATTCATCGAGTGTGAATGCAGCCATAGACCTCGCGCATGAAGCGGCGCGAAATCCTGAAATCGTGTCATTGAGTGTAGCTGTCAGGAGTTTATCCAAAGCGCTGCTCGTTGTTCGATAATCAGACTTGCTTCTGCCATTATAACCTTTAAATATAATCAATCATTTAGGAGATGTTCATGAAAAGAAGATTTTCAACGGCTGCGCTGGTACTTGCAGCTTTTGGCTTTGCAGCGCCGGTGGTGGCGAATGCGAAGGCGATGACCGAGATCAAGTTTGGTGTGGATGCGACGTATCCGCCGTTTGAGAGTCTTTCCCCCAGCGGGAAGTTTGTTGGCTTTGACATTGATCTTGGCCGGGCCATCTGCGCTGAGCTGAAGGTGAAATGTGTATTCATAAGCCAGA
>JAJZCG010000036.1 GCA_021846225.1 Pseudomonadota bacterium | reverse complement strand
GTCCGAGCCGCCGAAGCTGCGGATGCGCTCGAAGCGCAGTTTTGCCGTGCGGGTCCATTGCGGGCGGGCGCCGGCTTCGCACACTTCACTCGCCTCGCCGCCGCAGAGTTCGATCACCATGGCCGTCGCGGCGTCCAGCGCCTGGGGCATGAGCTGGCCATCGATCCCGCGCTCGAAGCGCTGGCGCGCGTCCGAGAAGATGCCGGTGCGCTGGCCGCTCTGGGCAATCCTCACGCGGTCAAACAAGGCGCATTCGATGAACACGCTGCTGGTGGCCGCATCGCAGCCCGTGGCCTCGCCGCCGACGATGCCGGCCAGCGACTGCACGCCCGCCGCATCGGCGATGATGCAATCCTCGGCACCGGCCTTCACCTCCTTGCCATGCAGGCCGGTGAAGCTTTCGCCATTGCCGCGGCGCATCTCCAGGAAGCCGCCCGCGATCTTATCGGCGTCAAACACATGCAGCGGGCGGCCGAGGTCGTGCGTGAAGAAATTGGTGATGTCGGCCAGCGTGTTGATCGGGCGCAGGCCAACCGACTCCAGGCGCTGCTTCAACCAGTCCGGGCTTTCGCCGTTTTTCACATGGCGCACGGTGCGGCCCAGCACCCAGGGGCAGGCCTCGGGGAAGGCGTTGCGCCACACAACGGCGCTGGCGCCGGACCCGGCGATGGGCGCAGGGGCGAAGGGCTTGAGCACGCCCAGCCCGGCGGCGGCGAGGTCGCGCGCCACGCCGCGCACGCTCAGCGCATCGCCACGGTTGGGGGTGACGGCGATTTCGATCACCGGCTCATCCAGCCCGGCCCATTTGGCATAGCTCGCGCCAACCGGCGCATCGGCCGGCAGCTCGATGATGCCTTCGCCGTCGCCCTCCAGCCCCAGCTCGCTGAAGCTGGTGAGCATACCCTCGGATTTCACGCCGCGGATCTCACCGATTTTCAGCGTGATGCCAGAGCCGGGCACGAAAGCGCCCGGCGGGGCGAACACCACGCGCAGCCCGGTGCGCGCGTTCGGCGCGCCGCACACCACGGAGCGCTCCACGCCATCGCCCACATCCACGCGGCAGGCGCGCAGACGGTCGGCATTGGGGTGGGGCAGGGCCTCGATCACCTGCGCGATAATGAAAGGGGCGAGTGTATCGGCGCGGTTCTCAACACCCTCCACCTCCAGGCCGATGGCCGAGAGGGTGGTGAGGATGTCATCCAGCGTGGCATCGGTCTCGAGCCAGGTTTTTAACCATGACAATGTGAATTTCATGGCTCAGATTCCTTCGTGCAGCATGGCGGGGCTCAGCGCGGCAAAACCGTAATGGCGCAGCCAGCGCACATCGCTTTCATAAAACAGGCGCAGATCGGCGATGCCGTGTTTGAGCATGGTCAGACGCTCGATACCGACGCCGAAGGCGAAGCCCTGGAACTCACGCGGGTCGATGCCGCAATTGGCCAGCACGTTGGGGTGGACCATGCCCGAGCCGCCGATCTCCAGCCAGTCGGTGCCGCCGCCGAGCTCGCCGGTCTTGCGGTTCCAGCCGATGTCGACCTCCATGGAGGGTTCGGTGAAGGGGAAGTAGCTGGCGCGCAGGCGCACCGGCAGGGCGGGAATGTCAAAAAAGGCGCGCAGGAAGTCGATCAGGCAGCCTTTCAGGTGGCCGAGCGTGATGCCGCGCCCGATGACCAGGCCTTCGGTCTGGTGGAACATCGGGGAGTGGGTGGCGTCATGGTCGGCGCGGAAGGTGCGGCCGGGAACGATGATGCGAATCGGCTGTGCATCAGCCTGGGTGGAATGGTTCTTCGCCCAATCGAGCATGGTGCGAATTTGCACGGGGGAGGTATGCGTGCGCAGCACCTCGCCGCCTTGCAGGTAGAAGGTGTCCATCATCGCGCGGGCCGGGTGGTGGGCGGCGATGTTGAGCGCGCTGAAATTGTTCCAGTCGTTTTCGATATCCGGGCCATCCTTGATGGAAAAACCCATGGCGCTGAAGATCGCGGCGATCTCCTCGGTGGTGCGGCTGATCGGGTGGATGGCCCCGGCGGCCTCGGGGCGGACGGGCGCTGTCACGTCGATCCGCTCGGCCGCGAGGCGGGTTTCCAGCGCCGCCGCGTCCAGCACCGCGCGGCGTGCGGCCAGCGCCTGGGTGAGGGCTGATTTCACAACGTTCAGCTCCGCGCCTCGGGCTTTGCGGGCTTCGGGCTCCATTGCGCCCAGCGCCTTCAGCGCGGCGGTGAGGGTGCCGCTCTTGCCGAGCAGCGCCACGCGCAATTCCTCCAGGGCATCGCTGTCAGCCACGGCGATGCGTGATTCAGCCTGGGTCTGTAATAAGCTAAGGTCGTTTTCCGGCATTTGGTCCACCTGATCCATCCGGCCGCAGGGCAGACATTTTTGCCGCCCAAAAGTCAAGCGCCAACGCGGCGCCGGGCAATGCCGGCGGGGGTGCGGTGTCACAAATTCTCCACAGGTGCAAAATAAACTATCTCTACCTATCTAATCGGGCCACAGACGCACAAAATGCATAACTATAGTGCTTGACCCTTCACCGCTGGGCAGAGTATGGCCCGTTAGGATGCGTGATCATAGTGATTTCGCAACCAAGTATAATCTCGCTCACCAATCACGGACAGGGATCGGTTTTTTAATATGAAATTCAAAGCATTGGGCGCTTTCGCCGGCCTTGCCCTGCTGGCAGCCTGCTCTTCTAACCCCACCGCCTCCAACACCGGCACTGGCGCTGGTACGGCTTCCACGGGCGCCGTTCCGGGCAGCGAACAGGACCTGGTTGCCAACGTTGGTGATCGCGTGTTCTTCGCGTTCGACAAGTCGAACCTGAGCAGCGATTCCGACGCCACTCTGGGCCGTCAGGCTTCCTGGCTTGCCAAGTATCCGAGCGTGAACGTTCTGGTCGCCGGCAATGCTGACGAGCGCGGCACCGAGACGTACAACTTGGCGCTGGCTCAGCGCCGTGCGAACACCGCGCGTGACTACCTGGTTGCCCAGGGCGTTGCCGCTTCGCGCATCACCACCATCTCTTATGGCAAGGATTGCCCGGTTGCCGCTGGCAATGACGAAGCTTCCTACCAGCAGAACCGTAACGCCATCACTTCAGTTCAGGGCTTCAACCCGCAGAACTGCAAGTAATTTAAGGTTCCGCCCGCCCCTCGTTGGGCGTGGCTGAAAATAAATGACCGGCGGTGCCTCTTTGTTGAGGTGCCGCCGGTTTTGTGTTTGGGCGGTTTCGTGTTTGGGCGGTTTTGTTTTTGAGCCGGTAGGGCTATATCGGACCAGATAAACGCCACAGTTCAGGATTATCCGCGGATATGCGCCAAAATCTCCTCGCCCTCGCTGTATTTGCCTCCATGTTGCCGATCGGCGCCGCACAAGGCCAGCCGCTGGTGCAAAGCCAGGAGGGCATCGCGCTGGAAAACCAGATTTTGCAACTGCAGAGCCAGGTGCAGCAGCTCCAATCGGGCGGCGGCGGCAATGGAGGTTCTGCTCTGGGCGGTAATTCCGCGCCGCCACCGCCGCCAGCCTCTGGCGGGGCCGCGCCGGGCGGCGGCATCGTCGCCACGCTGCTTAACCAGGTGAATGACCTGCAAACACAGGTGCAGCAGCTCAGCGGCAGGGTGGATACGCTGCAAAACCAGGTCGATACGCAGCACGCCGCGACCGAGAAAGAAATCGGCGATCTGAAATTCCAGATGACCAACGGCGCCACCCCCGGCGCCACACCGGGTGCCACACCGGGTGCCCCGGCGCCGCAGACCAGCGCCCCACCGGCAACTCCCGCCCCGGCGGTTTCCGGCTCGCCCGAGACCATGTTGCATGACGGCCTGGCCGCTTACGCCCGGCATGATTACGCGGCGGCCGAAACGGCTGCAAAGGCCATTCTCTCCACGGCCAAGGGCAGCCCGCAGGCCTACCGGGCGCAATATCTGCTGGGGCAGTCTCTTTCCGCCGAGGGCAAGCCGCAGGCCGCCGCCATTGCCTATGACAGCGCCTATAACCTCAACCGCACGGGAAGCTGGGCGCCGCAATCGTTGTACGGGCTTGCCAGCTCGCTGGCTGACATCAAGCAGGACCAAGCCGCCTGCGACACCCTCTCATCGCTCAACAGCCAGTTCCCGGCGCCCCCTGCCGGCATGAAGAGCAAAATCGACGCGTTGAGCCACCGGGCGCATTGCTCCTAGCCCCGGCTGACTCCGCCAGCACCGCGCTGGCGCGTCATTTTGCCGCCGCGATGGCGAGGCTAGGCCCTTTTGGCACGCCGCCGCATCTGGCAGCTGCGGTTTCCGGCGGGGCGGACAGTACCGCCCTGGCCTTGCTGGCGCATGATTGGGCGGTACGAAACCAGGGGAGCCTGCTGGCGCTGATTGTCGATCACGGCCTGCGCCGCGAATCCGGTGCTGAAGCCGCGCTGACGGCCACGCGCCTGGCGGCGCGGGGGATTGCTTGTAAAATCATCACTTTGTCCGGCCTTGCGGGGCCTGGAGTTCAGGAAAAAGCCCGTACCGCGCGCTATGCGGCGCTGGCGCAGGCCGCGCTGGCCCAGGGGCGGCTGCATCTGCTGCTGGGGCATCATCAGGCTGATCAGGCTGAAACCGTGGCCATGCGTGCGCGGCGCGGTCCCGGCGGGGCGGAGGGCATCGCCGCCTGGGCGGCGCGCGGCAATGTGCTGCTGCTGCGCCCGCTGCTGGACGTGCCCCCAGCCGTGCTGCGCGCCTATCTCGCGGCGCAGGGCATGGAATGGGTGGAAGACCCTTCCAACCAGAACCCCAGGTTTGAGCGTGTAAGAATCCGCTTTGAGGGCGCGGGCATGCAGCCCGCCAGCGCCGCCGCCCGCCAGGAGCGCGAGCAGGAGGCGGCGCGCTTCCTCGCCCGCCACGCGGCGCTGCGGCCCGAGGGGTTTGCCGTGCTGGACGCGCCCGCGGCCCCAGCGGCGGCGCTGGCGGCGCTGCTGCGCGTGGTTGGCGGCAATGTCTACGCGCCGGACCAGCCCGCCACCGCGGCCCTGGCCGCAAGGCTGCGCCCGGCGACCCTGGCCGGTGTGCGTATTCTGGCGGCCGGCCGGCTTGGCCCCGGCTGGCTGCTGGTGCGCGAGCCAGCCGCTCTGGCGCCGCCGGTTCCGGCGCGGCGCGGCGCTCTCTGGGATGGGCGGTTCACCCTGGAGGCTACGCCCCCGCCGGGGCAGAGTTTGGGCGCGCTCGGCGATGAGGCAAAAAACCATAAAAAATACAATAACTTGCCGTCGGTTGTTCTGCGCACGATGGCGGCTTTGCGCGCGGCGGACGGCACGCTGAGCTTCCCCGCCCCGGTTTTGTTCACCCCGCCATCGCCCGCCGCGCCGCACCCCTTCTTCAGCGCCGGGCAATAAATTTGTGCAATGCTACAAAATCGGTGCAGAATACCCATCTGAGATGGCGCTCTACCACCGTGGCGGAGCGGCGTTGGGTTTTAATGAGAGAATTGGATAAGGCTAGATGAACAATCTTGGTCGAAATATAGCGCTCTGGGTGGTCGTCGCTCTGTTTCTGGTCGTACTTTTTAACGTATTTCAGCCGTCCAGCACGTCCAGCAACCCGGTGAGCCAGATCGCCTATTCCAGCTTTCTGGATCAGGTGAATAACAGCCAGGTGCAGGATGTCACCATCGCGGGACATGACATCACCGGCACGACCAAGGATGGCAAGGCGTTTGAGACCTACGCGCCGGCCGACCCTTCGCTGCTCGACAAGCTGATCGCGGCCAATGTGCATGTGGATGCCAAGCCCGAAGGCGACACCATGAACCCGATTCTCAAGGTGTTGATCTCTTGGGCGCCGATGCTGCTGCTGATCGGGGTGTGGATCTTCTTCATGCGCCAGATGCAGTCAGGCGGCGGCCGCGCCATGGGCTTTGGCAAATCGCGCGCCCGGCTGCTGACCGAAAAGCAGGGCCGCGTGACCTTTGAGGACGTGGCCGGCATCGACGAAGCCAAGGGCGAGTTGCAGGAAATCGTGGAATTCTTGCGTGACCCGCAGAAGTTCCAGCGCCTTGGCGGCAAAATCCCCAAGGGGTGCCTGCTTGTCGGCCCGCCGGGCACAGGTAAAACCCTGCTGGCGCGCGCCATCGCGGGGGAGGCGAATGTGCCCTTCTTCACCATCTCCGGCTCGGATTTCGTGGAGATGTTCGTGGGCGTGGGCGCCTCGCGCGTGCGCGACATGTTCGAGCAGGGCAAGAAAAACGCGCCCTGCATCATCTTCATTGACGAAATCGACGCTGTTGGCCGTCATCGCGGCGCGGGGCTGGGCGGCGGCAATGACGAGCGCGAGCAGACATTGAACCAGATGCTGGTCGAGATGGATGGGTTTGAGAGCAATGAGGGCGTCATCCTCATCGCCGCCACCAACCGGCCGGATGTGCTGGACCCGGCGCTGTTGCGCCCCGGCCGGTTTGATCGTCAGGTCGTGGTGCCCAACCCGGATGTGCTTGGCCGCGAGAAAATCCTCAAGGTGCATATGCGCAAGGTGCCGCTGGCCTCCGATGTGGACCCCAAGACCATCGCGCGCGGCACGCCCGGCTTCTCTGGCGCGGATCTCGCCAATCTGGTGAACGAGGCCGCTCTGCTGGCCGCGCGAATCGGCAAGCGGGTGGTCGCCATGGCGGAGTTCGAGCACGCCAAGGACAAGGTGATGATGGGCGCGGAACGGCGTTCGCTCGTGATGTCCGACGATGAGAAGCGCATGACCGCGTATCATGAGGGCGGGCATGCGATCTGCTCGATCACCCTGCCGGAGTGCGACCCGGTGCATAAGGCCACCATCATCCCGCGTGGCCGGGCGCTTGGCATGGTGATGTCGCTGCCCGAAGGGGACCGCTACTCCACCAGCAAGCTGAAACTGTTGCAGCAGCTCATCATGGCCATGGGCGGGCGCGCCGCCGAGGAGCTGGTGTTCGGGGCGGACAAGGTCTCCAACGGCGCCTCCGGCGATATTAAAATGGCGACGGACATGACCCGGCGGATGGTCACCGAATGGGGCATGTCCGAGAAGCTGGGTATGATCTCCTATGGCGATAACGGGCAGGAGGTGTTCCTCGGCCACTCCGTGACGCAGAACAAGAACGTCTCGGAAGCGACCGCCCGCGAGATCGACACCGAGATCAAGGCGATCATCGACCATGCCTATGCCGAGGCGCGGCGCATCCTCACCGAGCGCCGGGCGGATCTGGAGTCGCTGGCGCAAGGGCTGCTGGAATACGAGACGCTTTCGGGCGACGAGATCGAGGCGGTGATCCGTGGTGAGAAGATCGTGCGCAAGGTGGTGGACGAGCCGATGCCCGACCAGCGCCGCTCCTCCGTACCCACCGCGGCGCCGCCGCGCCCGGACGTTCCGGGGATTCTCCCGGCAGCCGGCTGAAGTGTAAGGCGGCACGGGTGGAAACGCCCGTGCCGTTTGCGCTCTTGCCGGAGCGTGCGGGCTTGTTTATCCGCAACGCATGGCAAAACATTATTTTACAGTTACCTGGGACCAGTTGCACCGCGACGCGAAGGCGCTGGCCTGGCGGTTGCACTCACTCGGGCCGTGGAAGGGCATTGTCGCGATCACGCGCGGCGGGTTGATCCCGGCGGCGATCATCGCGCGTGAGCTGGAATGCCGGTTGATCGAGACGGTCTCGGTTGTCACCTATGACGAGGAAAACCCCGGCGAGCCGGTGGTGACCAAGCCGCCGGCCGCGGCCGGAGACGGGGAGGGCTGGCTGATCGTGGATGATCTGGTGGATTCAGGCACCACCGCCCGGCTGGTGCGCGGGCTGCTGCCCAAGGCGCATCTGGCCACGGTTTATGCCAAGGAGGCCGGCAAGCCGATGGCCGATACTTTCATCACCGAGGTCAGCCAGGACACCTGGATTCTCTTTCCGTGGGATACCGAGCCGCAGTTCGTCGCGCCCCTGGCGCGCAAGCCTGCATAACGCCCCTGGCGCGCAAGTCCTCCTAGCCTTGGGGGCGAAACTCCGGTAAGAGCAGCGCACACGCCATGGGGCGTGTTCATGTGCGTGGCATTTGGCCCCGCTCATGTTGTTGAGACTAGCGGCAGAACGGGGTTTTAGGGAACCAACCGGATGATCCGCGCCGCCGCCGGTTTTTTGCCCGCGGCGTTTCCGGCCACATGGTCCGTGGCTGTGACGAGTTTATGCTCCCCTCACAGCCAGACCCATGCCGCCCGAGGCGCCGCTTAACCACCGGTTGAACGCGCAGTCATTCGATGCTTCCTCCCCCGGCGTGCCGTGTTTGTGGAGTTGTTGAGATGTTTGATAAATATTTCCGTAAAGAGCTGGATTGGGCCGGCAAGACGCTGACCCTGGAGACCGGCAAGGTCGCCCGCCAGGCTGATGGCGCCGTGGTTGCCACCTATGGCGACACAGTGGTGCTGGCCACCGTTGTCGGCGCGAAATCGCCCAAGCCGGGGATCGATTTTTTCCCGCTGACCGTGAACTACCAGGAAAAATTCTTTGCCGCCGGGCGCATCCCGGGCGGGTTCTTCAAGCGTGAGGGCCGCCCGACCGAGAAGGAGACGCTGGTCTCGCGCCTGATCGATCGCCCGATCCGTCCGCTGTTCCCGCAGGGGTTCAAGAACGAGGTTCAGGTTATCGTTACCGTGCTGAGCCACGACCTTGAGAACGACCCCGACATCGTGGCGCTGGTCGCCGCCTCCGCGGCGCTCACCATTTCGGGCATTCCCTTCTTCGGCCCGGTTGGGGCGGCGCGCGTCGGCTATATTGATGGCCAGTACGTGCTCAACCCCACCACCCCCGAGAAGGAAGAGAGCAAGCTCGACCTCGTGCTGGCCGGTACGGTCGAGGGCGTGCTGATGGTGGAATCGGAAGCCTCCGAGCTTTCCGAAGAGATCATGCTCGGCGCCGTGACCTTTGGCCATGCCGCGTTCCAGCCGGTGATCCAGGCGATCATCGAACTGGCCGAACATTCCGCCAAGGACCCGTGGGCGCTGCCGGAAGTCTCGGACGAGACCAAGGTGCTGGCCGCGCGGGTTGACGCGCTGACCCGCGAGCCCCTGCGCGCCGCCTATACCGAGACGGTGAAGCAGATCCGCCAGGAGAAGATTTCCGCCGCCAAAAAGGCCGCCGCCGTGCTGCTGACCGAGGAAGGCCTGGACGCCGAGAAGGCCAAGAGCCTGTTCAAGGAGCTGGAAGCCGACATCGTGCGTAACAACATCCTGAACACCGGCCTGCGCATCGACGGCCGCGACACCAAGACCGTTCGCCCGATCATGGCCGAAGTGGGCGTGCTGCCGCGCACCCATGGTTCGGCGCTGTTCACCCGTGGTGAAACCCAGGCGCTGGTGATCGCCACGCTGGGCACCGCGCAGGATGAGCAGGTGATCGACGCCGTGGAAGGCGAGTTCCGCGAGCATTTCATGCTGCATTACAACTTTCCTCCGTTCTCGGTCGGTGAGACCGGGCGCATGGGCTCGCCCGGCCGCCGTGAAATCGGCCATGGCAAGCTGGCCTGGCGCGCGGTGCATCCGCTGCTGCCCGGCAAGGACAAGTTCCCCTACACGCTGCGCGTGGTCTCCGAGATCACCGAGTCCAACGGCTCCTCCTCGATGGCAACCGTCTGCGGCACTTCGCTGGCGCTGATGGATGCCGGCGTGCCGCTGGCCCGTCCGGTGGCGGGCATCGCCATGGGGCTGATCAAGGAAGACCACGGTTTTGCCGTGCTGTCGGACATTCTGGGCGATGAGGACCACCTCGGCGACATGGATTTCAAGGTGGCCGGAACCGAAGCGGGTGTGACCTCGCTGCAGATGGACATCAAGATCACCTCCATCACGCCCGAGATCATGAAAATCGCGCTGGAGCAGGCCAAGGGCGGGCGTTTGCACATCCTGGGCGAAATGGCCAAGGCGTTGACCTCCGGCCGTGAGGGCGTGTCCTCCAACGCGCCGAAGATCACCGTGATCCAGGTGCCCAAGGACAAGATCCGCGACATCATCGGCACCGGCGGCAAGGTGATCCGCGAGATCGTCGAGCAGACCGGCGCGAAGATCGACATCGATGACGACGGCACGGTGAAGATCGCGGCCAGCGACGACAAGAAGGCGCAGGCGGCAATCGACAAGATCCGCGGCATCATCGCCGAGCCGGAAGTCGGCGTGATCTACAACGGCAAGGTTGTGAAGACCGCCGATTTCGGCGCCTTCGTGAACTTCCTGGGGGCGAAGGACGGGCTGGTGCACATCTCCGAACTCGCCGCCACCCGCGTTGCCAAGACCACCGATATCGTCAAGCAGGGTGATAGCGTGAAGGTGAAAGTCATCGGCTTCGATGACCGCGGCAAGGTCAAGCTCTCGATGAAGCAGGTTGACCAGGCGACGGGCGAGGACATCTCCAAGCGCGAAACCGCCGAGTAATCGGCAACTGGCCGCCGGTTGGCTGGCCGCGAACGGCGCCCCGCAACGGGCGCCGTTTTTTTATGCGCGCGTTTTATGCGCCAGAGGATCCGGCGCGCAGCGCGGGGATGAGCACGGCCGCCCCCGCCAGCCGGCCGGCGCGCAGATCATCCAGCGCCTGGTTGGCCTGGCGCAGCGGGTAGAGGGTGGTGTGCGTGATGATGCCGATTTCCGGCGCCAGACGCAGAAACTCGACCCCATCCTGGCGGGTGAGATTGGCCACCGAGACAAGCTGCCGCTCTTCCCAGAGCAGCCGGTAGGGGAAGCCTGGAATGGCGCTCATGTGGATGCCCGCGCACACCACGCGCCCGCCTTTGCGTACGGCCCGCAGCGCCAGCGGCACAAGCTCGCCGGCGGGGGCGAAAATGATCGCCGCGTCCAGCGGTTCGGGCGGCGGCGTGTCCGAGCCGCCGGCCCAGACCGCGCCCAGTTGCCGGGCGAATGTCTGCGAGGCGTCATCTCCCGGCCGGGTGAAGGCATACACCGCGCGGCCCTGCCAGCGGGCGATCTGCGCCACGATATGCGCGGCGGCGCCAAACCCGTACAAGCCCAGGGTTTTGCCTTTTCCCGCGATGCCAAGCGCGCGCCAGCCGATCAGCCCCGCGCAGAGCAGCGGCGCCAGCGCGGCATCGCTGCCCTCCTCGCCCAGAGGGAAGGCATATTGCGCGTCGGCGATGCAGGCGGTGGCGTAGCCGCCATCACGCGTGTAGCCGGTGAACAGCGGGGCATCGCATAAATTCTCGTGCCCGCCGGTGCAATAGGGGCAAACGCCGCAGGTATGCCCAAGCCATGGCACACCCACCCGCTCGCCCAGCCGCAGCCCCTCCACGCCTTCGCCCAGCGCGTCGATCCGCCCGACGATCTCATGCCCTGGAATGATTGGCAGCTTCGGATGCGTCAATTCGCCGTCGATCACATGCAGATCCGTCCGGCAGACGCCGCAGGCGCCGATTTTCACCCTTATTTCGCCGTAGCCGGGCAGGCGGTCCGGCAGTTCGGTCCATTCAAGCGCGGTGCCGGGCTGCCTCAGGAGCATGGCATGCATTTGCGGCCTCTATCGTTGCAGAATGTATTGTCCGGGCGCGGGTTCAAGGCATTTGTACCCGGCTTTCGCATTGCCCATGGGCGGCGGCGGCACCGGGGCGGAGGAATGCGTGTCGAGCCAGGCGGCCCAGGCCGGCCACCAGGAGCCTTCGGTGAGGGTGGCAAGCTGCAGCCACTCATCGGGCGCGTGGTAGTGGCTATCGGGCAGGTGGCGCAGGCTGCGGTAATGGCGGCGCGGATGGCCCGGCTCGCTGACGATGCCGGCATTATGCCCGCCGGAGGTGAGGACGAAGGTGATGTCTCCTGGGTTGAGCAGATGCAGCTTATGCACCGAACGCCAGGGCGCGATGTGGTCGCTCTCCGTGCCGACCGCAAAAATCGGCACTGAAATATCATGAACCGATACCGGGTTGCCGCCGGCGGGGAAGCGCCCCTCGGCCAGGTTGTTGTTCTGGAACAGGTGCCAAAGATACTCCGAATGCATCCGGTAGGGCATGCGCGTCGCGTCCATGTTCCAGGACATCATATCGTTGGGTGCGTCTTCCTCGCCCAGGTAATACCGGCGGATCAGCCGCGACCATATCAGATCGTTGGAGCGCAGCATCTGGAAAGCCCCGGCCATCTGCGCCGAGTCCAGATAGCCTTGCTTCCACATCAGATCATCAAGAAACGCCAGCTGCGCCTCGCTGATGAAAAGCTGCAGCTCCCCGGCCTCGGTGAAATCGGTCTGTGCCGCGAGCAGGGAGAGGCTCGCCAGCCGCTCGTCGTTGGCGCGGGCCATGGCGGCGGCGGCGATGGTGAGCAGCGTGCCGCCAAGGCAATAGCCTGTGGCATGGATTTTATCCGAACCGCTGATCGCCTGCACGGCGTCTATCGCGGCCATCACGCCCTTGGTCCGGTAGTCGTCAAGGCTGAGCTCCCGCTGCGCGGCGGAGGGGTTCAGCCAGGAAATGCAGAACACCGTATAGCCCTGTTCAACCAGGTAACGGATCATCGAATTGCCGGGTGAAAGATCAAGAATGTAATACTTCATGATCCAGGCTGGCACGATCAGAACCGGCTCGGGCCGGACGGTTTTCGTGCGCGGCGTGTATTGCAGCAGCTCGATCAGCTCGTTGCGCAACACCACTTGGCCGGGCGTGATGGCGATATCGCGCCCCGGCTGCATGGGCAGCGCCACCGGGCCGGGCCGGGCCGCCAGGGCCATGTCGTCGAGGAAATTACGCAGCCCCTGCCGCAGGTTTTTGCCGCCGCTCTGCATGGTGGCGCTGAGCACCTCGGGGTTCATGAAGGGAATGTTCGAAGGCGATGCCATGTCCAGAATCTGGCGGGTCGTGAAGTTGACGATGCGCTCATGGCTGCGCGCGACGCCGGTTACACCCGTCGTCGCCAGGTTCCACCAGCGCTCATTCAGCAAAAACCCCTGTTCGATGATGGAGAAAGGGTAGCTTGCCCAGGCGGGGTGGTCGAACCGCCGGTCACCAGGGGCGGGGGAGAGCGCAGGGGTGGCGTTGCAGGTGAAGTTCCAGAGCGCCGCCATGTCCTGCAGGGCCTGGTTTGCCATTGCGGCGCGGCGGCCGGGCTGGTCGGCCATATGGGCGGCCCAGTCCATCATCGCGCCGATCAGCGCCGAGGGCGCGAGCCCGCCTGTGAGCCGCGCCTGCGCCGCGTGCAGATTGCGGTCGAACAAACGCATCTCGTTCAGGGCAACCGGTGCGGGTGCCACATTTTTCTTGTCGTCAGGCAAGCATTACCTCCATGAATTCACGGCCGGATTTTCGTGCGTCAATGATGCCAGTGCCGGCCATAATAGAAGGTGAATGAGGGATAAAGATAGCCGTAGGCCGGGTAATAGGCATAGGGCGGCGGATAAGGGTAATAGCCGGGCGCCGGCGCCACATACGATTCCTCAGACGGCAGGTTCGGCACGTTGTTGCCCTTGGCGGCCATGCATTGCAGATACGTCGTGTCATACCTGCGCTGCAGGCCATAGGCCGATGCCTGGGCGTTGCTCGCTCCCGAGGCGCTGCCCATCAGCAGGCCCGCCCCCGCGCCGATGGCAGCCCCCGCGCCCGCGTTGCCCGAGACCGAGCCAAGCGCCGCCCCCGCCACGGCGCCAATGGCGGTGCCCATCACGGCACTGCCCACGGCGGCCTGGTTGGCGGCCCCGGCGGGCGAGGCATAGCCGACGCTTTGTGCCGCGGCGTCGCGGCAGGTGGCATCATCGGCCTGAAATTCGGAATAACCGATGCCCTGGCCGGGGAGCACCACCACGCTCGGCCCGGTGGGCGGCGCCACGGCACAGCCGCCCAGCCCGGCCAGCAACAACATGCCCAGCGCAGGCCTGATTATTTTCAAATTGTTCATAATCTTTCCTTCCAGCATATCAGTTTTCAGGATGAAGCCGCCCGCGAGCCATGTGTTGCCGCTTTAGGCCAAAGCACGCGCTGTGTCCTTGATTTCCATCAAGGAGCGGCGCGATTGATCCTGATCAAGGCAGATTGCCGGGCAATGGCATAGCAAGGCCGCATGCGGTTGGTTCCGCCTGTCACGAACGGCATCGGATTTGTCATGGATTCAGTTGCATCGGCGGGGAGGGTCGTTTCGGTTCGCGGCGTTGTCGTGGATGTCAGTTTCGCTGACGGTATTTTGCCTGATATTAACACCGCGCTGGTGGTGGAATGGGACCGCCCGCAACCGCTGATCCTTGAGGTGCATTCCCATGCCGATGCCGCCACCGTGCGCGCGATCGCCCTGCAGACCACCGCGGGCCTGGCGCGCAGCACCGCTGTCCGCGCCACCGGCGGGCCGGTGAGCGTGCCGGTGGGCGCGGCGGTTTTGGGGCGGCTGCTCGATGTCACCGGCAATGTGGGCGACCGCGGCCCGCCGCTGCCAGCGGACACGCCCCGCCGCCCGATCCATAATCCGCCCCCCGCGCTGGGCGAGGTGGTCGCCACGCATGTGATGTTCGAGACCGGGATCAAGGTGATTGACCTGCTCGCCCCCATGGCCCAGGGCGGCAAGGCGGCGATGTTCGGCGGCGCGGGGGTCGGCAAGACCGTGCTGGTGATGGAGCTGATCCACGCCATGGTGGAGAAATACCAGGGGATTTCGGTATTCGCGGGCGTGGGGGAGCGCTCGCGCGAGGGGCATGAGCTGCTCAATGACATGCGCCATTCCGGTGTGCTGGCGCGCACGGTTCTGGTTTATGGCCAGATGAACGAGCCGCCTGGCGCGCGCTGGCGCGTGCCGCTCACGGCACTCACCATCGCCGAGCATTTCCGCGACGCCATGCACCAGAACGTGCTGCTGCTGATGGATAACGTCTTCCGCTTCGTGCAGGCGGGGGCGGAGGTCTCCAGCCTGCTCGGGCGGCTGCCCTCGCGCGTTGGCTACCAGCCCACCCTGGCCAGCGAAGTGGCCGCGCTGGAGGAGCGCATCGCCTCCGTCGCCGGGGCGGCGGTCACCTCCATCCAGGCGGTGTATGTCCCGGCCGATGACTTCACCGACCCGGCGGTGACGGCCATTTCCAGCCATATGGACAGCATCGTCATGCTCTCGCGCCAGCTGGCGGCCGAGGCGTTCTATCCGGCGGTGGACCCGCTGGCCTCCTCCTCGATATTGCTCGATCCTTTGGTGGTCGGCGCGGCGCATTACCGCGTGGCGGAGCGCGTGCGCGAGGCGCTGGCGCGGTTCAAGGATCTGCAGGACATCATCGCTCTGCTGGGCATGGAGGAATTGGGCGCGGCGGACCGCCTGATCGTAAAACGCGCGCGGCGCCTGCAACGCTTTTTGAGCCAGCCGTTCAGCGTGACCGAGGCGTTCACCGGCACGCCGGGGCGTTCGGTCAGCTGCGCTGACACCGTGGCCGGGTGCGCGGCAATTCTGGACGGTGAGGCCGATGATTGGGCGGAGGGCTCGCTCTACATGGTGGGCACGCTGGAGGAGGCGCGGGCGAAGGAAGCCGCCGCGCTGAAACCGGCATGAGGCTGCAAATCATCACCCCGCTGAGCGTGGCTGTTGACGTGCCGGACATCCGCGCCCTGCGCGCCGAGGACGCGAGCGGGCATTTTGGCATCCTCCCCGGCCATGCGGAATTTCTCTCCAGCCTGGTCATCTCCGTGGTGGGCTGGACCGGCGGTGACGGCACCCCAGGTTACTGCGCGGTGCGCGGCGGGATGCTCGCGGTGACAGCCGGGCGGGAGATCACCATCACCACGCGCGAGGCGGTGCCGGGCGATGACCTGGCCACGCTGGAAGCCGATGTGCTGGCCCGCTTCCGCGCCGCGCTGGAGGTGGAGAAAACCGAGCGGGTGGCGAGCACCCGGCTGCAGCTGAACGCCATCAGGATGATCGTGCGGCATCTGCGGCCGGATACGCGCGGCGTGGGAGAGTTTTCATGAGCGAGCCGGAGGAGACAGACCCGCTGGTGAAGGGCGTGCGTCTGCGCGGCGCGCGCCACCAGCGCTGGCTGCGCGAGGGCGAAGCCTCCACCGCGCGGCGCCTGGCGCAAATCGGCGTGCTGGGCTGGATCATCGTGGTGCCGATGCTCATCGGCGTGTTCATCGGCCGTTGGCTGGACCACAGGTTCAACACCGGCATTTTCTGGACCGCGCCGTTGCTGTTCCTGGGGCTGGGGCTGGGCTGCTGGTCGGGGTGGAAATGGATGCAGGGCGCATGAGCGCGGCGCTGTATCTGGCGGCCGGGTTTTGTGCCGGGCTGGGGTATTTTCATGCGGTATGGCGCAGCGCGCTTGCGTTCACGCAGGGCGGCGCGGCGGCGGCCGTGGGGCTTGGGCTGGCGCGGCTCGTCCTGCTGGGCGGGCTGCTGGCGCTGGCCGGCCGGCACGGGGCGCTGGCGCTGCTGCTCACGGCGCTCGGGGTTCTGGCCGCCCGCCCGCTGGTGCTGCGCCGCTACCGGGTGGCGGGATGATCTCGCCGCTCAGCAATCCGCCGCTGTTCCACCTCGGCCCGCTGCCGGTCCCGGAATCGGTTGTTGCCACCTGGGGCATCATGCTGCTGCTGGCGGGCGGCGGCGCCATGCTCACCCGCGGGCTCCGGCTCGCCCCCAGCCGCACGCAGGCGGCGCTGGAGCTGCTCGTGTCCACCGTGGACAGCCAGATACGCGACACCATGCGCGTGGAGCCGGGGCCCTACCGCGCCTTCATCGGCACGCTGTTCGTGTTCATTTTCGCCGCCAACTGGTCCGCGCTGCTGCCCGGCGTTGAGCCGCCCACCGCGCATCTGGAGACCGACGCGGCGCTGGCGCTGCTGGTGTTTCTCGCGGTCATCTGGTTTGGCGTGCGCGCCGGGGGTGTGCGCGGGTATCTCGCCAGTTTCGCCTTTCCCAACCCCATCATGATCCCGCTCAACTTCATCGAGACGCTGACCCGCACCTTCTCGCTGCTGGTGCGCCTGTTTGGCAATGTCATGAGCGGGGTGTTCGTCATCGGCATCGTGCTCTCGCTCGCCGGGCTGCTGATCCCGATCCCCCTGATGGCGCTCGATCTGCTCACCGGCGCCGTGCAGGCCTATATTTTTGCCGTGCTGGCGATGGTGTTCATCGCCGGGGCGGTTGCCGAGGCCAAACCTGAAACCCCCAGCACGAAGGCTCCCCCATGAACTGGTTGGCGTTTGCTAGCATTATTTCCGCCGCGCTCGCGGTCTCCTTTGGCGCCATTGGCCCGGCACTGGGCGAGGGCAGGGCGGTGGCCGCGGCGATGGACGCCATCGCCCGCCAGCCCGAGGCGGCGAACACCATCTCGCGCACGCTCTTCGTCGGCCTCGCGATGATCGAGACCATGGCGATCTACTGCCTGGTCATTGCGCTGCTGCTGCTGTTCGCGAACCCGCTGCTGAAATAACGCCATGAGCATCGACTGGGCGGCGCTTGGGCTGCAGGCCCTCAACGTCCTGATCCTCGTCTGGCTGCTGGCGCGCTTTTTCTGGCGCCCAGTCGCTGGCGTGATCGAACAGCGCCGCGCCGCCGCGCAAGCCCTGCTGGACGATGCCGGGGCCAAGAACGAGGCGGCGAAGGCGGCTTTGGCTGAAGTCACCGCGACGCGCGCGGGGTTTGCCCAGGAACGCGAGGCGCTTCTCGCGCAGGCGCAGGCGCAGGCCGCCGCCGCTCGCACCACCTTGCTGGCCGCGGCGGCGCAAGAGGCCGAGGCGCTGCGGCGGGAAGCCCGCGCGGCCATGCAAACCGAGCAGGCCGCCGCCGCCCAGGCGTGGCGCGCGCGCGCCAGCCGTCTGGCGGTGGATATTGCCGCGCGCCTCGCCGCCCGGCTGCAGGGCGAGGCGGTGCAGGCGGCGTTTCTGGAGTTTCTGCTGCGCGAGATCCAGGCATTGCCGCCCGCCGCCCGCCAGGCGGCGGCGCTGGAGGCCGTCAGCGCCACCGAAATTCCGGCCGCCGCGCAGCCGGATATCGCCGCGCGCATCAGCGCCGCTTTAGGTGTCATGCCGCGCATCACCTTCATAACCGAACCCGCGCTGATCGCCGGGCTGGAGCTGCGCGGCCCGCATCTGCGCATCAGCAACAGCTGGCGCGCCGATCTTGACCGTATTGAGCAAGACCTCACCCATGACGGATAAATCTTCCCCCCTCCCGGACGCCTGGCTCGCCGCGGCGGATGTAAAACTGGGTGCCGCGCAACTCGGCGCGCGGGCTGACCAGATTGGCCGTGTCGAGGAGGTGGGCGACGGCGTTGCCCTCATCTCCGGCCTGCCCGATGTCCGGCTGGACGAGCTGCTGCAATTCGCCTCCGGCCAGTTCGGCTTTGCCCAGATGCTGGAGCGCACGCGCATCGGCTGCGTGCTGTTCGACGATGCCGATACCATCCAGGCCGGGGAGGCGGTGCGCGGCACCGGCGATGTTGTGCGCGTGCCGGTTGGCCCGCAACTGCTGGGCCGCGTGGTGGACCCGCTGGGCCGCCCGCTGGACGGCAAAGGCCCGCTCCAGGCTGAGCGCCTCATGCCCATCGAGCGCCCGGCCCCCGCGATCATTGACCGCGAACTGGTCACCCAGCCGGTGCAGACCGGGGTTTTGGTGGTGGATACGCTCTTCGCCCTGGGGCGCGGCCAGCGCGAACTCATCATCGGCGACCGCGCCAGCGGCAAATCCGCCATCGCGATCGACACCATCATCAGCCAGCGCGACAGCGGCATGATCTGCATCTACATCGCCGTCGGCCAAAAAACCTCGGCCGTGCGCCGCGCCATAGACGCCATCCACAGCCGGGGCGCGCCTGCGCGCAGCCTCATCGTCGTCGCGGAGGCCGCCAGCGCGCCGGGGTTGCAATGGGTCGCGCCCTTCGCCGGCCTCACCATGGGAGAATATTTCCGCGACCAGGGCCAGCATGTGCTCGTGGTGATCGACGACCTCACCAAGCACGCCGCCAGCCACCGCGAAATCGCGCTGCTCACCCGTCAGTCGCCGGGGCGCGAGGCATACCCGGGCGATGTGTTCTATGTGCACGCCCGCCTGCTGGAGCGCGCGGCGAAACTCAATGCGCGGATGGGCGGCGGCTCGCTCACGGCGCTGCCCATCGCGGAGACGGATGCGGGCAATCTCTCCGCCTATATCCCCACCAACCTGATCTCCATCACCGATGGCCAGATCGTGCTGAGCAGCAAATTGTTCCATGAAGGCCATAAGCCCGCGGTCGATGCGGCCACCAGCGTCAGCCGTGTCGGCGGCAAGACCCAGGCGCCCGCCCTGCGCGAGGCGGCGGAGACGCTGCGGCTGGATTATGCGCAGTTCCTGGAGTTGGAGATGTTCGCGCGCTTCGGCGGCGTGCCGGATGCGCGGGTGCGCGGCCAGCTTGCACGCGGCGCGCGAATCCGCGCCATTTTGCGCCAGCCGCAGCATGCGCCGCTGCGTCTGGACGAGGAGGTGGCACTGGTCGCCGCCGTGCAGGCTGGCCTGCTCGATGCGCTGGAGCTGCCCGTCATCGAGGCGTTTCGCGCGGGGCTGCGCGCCATGCTGGACCGCGAGGCGCCGCAGCTCGTGCGGGAACTCCAGCACACCGGCGCGCTGAATAACGGCGGCAAGGCCGTCCTCATCGCCGCGCTGGCGGCTTACGCGCAGAGCTTCGCGGCCAGACCATGACAGAGCGCCTGGCCGGCATCAGCGCGCGGATCGAGGGCATAAGCCAGCTTGGCGCGGTGATGAACGCGATGCGCGGCATCGCCGGGGCGCGGGCGCAACAGGCGCGCGGCCAGCTTGCCGCCGTGGAGCGCTACGCCGCGGGCATAACCGGGGCGATCGGTCGGGCGCTCAGCTTCATGCCGGAACGCACCGGGAGCGGCGCTGGCCCGCCCCGCCCGGCGCTGGTGCTCTTTTGCGCCGAACAGGGCTTTGCCGGGGCCTTCAGCGAGCATGTGCTGGATGCCGCCGGGCCAGGGCTGCACGGCTCCAGCCTCTTCCTCATCGGCACACGCGGCCGCGCGGCGGCGGCCGAGCGCGGGCTCACCCCCGGCTGGAGCAGCCCATTGCCCGCCCATTCCGCGGGCATCCCCCGCCTCGCCGATGAAATCGCCCAGGCGCTCTACCAGCGCATCGCCGCCGCCGGGCTCAACCAGATCGACGCCTTGTTCAGCCGCTCGCGCCCCGGCCAGGATATCACCGTGGAGCGCCAGCGGCTGCTGCCGTTTGATCTCACGGCCATTCCCCGCGCGCCGCCCGGCGGGCTGCCTGTGCTCAACCTGGCCCCCGATGAGCTGTTGCGCGGGTTGATGGCCGATTATCTCCACGCTCAGCTTTGCAATGCCGCGCTGCACGGCTTCGCGGCGGAAAACCAGGCCCGCATGGAGGCCATGGCGGCGGCGCACCAGCAGGTGGAGCGTCAGCTTGATATTTTGCGCGCGGCGCAGCGTCTGGTCCGCCAGGAGGAGATCACCGCCGAAATCATCGAGCTTTCAGCAGGTGAAATGGCGAGTCGGGAAATCATATAAGGACTGCTGCGCTGTTTTTGATGTGCATCATGGCGGTGCGGATCGCGATGTGCTTTGCTCGATCGCTGAAAAGGAGGAAACATGGCGGCCAGGCTGGCACCATCGTATTCACTTCCGTGGGCGGATGAGGTTTTCCTCGGCCGCGTCATTACCGGGCATGTGCCCTGCCGCGGGCGGGACTGCCCGGTGGCCGAGAGCATACTGTTGGAAACGCCGTTCTTCTCGCTGCGCCGTTTCAGCTATGCGCGCCCCGCCGCCATGCCGCCCAGGTTGCTGCTGGTGGCGCCGCTCTCTGGCGCCCGCGCCCTGGTGCTGCATGACATGCTGAGCAGCCTGCTGCCGGAATTTGATCTGCATGGGCTGTTTTGGGCGGACCCGGTGAATATCCCGGCGGCCGAGGGGCCTTTCGGCCTTGCCGACAACATCGCCAGCGTGCTGGCGGCGTTGCGCTGCCTTGGCGCGGGCACGCATCTGCTCGGGCTGTGCCAGTCCGCGCTGCCCGCGCTGGCCGCCACCGCGCTGCTGGCGGCTGAGGGCGGGCCGGCGCGCCCCGCCTCTCTAATGCTGCTCGGCGGCAAGCTCGACACCAGCATCAACCCCGCCCGCGTTGACATTCTGATGCGCCGCTACGCGCGGGAGACATTCATAAGCCAGGTTCTGAGTCTCGTGCCCGCCTCCGAGCCGGGGCATGGCCGGCTCGTCTACCCGGCGCATCTGCAGGAGATGATGATGCTGGCCTACATCAGCCGGCACATGCTGAGCGGCGGCGAGGTTTTCAGGAAATTACTGCATGACGACGGCGGCGACATCGCCGGACATCCGTTCATCCGCCTGCTGCTCTCCGCGGTGGACATTCCCGGCGAGTTTTTCCTCGATACCCAGGCCCAGGTGTTTTGCGACAACGCCCTGGCCAGAGGCCGGATGACATGGCACGGCAGGGCGGTGAACCCGGGCGCGATTACCCGCACCGCGCTGCTGACCATCGAAGCGGCGCAGGACGATATCGCCGGGCGTGGCCAAACCCAGGCCGCCCACACGCTCTGTCACGCGTTGCCGGAGGTGTTGCGCGCGCATCATTTGCAGGAGGACATCGGTCATTTCGGCCTGTTTCACGGTGCGGTGTGGCGCGGCGCCATATTGCCGCGCCTCTGCGCCTTCACGGAAAATCATCCTGGCTTGTAAGCCTCACCCAGTCATCGCCGGCTTTGGCGCAGGGCATGGCCTTGGCATCCGCTTTTGATTGAAATCAATGTGCAATTTTATCGTCAGTGTAACACTGCGCGGTGTAAAGAGATTGTGTTAGGCTTCTAGAGTCTGATCGTTTGAGGTTGACGCGCGCCAGCGTGGCAACCGAAAGCGTGAATCAGCCTCTTATCGAAGAGTTAGATCGCGTTCGGGGGGCGCTTGCGTCAACCTAAACCGATCGCGATCTAACAAGGTCTGTCTGGCTCTGGACTTATCCGGCGCGGGCCCGCCGCATGGAGGGGATATTCATGTCCGAAAAATCTGTTGCCCCGGCCTTGATGACCGCGGCTGAAATCATGACCGGCAAGGTGATCAGCGTGCATCCCTCGGATGCTGTATCCGTGGTGGCGGGGCAGCTTTCCCGGCACGGCATCAGCGCCGCCCCGGTGGTGGATGCGCAAGGCAAGCTGCTGGGCATGGTGAGCGAGGGCGATATCATGCGCCCGTTCGGCGCCAAGAACCAGATGCGCCGCGCCTGGTGGCTGGAAATGCTGGCCGAGGGCGAGGATCTGGCGCCGGATTTTCTGGAGTACATCAAGCAGGACAACCGCAAGGCCGCGGATCTGATGACGCGGGAGGTGATCAGCGTGGAAGCGACGGCCTTGCTGAGCGAAATCGCGGATTTGCTGGCTGAGCACCATATCAAGCGGGTGCCGGTGCTCAAGGATGGGCGTGTCGTGGGCATTGTCAGCCGCGCGGACATTGTGCGCGCCCTGGCGCATCTGCCGCGCGCTGGCCGGGCTTGAACAACCAAGACAAGAAAGGATCAGGAAAATGCCTCATTATTTGCGGCTTCTCGTTGTCATGGCCGATGGCGAGCACGCCCGCTTCGTCCGCCCGAAAGAGGATAACGCGCTCTACACCGAGGTCGCCCTGAGTTCGAGCGAAGCGCATAAGCGCTCGGCGGATCTCGGCTCGGACCATCCCGGCGCCTCATTTCATTCAGGCTCGTCGGCGCATCACGCAATCGCGCCGGAACATGATCTGCACGATCTGGCCAAAGAGAAATTCGCGCGTCATGTCGCGCATCAGATCAATGGCGCGGCAAAGGCGGAGACGTTCGACGAATTGGTCATCGCCGCCCCCGCGCATACCCTCCAGGCGATCCGCGCGGCGCTGGATTCCGCGGCGTCCGGCCGGATCATCGGCACATTGGCGAAGGACCTGGTGAAAACGCCGGACCATGAGCTGGCGCCGCATCTCAGCGAATGGGTGCGCCCGGTGGAGCGCAGCGCGCACTGAGTCCAATATAAAGGGGCTGAACGCGCGATTCCTGGGAATCCACGTTCAGCCCCTTTTGCATGCGCCCCGTGGTTTCGCGCCGTGATCAAAGAGTCTGATCGTTTGAGGTTGACGCGCGCCAGCGTGGCAACCGAAAGCGTGAATCAGCCTCTTATCAAAGAGTCTGATCGTTTGAGGCTGCCGCGCGCGAGCGTGGCAACCGAAAGCGTGAATCAGCCTCTTATCAAAGAGTGAGAGCGCGTTTGGGGGGGCGCTCTTGCGTCAACCCAAACCTATCGTGATCTAAGGTGTGCCGCTGTTGCCGGCGCCCGAGATCGTGGGTTTGGTGATGGTGATCTTGGGCACAGGCCCGGACTTGCTCTTGCGGGTTCCAGCGACCCCTGGAGTCATGGTGGAGTTGCCAGCGCCGTTGGTCATGGAGGCGCCCGGCGACTGCTGGCGCGGCGTGCCGTTGGCGTTGATGCCGTTCACCACGTTGATATTGGGGCCATACATCGCGTGTGAATCGGAATTGAGCCCCGAATTCACATTCGAGCCGGTTTGCGCCAGGGCGGCGCTGGAAAATGCCAGACTAAGCGCTGTGCCGAGTAACCAACGAGACATCGAACCACCCCTTATAAAATCTGTTGCCTGTTATTCGTACTAAACATCTTTGCCGCCACCGGCCTTGATCGACATCAAGCGCGTAACCTACAGGACTCTATAAGGAGGCGGCGCGCACCGGATCAAGGGCGGACCCGGCTTCGTTGAAAATCCGCGCTACGCCACGCCCAGGTCCAGCAGCCGGGCGAGTTTGCCGCGTTGCTTCATCAGGTCCGCCAGGGTGTAGCCGTCCAGCACGGTCATGAAGGCGTACAGCGCCTTGTTCAGCGCGCTGGTCAGGCCGCAGGCGGGGGCGATGAGGCAGGCGCCGCAATCCACCAGTTGCAGGTCTTCCTCCATGCTGCGGACCACCTCGCCGATGTTGATCTCCTCGCACGCCTTGGCCAAACGCACGCCGCCGAGGCGTCCGCGCACGCTTTTCACATATCCGGCCCGGCCCAGGTTATGCACCACCTTCATCAGATGGTTCTGTGAAATTTCATAAGTCCGGGCGATCTCTGAGACGGAACACACACGCTCCTCATGGGTGCCCAGATAGAGCAAAACCCGCAGAGAATAATCAGTATACCGGGTAAGGTGCATGCCTGGCGAGCATACGCCAATATGCTTGACGGGCTCAAGGTGCCGTACATATACATGTATATTATATACATGTATTAACCAGCAACTCCGTACCGGCCGCCTCGCCGCTGGCGGGCTCGTGCATGGAGTCCGCCAGCCCGTCCGGCGCCGCGTAGTTTTGCAGCCGGGGAATATCATGCAGCCATACCCGCGTGCCGCTGGTCTCCACCCCCACCGTGCGCAGCACCGCAAAGGCGCGGGAGAGGTTTTCCTGCCGGCAGCCCAGCCGCCCGGCCAGCAACCCTTTCTCAAAAGGCAGCCGGAACATGGCGTAGCGCGCCAGGGGGTCCGCCACCTGCGCCAGCAGGTAACAGCCCAGCCGCTGCGCTGTGGAGCGCAATTTCAAATCCCGCACCTGGCGCACCATGGCGCGGCAGTCCAGCGCCTGATGGTGCAGCAAGCTTAAGCTTAGCGCCGGTTCACGCGCCAGCAGGGCGCGCAACGCCGCGCCACCCAGCCGCAACAACCGCACCGCCGTCAGCGCCTGCGCGGTCATCAGATAAGGCAACTGCATCACCACCGCCGCCAGTACGAAATGCCCCGGCGGGCTCAGCACATCCACCACCGCCGCCGCGCCATCCGGGGTGGTGCCGCTCAGCGTTACCTGCCCGCACAGCAGAACATGCAGATATTCAGGCAGCGCGCCCTGGCGGCAAAGCTCTGCGCCCGCCGCCACCTCAATCACCTCCGCCGCGGCGGCAAGCTGTTTCAGCAGTTCTGCATCCAACGCCGCGAACATCGGCACCGTGCGCAACAGCTCTGGAAGGGGCTGGTTCTGCATCATTTGATCTAGATCAAAGCCGGGGCCGAATCATACATGTATCCGAAATACGCCTTTTGGGGCGCCAAGGCGAGTGCATCCCGCGGGGGTTCTTTTTCGTCCGTTTTTCACAAGGGAATTTCGATTCATGTTTTGTTTTCAGTGCGAGCAGACCACGCGCGGGCCGGCCGGTGCCGGTTGCGCCACGGATAAGGGTGTATGCGGCAAGGACGAGGCAACCGCTGACCTGCAGGATGTGCTGATCCACCAGCTCAAGGGCATCGGCCAGTATGTGTCGCGCCTGCGCGCCCTGGGCGTGGCCGACGCCCCAGCCGACAGCTTCATCCTCTACGGCCTGTTCACCACGCTCACCAACGTCAACTTCAACCGCGCCCGCTTCGTTGAGATGATCGCCGAGGCCGCCCGCCTGCGCGACCGTCTGCGCGCCGCTTATGAGGCCGCCGCCAAGGCCGCCGGTCAGCAGCCCGAAACCCTCACCGGCGCCGCCGCTTTTGTTCCGGCCGATAACATCGCCGGTCTGCTCGCCCAGGCTGGCGCCGCCAGCGTCATCGCCGGGCGCGATGTTGTGGGCGAAGATGTGATCGGCCTGCGCGCCTTGCTGCTCTACGGCCTGAAAGGTGTGGCCGCCTACGCGCATCACGCCGAGGTTCTGGGCGAATCGCGCGATGAAATCGCCATCGGCATCGCCCATGCGCTGGATGTTCTGGCGAGCAACCCAACCGATCTGGCAGACATGCTGGAAGAAGCCCTCGCGCTGGGCCGCCTGAACTTCAAGGTCATGGAAACGCTGGACGCGGCCAACACCGGCAGCTTTGGCACCCCATCGCCGCATGCCGTGCGCACCACCCCGGTCGAGGGCAAGGCGATTTTGATTTCGGGGCATGATTTCCGAGACCTGCACGAGTTGCTGGAAGCCACCAAGGGCACCGGCATCAATGTCTATACGCATGGCGAGATGCTGCCCGCCCACGGCTACCCCAAGCTGCGCGCCTACCCGCATCTGGCCGGCAATTACGGCGGCGCCTGGCAGAACCAGCAGATCGAATTCGCAGCCTTCCCCGGCCCGATCGTGATGACTTCGAACTGCCTGATCGAGC
>JAJZCG010000035.1 GCA_021846225.1 Pseudomonadota bacterium | reverse complement strand
AGGATTCCGCCCTGGTCGGCCATCGTCCCGGCGTGGAACACATTCACCCCCGCCAGCGCCCCGGCTTCCTCCAGCCCATAAATTTCGCCGCCGGTGGCATAGGCGCCGGGGTAGCCCTTGGAACACATCACCACCGTGGCCGAGGCCCCGTCCTTCCAGCGCAATTCCACATTTTTCAGCTCGCCCGCCGCCGCCGCCGCCAGTGCGGGCAGCAAATCCGAATCCAGCAACGGCAATAGCGTCTCGCATTCCGGGTCGCCAAAACGCACGTTGAACTCGATCAGCTTCGGCCCATCGGGCTCCACCATCAGCCCGGCGAACAAAAACCCCCGGAACGGCATGCCGCGCTTCACCATCTCGGCCAGCGCCGGGCGGATCACGCGCGCCATCGTCTCCTCGATCACCGCAGGCGGCGCCCAAGGCGGCGGCGAGATCGCGCCCATCCCCCCGGTGTTCGGCCCGGTGTCGCCCTCGCCCACGCGCTTATGGTCGGCGGCAACCCCCAGGTAGAGCGCATCCAGCCCGTCGCAGAGCGCGAACACTGAAATCTCCTCCCCCACCAGGCATTGCTCGATCACCACCTTGGCCCCGGCCGCGCCGTGCACCATGTCCTCCATGATGGCGGTCACCGCCTCATGCGCCTCCTCGGGCGTGGCGGCCACCACCACCCCCTTGCCCGCCGCCAAGCCATCCGCCTTGATGACAATCGGCGCGCCCACGGCCTCGATATACTCATGCGCCTCCCCGGCATGGGTGAAGCTGGCCCAGGCGGCCGTGGGAATGCCCGCCGCATCGGCGATTTCCTTGGTGAATTCCTTGCTGCCCTCCAGCTGCGCCGCCGCCGCGCCCGGCCCGCAGCAGGCAATGCCCACCGCCGCCAGCGCATCGGCGATGCCCGCCACCAGCGGCGCCTCCGGCCCGGGGATCACGAGGTCGATCTTCTGCTCCACCGCAAAGGCCACCAGCCCGGCGATGCCGCTCCCGCGCAGCGGCACATTCTCCGCGCACGCCGCCGTGCCGGGGTTGCCAGGGGCAACATATAGCTTGCTCAACAGCGGGCTCGCCGCAATCGTGCGGGCCAGCGCATGTTCCCGCCCGCCGGACCCGATGATCAATACCCGCATGCCAAATCCCCTCTGTTAACGCCGCGCGCTCTATCATAATCTCCCACCATGAGCGACCTCCTGCCAAACACCCCCGAATTTTCCGTCTCCGAACTCGCGGGGGCGGTGAAGAAAACCCTGGAAGGGGCTTTTGGCCGGGTGCGCGTGCGCGGCGAGATCACCGAATTCAAGGCCTACGCCTCCGGCCACCAATATTTCGCGATGAAGGACGAGAGCGCCAAAATCCGCGCCATCATCTGGAAGGGCAGTGTCGCGCGCGTTGGCCTCAAGGCCGAAAACGGCGTCGAGGTCATCGCGACGGGGCGCATCACCTCCTACCCGGAACGCTCGGAATACCAGCTCATCGTCGAGCGGCTGGAATATGCCGGGGCCGGGGCGCTGCTCGCGCGCATCGAGGCGCTGAAGGTGAAGCTGGCGGCGGAGGGGCTGTTCGCGCGCAAGCGCCCGCTGCCGATGCTCCCCGCCGTCATCGGCGTCGTCACCTCGCCCCAGGGCGCGGTGTTGCAGGACATCAAAACAACCATCGCCCGGCGCTTCCCCCGCCCGCTCCTGCTCTGGCCCGTGCCGGTGCAGGGCGAGGGCGCGGCCGAGAAAATCGCCGCCGCCATCAACGGCTTCTCGGCCTTGCCGGCGGATGGCCCGGTCCCCCGGCCGGATGTGCTGATCGTCGCGCGCGGCGGCGGCAGCCTGGAAGACCTGATGGCCTTCAACGACGAACGCGTGGTGCGCGCCGCCGCGGCCTGCACCATCCCGCTCATCTCCGCCGTCGGCCACGAGACCGACACAACCCTGATCGACTTCGTCTCTGACCGCCGCGCCCCCACCCCGACGGCGGCGGCTGAAATGGCAATCCCCGCGCGGCTCGAACTGCTGGCTGACCTTGCGCAGAAATCCGCCCGCCTCACCGGCGCCCTGGCGCGCACCACCGCCCAGGCGCGCCTGCAGCTGGACCGCGCCGGCGCCAAACTGCCGGACCTGCCCAGCATCCTCGGCGCCGCCCGCCAGCGGCTGGACGACCGCGGCGAGCGCCTCGCCCTGGCGCTGCCAAATTTCTTCAATCTCCGCCACGCCGGGCTGGAGCGCCTGGCCGCCCGGCTGGTTCACCCGCGTGAGCTGCTGGCGCGCGGGCGCAACGCGGTGGCCCTGCAGGCGCAGCGCCTCGCCGCCGCCCTGCCCAACCAGCTGCGCGCACGCCAGACCGCCGCCGCCCTGCTGGCGCAACGTCTTGGCACCCCGCTGCCGGGGCGTTTGCGTGAATCCCGCCTGCGGCTGGAAAACCTCGCCGCCCGGCTGGAGGGCGTCTCCTACGCCGCCGTGCTCGCGCGCGGCTTCGCCCTGGTCACCAACACCAAAGGCGCGCCCATCTCGAGCGCCGCCCAGGTGTCCCCCGGCGCGGCGCTCATCATCAAATTCGCTGACGGCGAGATCGCGGCGAAGGCCGCGGCCAAAACCGCGCAGCTCGACCTGGGGTTATAACGGCCCTCAGGCGGCGGCTTTTGCCCCGAAAAAGGCCTGCGCGCGCGCGTCCAACCCGGCGCGAGTAGCGGCCGGCACCTGCCGGAGAGACTTGGCGCGCGGCAGCTCCATCTCGCTGATGGCCACCTCACCGCCATACAAAGCCTCATGCTCGGCCCAGTTGTCGAAGGCAAGCCGGTCCACATTGTCGACAAAAGTCTCAGCCGGGGTGTTTTCGGCCAAAATCAACGAGTGGTCCGCCAACTCCACATGGTAATAGGTGAAAATCTCCGGCATTGCGGTTTCACGCACAATTGAAACACCATTCACCAGCGCCGCCGCCTGCACGAGGATGCCATCGACCAAAAACGCATGGTCTGGAGAGGAGAGCAGATCGCGTGAGGGAACGCCCTGAGCCAGCGCACCAGCCTTGATGCGGATCGGCTGCACACGCAACGGATCGGCGAACCGGGCCGAGACAGTCTGCACACCCACCCAGCGAACCGGCGCGGCGCCGCCATTGCTCACCAAAACCATATCGCCAATAGCGAGTGTCTCAATGGCCTTCTCACCATCCGGCGTACCAATCTGCGTGCCGGCTAGCAGGCAAAGCGTGCCAGACGTTGGGGTAACGGCGATCACCGTCGGCGTACCGGCTACAGGCGCCGTGGTCTGCGAAAAAGTAACATTTGCGAACTCGAACGCGGGGTTCTGCGTGGTCATGGTGACCTGGTTGAAGCCCGCTGGAACATTAAAGGTCGCATAATAGCTGGTAGTGCCGTTATTGCTCGGAAAAGCCGTATTACTACCCGAAATCGTATAGGTCTCGCCTGTTGTCGTATTCTTGAAGGTAAGGCTGTTACCCGCGTCGGTCGACCCCCAGAGCATGCCAAAAAAATTCTGCGTCGTGCTGAAGTTAAAAGTAATACCCGCACCCGGCTCCGCAGCAAAGAAATTTCCGGTATCAGCCCCCGCCGTCCCCAATAACGGCGCAGCAAACTGCCCCCCGGTGGACCCGCTATAAACCCCTGACTGATAGCTGCTGCCGGTACCAAAAGTTACCGTGCCGCCCGTAGCGCTGCCAATGGTGCCAAAATCAAGCGTGCTTGCGTTGACGAGGGTGTTCGTCGTCGCGCTGCTGCCCAGGTTGAGCAAATTAACCGCAAGATTGGGGTATGGTTCGGCCCCAGCAATCGTAAAAGTCGCCTTGGCGTTTTTTGTATTGCCCACACCTGTAATTGTATTGCTCGCAACTGTAACTGTACCCGACATACTTTTGTTCCTTATAAAATCAGCCCAACCCCAAAACACCCGGCATCATTTTCACAACGCCCCTCAACAGAGCGCAGTTATTTACCGTTCATTAACGAGGGGAATCACCCTGACCAAAACAAGTTTCCGTGATAAATTCGCAAAGCGCTTTGTTTTTGGCGCGTTAATTAAAAAAAAACGACACTGAGCCGCCCCCCTCTGGCTACCCCGTGAACGCGGGGGCCGGCGAGCCGTTGCGCGGCATCTGGATGGTCCGAACGGCTCCAACCCCCCGCCAGTGTTGCATTTTAGATCATCCACGGCACCCGCGCACACCCGCCCCCGGCGTATGAAACAAAACCGCCGCGGGCATCCCACGCCCCCCGCTCACCCCCTGCTTCGCCTATAATGAGGCCACGCCTCTCGCCAGCCGCGCGGCGGCCGCCTCCAACGCCGATAACTGAGCGCGCACATGCAATCTTTGCCAATTCGGCGGCATTGCGGCCTTGCTGGCCGCGCAACCCTATGTTACTGCCCGGCCGGACCCTGTAACATGGGGCCGCATGCCACAAAAAACACAAGGCGAGCACTGTAATTTGGTCGACATTCCCGGCACTGGCGAGACAGGACTATCCGCGCGCTACTCGGCTGCGCTCTATGCCCTGGCTTTTGAGCAGAACATCCTCACCGAGGTGATCGGCCAGATGGCCGCCCTCGGCAGCCTGATCGCGCAAAATCCGGAGCTGAAGCGCTTGGTTGGCAATCCGCTGACGGACGCATCACGCATCGCCCCGGCGCTCACCGTGGCGCTCTCCGAGCAGGGTTTCCTGCCCATGATCCGCAATTTCGTGAATGTGGTCATCACCAACCGCCGCCTGGCCGAGCTTCCGGCGCTAATCAACGGATTCGCCGCCTACGTCGCCGCCAAGCGCGGCGAGGTGGTGGTAAACGTCACCTCCGCGCAGGCCCTGAGCGACCTGCAGCGCGCCCAGCTCACCGCCCGCCTCACCGAGGCCGGCTACGGCAGCGTCAAGCTGATCGAGCACACCGATGCCAGCCTGCTCGGCGGCATGGTGCTCCAAATCGGCGCAAAACTTTACGACACCAGCCTGAAATCACGCCTTAACCGGCTCAATTATTCTCTAAAGGGAGCTGCCTGACATGGAGATCCGCCCAGCCGAAATCTCCGAGATTCTGAAACGCCAGATCGCGGATTTCGACACCGAATCGAACGTGGCCGAGACCGGCCAGGTCCTCTCCGTGGGTGACGGCATTGCCCGTATCTTCGGTCTGACCAATGTGATGGCCGGCGAGCTGGTGGAATTCCCCGCCGCCGGAATCAAGGGCATGGCGTTGAACCTGGAGCAGGACAACGTCGGCGCGGTTATCTTCGGCGATGACCGCCAGATCCGCGAGGGCGACACCGTCACCCGTACCGGCCAGATCGTTGACGTTCCCGTCGGCAAGGGCCTGCTGGGCCGCGTGGTCGACGCGCTGGGCAACCCGATTGACGGCAAAGGCCCGATCGCGGCCACCGAGCGCCGCCTGGTCGAGACCAAGGCGCCGGGCATCATTCCGCGCAAATCGGTGCATGAGCCGATGCAGACCGGCATCAAGTCGATCGACGTGCTGATCCCGATCGGCCGCGGCCAGCGCGAGCTGATCATCGGCGACCGCCAGACCGGCAAGACCGCCGTCATCATCGACACCATCATCAACCAGAAAACCATCAACGCCGGCACGGATGAGAGCAAGAAGCTCTATTGCATCTACGTCGCCATCGGGCAGAAGCGCTCGACCGTGGCGCAGCTGGTGCGCACGCTGGAAGAGCAGGGCGTGATGGAATACTCCATCGTCGTCGCCGCCACCGCGTCCGACCCCGCGCCGATGCAGTATCTCGCCCCCTACACCGGCTGCACCATGGGCGAATACTTCCGCGACAACGCGATGCACGCGCTGATCGCCTATGACGACCTCTCCAAGCAGGCCGTCGCCTACCGCCAGATGTCGCTGCTGCTGCGCCGCCCGCCGGGCCGCGAAGCCTATCCGGGCGACGTGTTCTACCTGCATTCGCGCCTGCTGGAACGCGCCGCCAAAATGTCGGATGACATGGGCGCCGGTTCGCTCACCGCCCTGCCGGTCATCGAGACCCAGGCCGGCGACGTCTCCGCCTACATCCCGACCAACGTGATCTCCATCACCGACGGCCAGATCTTCCTTGAGACCGAGCTGTTCTTCAAAGGCATCCGCCCGGCCGTCAACGTCGGCCTCTCGGTCTCGCGCGTCGGCTCCGCCGCGCAGATCAAGGCGATGAAGCAGGTCGCCGGCAAAATTAAGCTGGACCTCGCGCAGTACCGCGAAATGGCGGCCTTCGCGCAGTTCTCGTCGGATCTCGACCCCTCGACCCAGAAGCTGCTCGCCCGTGGCGCGCGCCTCACCGAGCTGTTGAAGCAGCCGCAATACCATCCCCTCCCGGTGGAGGATCAGGTGGTGTCGGTGTTCGCGGGCACCCGCGGCTACCTGGACGCTCTGCCCGTGGCCTCGGTTGGCAAGTTCGAAGCTCACCTGCTCTCCGAGCTGAAGGCGCGCGAGCCCGCCATCATCGCGGCGATCCGCAACGACCAGCAGATCAAGCCCGATACCGAGACCAAGCTGATCGCCTTCATCGAGAACTTACTCCGTACATTTGGATAATTTCCGATGCCCAGTTTGAAAACCCTGCGCAATCGCATCAACAGTGTGAAATCGACGCAAAAAATCACCAGCGCCATGAAGATGGTCGCCGCGGCGAAGCTGCGCCGCGCGCAGGCGCAGGCGGAGGCTTCGCGTCCCTATGCCAAGCGCATGGGCGAGATGATGGGCGCCCTGGCCGCCGCCGAGGCCGCCAACCCCAACGCCCCGGCCCTGCTGGTCGGCAACGGGCGGGATAAAACCCACCTGCTGCTGGCCATCACCGCGGACCGCGGCCTGGCCGGCGCCTTCAACGGCAACATCTCCAAGCACGTCCGCCTCCAGGTTCAGGCGCTGGAAGCCCAGGGCAAGACCGTGAAAATCTTCACGCTCGGGCGCAAGGGCAACGATTCTCTGCGCCGCGACCTGGACAGCAAAATCATCGGCACGAAAAACTTCGTCGGCAAAAAAACCATCGACTTCGCCGACGCCGAAGCCATCGCGCAGACCATCATCGGCCTGTTCCGCGATGAATCCTTCGATGTCTGCACCCTGGTATTCAACCGCTTCCATTCGGTGATGACCCAGACCGTGACCGAAACCCCGCTGATCCCGGCCGCCGCCCCCACCGCGAACGACAACGCCGCCGCGGAGCAAAACTACGAGGTGGAACCCGACGACGGCACCCTGCTGGAGCGGCTGCTGCCACGCAACCTCGCGGTGCAGATCTACGCGGCGCTGCTCGAAAACAGCGCCGGCTTCTACGCCAGCCAGATGACGGCCATGGACAGCGCCACCCGCAATGCGGGCGACATGATCAAAAAACTGTCCCTGACCTACAACCGCGCCCGGCAGGCGAACATCACCAAAGAACTCATCGAGATCATCTCCGGCGCTGAAGCCGTTTAAGGTAGAGAGAAAATGGCAAGCAATAACACTGGTCGCGTCACGCAAATCCTGGGCGCCGTCGTCGACGTGCAGTTCGAAGGCGAACTGCCCTTCATCCAGAACGCGCTGGAAACCAAAATCGGTGACCGCACTTTGGTGCTGGAAGTCGCGCAGGAAATCGGCGAGCGCACCGTGCGCTGCATCGCCATGGACACGACCGACGGCATGGTCCGCGGCGCGGAAGTCTCCGACACCGGCGCCGCCATCTCCGTCCCCGTCGGCCCCGGCACGCTGGGCCGCATCCTCAACGTCATCGGCGAGCCGATCGACGAGCGCGGCCCGATCGTGGCAACCGCCCGCATGCCGATCCACCGCGACGCCCCGGCCTTCGAGGAACAATCCGCCTCGGCTGAAATCCTCGTCACCGGCATCAAGGTTGTCGACCTGCTGGCCCCCTACCAGAAGGGCGGCAAAACCGGCCTCTTCGGTGGTGCGGGCGTCGGCAAAACGGTGCTCATCCAGGAGCTCATCAACAACATCGCCAAGGGCCACGGCGGCGTGTCCGTGTTCGCGGGCGTGGGTGAGCGTACCCGTGAAGGTAACGATCTTTACCATGAAATGATCGACGCCGGCGTTATCAAGCTCGGCGAGAACGATACCGAAGGCTCGAAAGTGGCGCTGGTGTACGGCCAGATGAACGAGCCGCCGGGTGCGCGCGCGCGCGTCGCCCTCTCGGGCGTGACCATGGCTGAATACTTCCGCGACGTTGAAGGCCAGGACGTGCTGTTCTTCGTGGACAACATCTTCCGCTTCACCCAGGCCGGCGCCGAGATGTCCGCGCTTCTGGGCCGCATCCCCTCCGCCGTGGGCTACCAGCCCACCCTGGCGACCGACATGGGCGCCCTGCAGGAACGCATCACCTCCACGAAGAAGGGCTCCATCACCTCGGTGCAGGCCATCTACGTCCCCGCTGACGATTTGACCGACCCGGCGCCCGCCACCTCCTTCGCCCATTTGGACGCCACCACGGTGCTCAACCGCGCGATCTCCGAAAAGGGCATCTACCCGGCGGTTGACCCGCTGGACTCCACCTCGCGCTCGCTCGACCCCCGCATCGTGGGCGAGGAGCACTACCAGGTCGCCCGCGACGTGCAGCGTATCCTGCAAACCTACAAATCCCTGCAGGACATCATCGCCATTCTCGGCATGGATGAACTCTCCGAGGACGACAAGCTCGTCGTGGCGCGCGCCAGAAAAATCGAGCGCTTCCTCTCCCAGCCGTTCCACGTCGCGGAGGTCTTCACCGGCTCGCCTGGCGTGTTCGTGAAGGTCGAGGACACCATCCGCAGCTTCAAGGCCATCGTCGCCGGCGAATACGACCACCTCCCCGAAGCCGCCTTCTACATGGTCGGCACCATCGAGGACGCGGTCGCCAAGGCCGAAGCCATGGCCGCGAAGGCTTGAAAATGCCGCTCGTCCTGGAAATCATCAGCCCGGAGAAGCTCCTGCTGTCGCGGGAAGTCGACATGGTCGTCGTCCCCGGCACCGAGGGTGACATCGGCGTGCTGCCGGGCCACTCCAAGCTCATCACGGGCTTGCGCGGCGGGTTGGTGGATATCTACGAGAACAACACCATCACCGACCGTTTTTTCGTCCCCGGCGGTTTCGCCGAGGTCACGGAAAGCTATTGCGCCGTGCTGGCTGACGGGATCATCCGTCAGTCAGATCTCGACCCCGCCAAGGCCGCCGAGGGCGTCACCGCCGCCAAGGCCGCGTATGACGCGACAGACATGAACAACGCCGAAGCCTACCGCCTCGCCACTGACAGGCTGATCTCAGCCCAGGCGATGGTGGACAGCATTTCGCCGCAGCGGGCCGATAAGGCTTAAGCCGCAACACCATTCCAACCGAAAAACGGCCTGGCGCCAAACGCCGGGCCGTTTTTTTATGCGCGTCTCACGCCCGCGGATGCGCCTTGCGCCAAACCTCCATCAGCTGCGCCGTATCCACATCCGTATAGCGCTGCGTCGTCGAGAGGCTCGCATGCCCCAGCAATTCCTGGATCGAGCGCAAATCCGCCCCGCCCGCCAGCAGATGGGTGGCAAAGGAGTGCCGCAGCGCATGCGGCGTCGCATGCTCGGGCAATCCGTTCGCCCGCCGGAAGTCGCGCAGCGTCTTCTGCACCACCCCGGCATTCAGCCGCCCGCCGCGCACCCCCACAAACAGCGGCTCGCCCCGCCCCGGATTCGGATGCAGCTTCAAATACACCGCCATTGCCGCGCGCACCGCGGGCAGCAGGGGCACAATCCGCTGCTTGTTGCCCTTGCCAGTCACCCGCAGCGCGTCATCCGCCGGCGGCCAATCCTCCATGTCGAGCGACAGCGCCTCATTGATGCGCAACCCCGCGCCGTAGAGCAGCATCATCAGCGCCATATCGCGCGCCTGCACCACCGCGCCATCGCTCGCCTCGCCGATGTCATGCGCCACCGCCTTGGCATCATCCGGGCTCAGCGCCTTTGGCAAGGGCCGTTTCGGGCGCGGGCGCGAGATCAGCGCGAGCGCCGCGCCATCCACCCCGTACCGCTGCTTCAAAAATCTGAAAAATGTCCTGATCGCGGAGAGTTTACGCGCCCGCGTCGCATTGCCCGCCCCCGCCGCCGCTCCTGCGGCGATCCAGGCCCTGAAATCCGCCGCGCGCAAGCCGCGCAGCATGTCCACATCCGCCACACCGCCCACATGGGCGGCGCTAAACTGTAAAAAGGCGAGCACATCCCGCCCATACGTCTCCAGGGTCTTTCCGGCGGCCCGGCGTTCCGCGCCGAGCCAGCCCAAAAATTCCCCGGATAAGCCTTCAGGCAATGCTCTGCCCGGTCTTCGCCCAGTCAGCCATGAACCCGGCCAGCCCCTTGTCGGTCAGCGGATGGGCGTAAAGCTGTTTGATCACGCTGGGCGGAATCGTCGCCACGTCCGCGCCCATTTTCGCCGCCTCGATCAGATGGATCGGGTTACGGATGGAGGCGACCAGCACCTCGGTCTTGATATTCGGGTAGTTGGCGTAAATCTGCACAATATCGGCGATCAGATCCATGCCGTTCTGGCCGATATCATCCAGCCGGCCGACGAACGGCGAGATGAACGCCGCCCCCGCCTTGGCCGCCAGCAGCGCCTGCGCGGCCGAGAAGCACAAGGTCACGTTCACCATCACACCTTCCTGGCTGAGCGTATGGCACGCGCGCAGCCCGTCCTGGGTCAACGGCACCTTAATCGTCACATTCGGGGCGATCTTGCGCAGCACCGCCGCCTCTTTCAGCATCTGCGTATATTCGGTAGCGGCCACCTCGGCGCTCACCGGGCCGGAGACAACCGCGCAAATCTCCGCAATCACCTCCAGGATGTTGCGGCCGGATTTGGCAATGAGCGACGGATTCGTCGTCACGCCATCAAGCAGGCCGGTGGCGGCCAGTTCACGGATTTCGGAGATCTCAGCGGTATCGACGAAGAATTTCATGGGTCACTTTCCGGTGTGAGGAGTCTGGTGCAAAGCATATAGCATGGAGCCCCCAAGTCGAAGCAACCGTGTCAGCGTTTTGCTCCCATACCCGTTTGACACGCCCTTTACCTACGCGGCGGCGCAAGAACTGCCGCCCGGCACGCTGGTGCGCGTGCCCCTGGGTGCGCGCACCGCCGTGGGCGCGGTGTGGTCACATCCGCCTGACCAGGGGGTAAAAACCCGGCCCATCGCCGAAATCCTTGCCTGCCCGCCGCTGCCCAACCCCTTGATGACGTTCATAGATTGGGTCGCCAGCTACACGCTCTCCAAGCGTGGCGAGGTTCTGGCTCTGGCCCTGAAGGAGAGCCTGCTCGCCGCGCCGCCGAAGCGCGGCAAGGCGTTCACCTTTGGCGGCGCCAACCCGGCGCACCCCGGCCCCATCCTCTCCACCGCCCAGGCCGCCGCCGCCGCCGCCCTGCGCGACTCGGTGGCCAGCCAGAAATTCAGCGTCACCCTGCTGGACGGCGTCACCGGCTCGGGCAAAACCGAGGTCTACCTGGAAGCCGTGGCCCAGGCCCTGCGCCAGAACCGCCAGGCGCTGGTGCTGCTGCCGGAAATCGCCCTCTCCGTGCAGTTCCTGCAACGCTTCGAGCAGCGCTTCGCCGCCACCCCCGCCGTCTGGCATTCCGAGCTCACCCCGGCCGCCCGCCGCGAAACCTTCCGCGCCGTGGCCGAGGGCCGCGCCAATGTCGTCGTCGGCGCGCGCTCGGCTCTCTTTCTGCCCTTCCCCGCGCTGGGGCTGATCGTGGTGGACGAAGAACACGAGAGCGCCTTCAAACAGGAGGACGGCGTGATGTACAACGCGCGCGACATGGCCGTGGTGCGCGCCCGGCTCTCGGCCGCCCCTTGCGTGCTGGTCAGCGCCACGCCGAGCCTGGAGAGCGTGGAGAACGCGGCCTCGGGCCGCTACACCCGGCTGGACCTTCCCTCCCGCCACGGCGGCGCGGTGCTGCCGCAGGTAAAAGCGGTGGATCTGCGCGCCAGCCCGCCCGAGCGCGGCAAATTCCTTTCCCCCGTATTGGTCGAAGCCACCCGCGAGACCCTGGCCCGCGGCGAGCAGGTCATGCTGTTCCTCAACCGCCGCGGCTACGCGCCGCTCACCCTCTGCCGCCGCTGCGGCCACCGCATCTCCTGCCCCAACTGCACCGCCTGGCTGGTCGAGCACCGCAGCCATTCGCGCCTCATCTGCCATCATTGCGGCCACAGCGCCGCGATCCCCGAAACATGCCCCGCCTGCGAGGCCGAGGCCAGTTTCGTGCCCATCGGCCCGGGGGTTGAGCGCATCGCCGAGGAGGTGGCCGCCCTTTTCCCCGCCGCCCGCACCCTGGTCATGGCATCGGACATCATCACCAGCCCCAAACAGGCCGCCGAGGCCGCCGCCCGCATCACCGCGCGTGACGCGGACATCATCATCGGCACGCAGATGGTCGCCAAAGGCTGGCACTTCCCGCACCTCACGCTGGTCGGCGTGGTCGATGCCGACCTCGGCTTGGCAGGCGGGGACCTGCGCGCGGGCGAGCGCACGGTGCAGATGCTCCACCAGGTCGCCGGGCGCGCCGGGCGCGCCCAAGCCCCCGGCACCGTGCTGCTGCAAAGCTTCTCGCCCGAACACCCGGTCATCGCAGCGCTCATCTCGGGCAACCTGCCGGATTTCTACGCCCAGGAGGCCGCCGCGCGCCGCCCAGGCCACTGGCCGCCTTATGGACGGCTCGCCGCCCTCATCATCAGCGCCACCGACGAAAAACTAGCCGAGCAGACCGCCCGCGCCCTGGCGCGCACCGCCCCGCACGGTCCGGGGATCGAGGTGCTCGGCCCCGCCCCGGCGCCTTACGCCCTGCTGCGCGGCCGCTTCCGCCGGCGGCTGCTGCTAAAAACCGCGAAACACATCCCGGTCCAGCCCCTGCTGCGCGACTGGCTGGCGCAAACCGATATCCATAAATCCAGCCGGGTTGATGTTGATGTAGACCCCGTCTCATTTATGTAGCTTGCATGACAGGCTGAAGCCAAGTAAAATTATCCTATGATGTTTATAGAGAATCTAGCCATTCAGCCTGGCTATGTACTCTCCGGCCTGCTCGTGGGGCTGCTCGTCGGCATGACCGGGGTCGGCGGCGGCTCCCTCATGACCCCCCTGCTCGTCCTGGTGTTTGGCATGCACCCCTCGGTCGCCGTCGGCACAGACCTGCTGTTCGCCTCGGTCACCAAAGCCGCCGGCACCAGCATCCACAGCGCTGGCAAAACCATCAACTGGACAATCGTCGCCCGCCTGGCCACCGGCTCCGTCCCGGCAACCATCCTCACCCTGCTGGCCCTGGCGCATTTCGGCGCCGCCAACAAAACCGTCACGCACCTCATCTCCCTCACGCTGGGCATCGCCCTGCTGCTCAGCGCCATCTCCCTGCTCATCAAGGATTGGATCATCGCGCGCGCCAGCAAACGCTGGCCAGAATCCGGACGCGAAAGCCCTGCCTGGCGCACAATCCTCGTCGGCTTTCTCGTCGGCGCGCTGGTTTCGCTCTCCTCCGTCGGCGCCGGGGCGCTGGGCACCATCGCCCTCATCTACCTCTACCCGCGCCTGCCACTGGTGCGCATCATCGGCTCGGACATCGCCCACGCCGTCCCCCTCACCCTGCTCGCTGGCCTCGGGCACTGGTATCTCGGCACGGTGGACTTCGCCCTGCTCGGCTCGCTGCTGCTGGGCTCCATACCCGGCATCATCACCGGCAGCTACGCGGCGCGCTACACCCCGGACGCGGTGATGAAGCCCTGCCTGGGCCTCATCCTCGCCTTCACCGGCATCAAGCTGCTGGTCCGATAATCCGCGCACCAAAGGGCCGCAAAGCCCCTTGGCCGCAACGGATATTCAACTTCATTCCGCCGCCGCGGTTGCCGTGCCGGGCGTGGTGAGGAGAAAATACAGCACCGCCCCCAGCACGCCGGAGACAACAAACGTGCTGTCGCCAAACTGCGGATAGGCGGCCGCGAACCAGCCCGTATGCAGCGTCTGGTTCCAGAACGGCTCGGAGGCCACCACCGTCACCACCCAGGCGGTGAACGCGGCGCTGACGCCTCCCAGGCGGGACGTGCGGTTGCTCAGGTGGCAGAACAGCGTGATGGAAATCCACGGCACCGTCCAATAGCCGAGCACAAACAGAAAATTCTCGTAATTGGTGATGAAATTTTCCGCCGCCAGCACGGAGATGATTGTGCCGATGGTGCCCGTGAGCAGCGCCGCCCAATGCTGTTTGATCTTGACGCCGATGGCCAGGGCCGAGAGCGTGGCGGAATAGATGTTGAGGATATTGGCGCTGATGGTGCCGAGCACCACCGCGATCAACAGCGGCGTCTTCAGCCAATCTGGCATCCAGGCGGTGAACAGGTCGGAGGGTTTCGCGAAGGATACGGAAGCGCCGATCAGCGCGCCCAGCGCCTCAATCCACACGGTTGAGATCACCGACCCCCAGAAAGCATAGGTGCGCACGGTTTTCTTCACCGCCGCGGGGTTCTGGTTGGTGCGCAGATAGCGCGTATAATCAGAGGAATACGGAATCCAGCCGACGACATAACCAACCATGATCGAGGTGGCGAGCATGAACGCGCCCGAAAAACCACCCACGGCGGCCTCGGCTTTCACGTTTTCCGGCACCGAGAGGCCAAGATGCCTCACCGCGACAAAGCTCAGCGCCAGAAACACCAGCGTGAGCACATACACCAGGTATTTCTCCGTTGCCTGGATCAGGTCATGCCCGACAAAGGCGATCGCCACCTGAATGGCCGAAAGCACAATGATGCTGACGATGAGATTCCCGCCAAAAAAATACTGCAGCGCATAGGCGCCGACGATGGTGTTGACCGCGAACCAGGAGAAGCCGCCGAGAAAATTGAACAGCGAGGGTAGTTTATTGCCCAGCTTGCCGAACCAGTTGGCCCCCTGGATCATCTGCGGCAGGCCGTAATCCACGCCGAAGGTGCTGAAAAACGCCAGCGTCAGCCCGCCCAGCACATTGGCGATCAGGATGGCGGCCAACGCGGCGGTGAAGGAGAGCCCCAGCCAGCCGGTCGCCAGCGCCCCGGTGGTCAGCGTCGCGAATTCGATATTCGCCGCCATCCAAAGGCCGAACACGGCCTTCGGGTTACCGTGCGTCTCTTTCAGGGTAACTTCCGCAATCCCCTTTTCCTCGATGATGCCAAATAGTTCTGGTGTAACATCAGCCGTCATTCTTCGCTCCAGCACGGCGCAAGGCCGCCAAAAAATTCATCAAGCAGCCGCACCCTGGCCGGTTCACCGGAGCGGTTCGGTATTAAAATCTGGCAATATTTCACTACAGCGTCAAGCAACGGCCGCGCGCGCGCAAAAAACAGGCAAAACCGCCCGCCGCTTTAAAGCACGTTCCGCAACGGGTACACCAGAGGCAGATTGGGCGAACCGCCCGCGATGAACAGACCAATGCCAGGCACCACCCACTGCACCAGCAGCACTATCGTCAGCACCACCACCAGCCAGCCCAGCATCCCGCCCAGCGTGCGCAGCGCCGCCAGCGAAAGCGTGACCATCAACAAAAGAAAAAGATAAAGCTGATACGGCGGCACAATCCCGAAATCCGTCAGAAAGCTGGACGCGGCACCGTTGATCATCCCGGCAACATTCAGCATCACCCCCGCCAGGGCAACAATCCCGGTCAGAACAGACTGAAACCCATTGCCCACTGCTTGCCCCCGTTATCGGAACTATACCGCAACGGATAAAAATCGCCAGAAAATTCCGCTACTCCAGGCGCTCCATGTCACGCAGCGCGGGGAAAAGCCGCATCCACAGCAACGCCACCAAAATGGTGCCCACCCCGCCCAGCGCCGCCGCCGGCACCGCGCCGAACAATGCCGCCGTCATCCCGCTCTCAAACTCGCCCAGCTGGTTGGAGGCGTTGATGAACAAATAATTCACCGCTCCCACCCGCCCGCGCATGTCATCGGGCGTCGCCAGCTGCACCAGCGAGAGGCGGATGATCACGCTGATGGTATCGGCCGCCCCCATCACCGCCAGGGCCAGCAGCGAAAACACCAGCCAGCGCGAAAGCGCGAACGCCACCGTCGCCACGCCGAAGACGATCACCGCCTGAAACATGCGCATGCCCACGCGCCGCGTTATCGGGTAGCGGGCCACCGCGGCCGTCATCAGCAGCGCCCCCACCGCCGGCGCGCCGCGCAACACGCCCAGCCCCCAGGGGCCGGTGTGCAAAATGTCATGGGCATAAATCGGCAGCAGCGCGGTCGCCCCGCCCAGCAGCACGGCGAACAGGTCCAGCGAGATGGTCCCCAAAATCGCCGGGTTGCGCCGCACGAACCCCACCCCCGCGAACACCGCGCGGAAGTCAGGCGGCGCCTTGGCCTCCACCTTGCGCTCCAGTCTAATCCCCCCGTTCAGCGCGCCGCTCACCAGCCAGCACACCGCCATCACCACATAGGGCACGCCAGGGCTGAGCGCGTACAGCAACCCGCCCACCGCCGGCCCGCTTATCATCGCGAACTGAAACACCCCGGTGGTCAGCGCCGAGGCCTTTTGCAACAATCCCTCCGGCGCCACGCCGGGCAGCAGCGCGCTCACCGCCGGACTCTCGAACGAACGCGCCCCGCCCAGCACCGCCACGGCGGCAAAAATCTCCGGCACGTTCAGCCACCCGGCAAAACTGCCCCAGCCCAGCACCACCGCCACCAGCCCTTCGAGGCTCTGGCAGATCCACGCCACCCGCCGGCGGTCATATTTATCCGCGGCATGGCCGCCAAAAAACGCCAGCACCGCCAGTGCTGAAAACTGCACCAGCCCGGCCATGCCAAGGTCAAACGCGCTGCGGGTGAGCGCATAAATCTGCCAGCCCACCGCCACCGCGGCAATCTGGTACGCAAAACTGGACATGCCGCGCGCCACGAAAAACCGCCGGAACGGCGGGTGGCGGAGCAGCGCCGCCGCCTTGGGAGAGGGCACGCCAATGGGGCCGGATGTCATGCGGGCGCTATGCCAGAGCCATCGGCGCGCCGCAAACCAGCCCACGCCTTGCGTTACCCCCCCTTTGGATTTACTTCACCGTTCACTTTTCAATTTGGAGTTTCTCGCCATGTCTTTCAGGGTTGCGGTTGTCGGTGCCACCGGTGCGGTCGGACGCGAAATCCTCAAAACCCTTGCCGAACGGAACTTTCCGGTCTCCGAGGTCGCCGCCCTGGCCTCGGGCCGCTCCGCCGGCACGCAGGTATCCTTCGGCGAGGACAAAATCCTCACCGTGAAGAATCTGGACACCTTCGACTTCACCGGCTGGGACATCGGCCTCTTCTCGCCCGGCGCCTCGGTCTCGGCCATCCACGCCCCGCGCGCGGGCGCGGCAGGCTGCATCGTCATCGACAACACCTCCCAGTTCCGCATGGACCCGGAGATCCCCCTGGTCGTGCCCGAGGTGAACCCGGAGGCGATCGCGCACTTCGCCCCGCGCAACATCATCGCCAACCCCAATTGCTCGACCATCCAGATGGTCGTGGCCCTCAAGCCCCTGCACGATAAATTCAAGATCAAGCGGGTTGTCGTCGCCACCTACCAGTCGGTTTCCGGCGCCGGGAAAGAGGGCATGGACGAGCTTCTGGCCAACACCAAGGTGCATTATGTGCACGACAAGAATCCCCCGCAGATCTTCCAGAAAGACATTGCCTTCAATGTCATCCCGCAGATCGACGTGTTCATGGATGACGGCGCCACCAAGGAAGAATGGAAGATGGTGGTCGAGACGCAAAAAATCCTGGACCCGGCGATTCAGGTCTTCGCCACCTGCGTGCGCGTGCCGGTGTTCATCGGCCATTCGGAGGCCGTTTATGTCGAGTTCGAGAACCCGGTGAGCGTGAACGAGGCCCGCGCGGTGCTGCGCGCCGCCCCCGGCGTGGAGGTGCACGACCAGCGCGTCGACGGCGGCTACATCACCCCGATCGAATGCAAGGGCGAGGACGCGGTGTTCGTCTCGCGCATCCGCAAAGACCCCACCGTGCCCAACGGCCTGGCCTTCTGGTGCGTGTCGGATAATCTGCGCAAAGGCGCCGCGCTCAACGCGGTGCAGATCGCCGAGGCGCTGGTCGCGCGCAAACTGCTCCCCCGTCAGGCGGGCTGAAGCCCACACCGCGCGGCAATGGCGTTGCCGCGCGGCCCCGTTTAGGACTACCCTGCCGCCAAACCTCGCGGAAGAGACGGACATGAGCCTGACCCTCTACACCAACCCGATGTCGCGCGGGCGCATGGTCCGCTGGGCGCTGGAGGAAATCGGCCAGCCGTATGAGGCCGAAATCATCCACTACGGCCCGCCGATGAAAACGCCGGACTATCTGGCCATCAACCCCATGGGCAAAGTCCCGGCCTTGCGCCACGGCGATGTGATCATCACCGAAACCCCGGCCATTCTGGCCTATCTGGCCGATACCTTCCCCGCCGCGCGCCTTGCCCCACCGCCCGGCTCGCCCCTGCGCGGCAGCTACTACCGCTGGCTCTTCTTCGGCGCCGGCCCGTTCGAGACCGCCGTCCTCAACCATAATCTGGGCGTCACCATCCCGCCGGAACGCGCAGGCATGGCCGGCTACGGCAGTTTCGAGGCGGTGATGAACGTCACCGAGGCCGCGGTCTCCAAATCCCCCTATATTCTGGGCGAGGAATTCTCCGCGGCTGACATCTACCTCGGCGCGCAGATCGGCTTTGGCCTGCGGTTCGACTCCATCGCCAAACGCCCGGCGTTCGAGGCCTACTGGGGCCGTCTGCAACGCCGCCCGGCCTGGCTGCGCGCCACTGAGATCGACGACAAACTGCTGGCCACGCACCCATAACCGCGGACCCCTTCAACCTGGCGCGCTTCGCGGCCGCCCAGGCGCGGTTTTTCGGCGGCGCGGCGGATGAAGCCACCCTGGCCCGGCTCAACGCCACACCACCCCCCGCATCAAATTCAACACATCCTTAATGCCCATGGTCATAAAACCCTGGTCATCATGCGCAAAATCTCAAAATCCCAGTTCAAGCCCCGCGCCCTGGAGCTTTTCCGCGAGGTCGAGGCCACCGGCCAGCCGCTGATCATTACCGACAACGGCACCCCCACGCTGGAAATCCGCCCCTACGCGCCACAGCGCACCAACCCGCTGGATGCCCTGCGCGGCTCGGTGCTGTTTTTTGATCCCCCCCTGGAAACGCCCGAATGATCCTGCTCGACACCCACAGCCTCATCTGGTGGGTCAACCGCCATGCGGAGCTTTCCCTCAAAGCCCTCGCCGCCATCGAAGCCGAACACCCCGGCGGTGAAATCCTGATCTCCGCCCTCACCGCATGGGAAATCCCCGCGCTGGCGCAATCAGGCCGGCTCGGGCTGCGCATGGAGCCCGTCACCTGGCTGGCACGCATCGGCGCGCTGGCGGAGGTGCGCTTCATCCCGGTGGACAATGCCATCGCCCTGCAGGCCGCCACCCTCCCGGCCCCCGCGCCCAGCGCCATGCCCGCATGCATCCTCGCCGCCACCGCGCGCCATTTCGGCTGCCCGCTGGTTACCGCCAACGCCCGGCTGCACGCCTACCCGCATATCCGCACCATCTGGTAGCCCCCTGGTCATCCCTGGCTGACCATGGTCAGCCAATCGGTCCCGTCACCCCTGTCAGCCCCATATTCGCGAAAACCTGCTCGCTCACCTGCCGCCGCGCAGCCCCCAGCAACGCGCCGATCACCTCGGCTTCGCGCCCCTCCACCGTCATCATCTTGGCCGTCCGCACCACCGATGGCACGCCAAGCCCCGCCGCCATCACATCCCCCACCTCGACATCGCCAGGCCAGCCGCGGTTTTTCACGCTGGTGACCATCAACACCCAGAGCAGCCCGTGGTTTTTAAAAATCTCCCCAGCCACGATCACCAGCGCAGGCCGGTGCTCGCGCGCCGGCTTTTCTCCCGCCGGATAGGGGATTCGCACAATATCCCAGCGTTTAAAGCCCATAGAACGACCTCTTATCCGCCTCACTCTCCCATTCGTTGAACACCACCATCTCCGCCACGGCGCCCGGATGCGGGGCGAGCGGCTTGCACAGCACCACCCGCTCTCCCTCCAGCACAAATCCGAGCATATCCCCCTCTTTCAGCCCCAAATGCCGCCGCACCGCCTGCGGAATGGTCGTCTGCGCCTTCGAGGTCAGCTTGCTGGTGATCATATTCATCCCGCCCTTCATAAAATGCCCGAGTCACGGCATTTTGCGGAGATTTTCTTTATATTCGGTAAAATTCCTTACTTTTTCTGGCAAAAACGCCAGAATATTCCAGTATTCACGGAAAATACTTGGCCAGCAGGAAATTCCTTACTCAAAAAGGAAAATCCTTACCCGGTAAGGAAAAAAATTACCCCGTAAGGAATCTCCTTGATTCAGAGATTACCCAGGATTCAGCAAGAAATTTTCCGGATTAAACGCCGAGATCAGCCCTGGCGGCCCTGGTCAGCCCCGCCACCACCACATCGTAGGACTGACGCAGCAATTCCCGCAGCTCGGCATCAGGCACCGCATCGCTCACCTGCACCCAGGTGCCGCGCCGCAAATAAGGCGCGCGCGTTGCCATCCCCTGCTCGATCAGCAACTCGAAGCGCAGCGGCGTGGCCTTGAACACATAGGCCGGCTTTCCGGTAAACTGCCCGATGGCAAACACCTTCCCGCCGATTTTATGCACATGCGAGCCGCCCCACTGCACCACAAAGGTGCTGGCGGGCAGCTTGCGGCAAAAAGCGTCGAAGCTGCTAAGCCTCACCCCGCTCCGCCACTTCGACGATTTTCACCCGCTTGCCCTGGGCGGAGAGCGCAATCTCACCACGGATCAGCCGCAGCGCATCGCGCCCGAACATCTCGCCGCGCCAGCCTTCCAGCGCCGCATTGCCCTCCGCTTCGCCCAGCGCCAGCGTCTCGATATCCTCGGAGCTTGCCACCAGCCGCGGCGCCACATTGTTCTGCTCAGATACCGCGTTCAGCAGCACTTTTAGCAGCGCCACCAGCGCCGGCGAGGCGCGCGGCGTATCGCGCGGCTTGTCCGCACGCGGCAGATCGCCCTCAGGCAACGCCTTCGCCGCCGCGATCACCGCCAGCAGCGACTGCCCGGATTTGCCCTGCGCGAAGCCGCTGGTAATCCCGCGCGCCTTGGCCAGCGCCTCCGCGGTCTCGGGCGCCAGCGCCGCGATCTCGGGGATCTGCTCATCCTTCACCAGCCGCTGGCGGGGAATGTTAATCCGCTGCGCCTCACGCTCGCGCCAGGCCGCAATCGCCTGGATCATCGCCAACTGCCGCTTATTGCCGGTGCGCAGCTTCAGCCGCTCCCAGGCGCGCTCGGGGTTCACGCGGTAGGTGTCCGGGTCGGCCAACGCCGCCATCTCCTGGCCCACCCACGCCATCCGCCCATCCACGCGCAGCCGCGCCATCAGCCGTTCATATACAGTGCGCAAATGGGTCACATCGGCGGCGGCGTAATCCACCTGCGCCTTGGTCAGCGGGCGTGCCGACCAGTCAGAGAAGCGGTGCGCCTTGTCGATATGCCCGCCGGTCAGCGCCTGCACCAGCGCATCATAGCCCACCTGGTCGCCAAATCCCGCCACCATCGCCGCCACCTGGGTATCGAACAGGTTCAGCGGCACCGCATCGAACATCAGCAGAAATATTTCCACATCCTGGCGGCAGGCGTGGAACACCTTCACCACATCGGGCTTGGCGAGCAGCACGCCCAGCGGCGCCAGGTCGATGCCCTTCGCCTGCGCGTCCACCACCGCCACATCGTGGGTTCCCGCCAGCTGCACGAGGCAAAGCTCGGGATAATACGTTCGCTCGCGCATGAACTCGGTGTCCACGGTCACGAATTCCTCGGTGCTCAGCCGCGCGCACAGGGCTGCCAGCTCATCGGTTGTGGTAATGAAGGCCGTTTGGATGTCACTCATAATCTCTCCTTAATCACCCCCCGGCTTGACAGGGAAGAGGCCCCGGTTTCATTCGCCTCTCATGCAACACTCTCATCCCTACCGCACCCACAACTGCGCCGCCCTGCGGAGCACGAATATCGGCCAAACCGCCCGGATTTCCGGCTGGGTCCACGCCAAGCGCGACCACGGCGGCCTGCTGTTCATCGACCTTCGCGACCATTTCGGCCTCACCCAATGCGTGTTCGCGGCCGGCTCGGCGCCCTTTGCGGCGGCGGAGTCGCTGCGCGTTGAGTCCGTCATCACCCTCACCGGCACGGTGGTGGAACGCGCGCCAGGCACCACCAACCCCAAACTCCCCACCGGGGAGATCGAGCTGCGGGTGGAAGACCTGCTCGTGCAATCCACCGCCGATGTGCTGCCCCTCCAGGTTGCCGGGCATGAGAGCTACCCTGACGAGCTGCGCCTCAAATACCGCTTTCTCGACCTGCGGCGCGAGCAGGTGCACAAAAACATCATGCTGCGCGCCGGCGTCATCGCCAGCTTCCGCCGCCGCATGATCGAGGCCGATTTCACCGAATTCCAAACCCCCATCCTCACCGCCTCATCGCCCGAGGGCGCGCGCGACTTCCTGGTTCCCTCGCGCAACCATCCGGGCAAGTTCTACGCGCTGCCCCAGGCGCCGCAGCAGTTCAAGCAGTTGCTCATGGTCGCCGGGTTTGACCGTTACTTCCAAATCGCCCCCTGCTTTCGCGACGAAGCCTCGCGCGCCGACCGTTCCCCGGGCGAGTTCTACCAGCTCGACTTCGAGATGAGCTTCGTCACCCAGGAGGACGTGTTCAACACCATCGAGCCGATCCTGCTCGGCGTATTCTCCGAATTTGCCGCTGGCCGCGAGGTCGATCTCGATGTCAAACGCATCCCCTACGATGAATCCATGCTCAAATACGGCTCCGACAAGCCCGACCTGCGCAACCCGATCATCATCTCCGACGTCACCGAGGCTTTTCGCGGCTCCTCCTTTGGCCTGTTCGCCAAAATCATCGAGGGCGGCGGCATCGTGCGCGCCATTCCAGCACCCGGAGCAGGCGCCAACCCGCGCTCCTTCTTTGACAAGCTGAACGAATGGGCGCGCGCCGAGGGCGCCGGCGGCCTGGGCTACATCACCTTCTCCGATGCCGGGCCGCAGGGGCCGATTGCCAAAAACCTCTCCCCCGAACGGGCCGAACAAATCCGCGCCGCCTGCAACTTGAAACCCGGTGACGCCGTGTTCTTCGCCGCCGGAAAAGAGCTGGACGCCGCCAAATTCGCGGGCACCGTGCGCACCAAACTGGGCCACGACCTCGGCCTCATCGATTCCGGAAAATTCAAGTTCTGCTGGATCGTCGATTTCCCGATGTACGAATACGACGAAGAAGCCAAACAAACCGTATTCTCCCACAACCCCTTCTCCATGCCCCAGGGCGGGATGGACGCGCTCCAGAACCAGGACCCGCTGACCATCAAGGCCTTCCAGTATGATATCGTCTGCAACGGCATCGAGCTGTCCTCCGGCGCGATCCGAAACCACCGGCCGGATATCATGCTCAAAGCCTTCGAGATCGCAGGCTACGGGCCGGAAGAAGTGGAAGCCCGCTTCGGCGGCATGCTCAATGCCTTCCGCTACGGCGCCCCGCCGCATGGCGGCTCCGCCCCGGGGATTGACCGCATCGTCATGCTCCTGGCCGATGAGCCCAACATCCGCGAGGTCATCGCCTTCCCGCTCAACCAGCAGGGCGAGGATCTGATGATGGGCGCCCCCGCGCCGATTGCCGCGCCACGGCTGAAAGAACTCTCCATCGCCTTGGCCCTGCCGCCAAAAGTGGTGAAGAGCTAGAGTCTGATCGTTTGAGGTTGCCGCGCGCCAGCGTGGCAACCGAAAGCGTGAATCAGCCTCTTATCAAAGAGGCTGATCGTTGGAGGTTGCCGCGCGCCAGCGTGGCAACCGAAAGCGTGAATCAGCCTCTTATCAAAGCGTCTGATCGTTGGCGGCTGCCGCGCGCCAGCGGGGCAACCCAAACCTATCGCGCGCTAAGCCGAACACCGCCCGTCCGCCTCCCGGGGCTGGACGGGCAGCCCCCGTTCAGGGGCGCACCACCACAATAATCCCGGTCCGCCCCTTCACCGCGCTGGCATGGGCCAGCTCGTCCGCGCTCAGCCCAAACCCGGCCGCCGCATTGGCCGCCTGCGCCACATCGCCGCCGTAGCGGGCAATCAACGCCGCACCGGGCACGCCATATTCACTCCAATATATCACCGGGCAGCGCCCAGGGGCATCGGGCCCCGGCGGCAGCAACGCCAGATGCTCCCGCGCCGCCACCTCGGCCAGGCCAATGCGCTCGGGCGGCACATCCGGGCGCATCCCGGCATGAATCCGCGTCCCCTGGCACTGCCCGGCCAGCCGGGCCACCAGCGCCGCGTCGGGCCGCCAGCCCTGGTCCAGCGGCACGGTCAAAACACTGTACACCACATATACCGCCGCATTCGCACCCACCAGCAGCGCCAGCCGGGGCCGCGCGGCAAACACCGGCGCCAGCAGCAGCGCCAGCAACACCATCACCTCAACCGCGAGAAAGCTGAAATACCGGTCCACGATCAACGGCGCGAAATGGTTGATAACCAGAATCACCCCCGTTGCCGCCACCGTGGCGCCCGCCACCAGCCACAACCACGCCACGGGCAGCGTGCGTGCGCGCATCCCGGGCCGCAGCAGCACCGCCCCGGCCACCAGCACCGCCGCATAATTCTCGCCGATCGCAGGCATCAAATGGCTCAGGATCGTATAAACCGCATTCAGCGGTCCACGCGCCGTAATCCACGAAACCTCACCCAAAACGCTATGCGCCTGATGCTGCTGCAACCAGGTGAACCACAGCAGCGGCACCGCCGCCGCCCCGGCCACGCAAACCAGGCTCGCCGCCCGCAAATATGCGCCGCACCGCCACGCCGCCACCAGCACCGCCACCAGCAGCACAGCGGTATAAAGCGCGGTAACCTGATGAAACATCACCAGCACCGGCAGCGCCGCGAGCTCAAACCAGTCCACCCTGCGCGCGCGCTCCACATAGGCCAGCGTGGCGGCACCCAAAAACACCAGCTCCGCGCAATATTGCGAGAAGTAATCACGATATTGCGTAAAATCCAGCAGCAGGAATTTGCCGCTGCACGCAAACAGCGCCAGCCCCAGCAAAAACCCGCGTTGCGCCGGGTAGCGCCTTGCCGCGCAGGCGAACCACGCCAGCACAAACCCCAGCGGCAACAGATTCACCAACCGCCGCGCGAACAGCCCCGGGCCGCTCACCAGCTCCCAGAACCGCGCCACGATATAAAAAAACGGCGGATTGGTCTCCCCCGGCCACAAATGCTCCCACGCCGTGCGCCACGGCACATGCGGGTTGGCGAAATAAATGGTGGCATATTCATCCAGCGAGCCGCCGCGCAGATACGCCCCCACCAGCACACCGCACACCGCCAGCGCCGCCAGCGCCAGCACCGCGCGCGGCCACCAGGGCGCCGGCCTTGCGCCACCGGCATGCACTCTCCCGTCAGCCTGCGCGCCCATTTTCCCCCCTCCGGCCATCTGCGGCGCGTGTAACTTAATTCCACAAAACTGAGAAGCAACGCCCCGCGCGGGCTTACAAATCCGGCCGCATCCGGCTATCTCCCCGCAAGCGAAACGGATCACCCGTCCGCTCCAGGACCAACTCATGCCCCTCCGGCCCGCCAGCAAACCCGCCGCGTTCTTGCTTCACATCGGTGCGCTGCTGTTTCTGCTTGCCCTGGGCTACGCCTTCTTCGCGCCGCCGCGCAGCGCGCCACCGCTCACCTATTTCGGCGCCGGGGGTGACCCCCTATCCTTCATCTGGTTCCTCAACTGGTGGCCATTCGCCGCGCAGCACCATCTGCCCCTCTTCCACACCAGCTACGTGAATGCCCCCTTCGGTGAAAACCTCGCCTGGCGCGCGGGCGTCATCGGCCTGGGCTTGCTGGCCGCGCCCTTCACCCTCAAATTCGGGGCGCTGGCGGTTTACAACACCCTCATGCTGGCCGCCCCCGGCCTGTCCGGCTGGGGCGCCTATCTCGCCGCCCATGAGTTGAGCGAGGACACCGCGGCATCCCTCACCGCCGGGCTGGTGTTCGGCTTTTGCAATTATATGCTCGGGCATCTTCTCGGGCATCTCAATCTCTGCCTCACCTTCGCCATCCCCTTCTGCCTCTGGGCCTGCCTCGCCGCCGCCAAGCACGGCTGGGGCAAATGGCGGCTGGCGCTGCTGCTCGGGCTGGCCCTGGCCTTCGAGTTCGGGGTCAGCCAGGAGCTCTACGCCACCCTGCTCATCTTCGGCGCCCTCGCCGCCGCCACGCTCTATG
>JAJZCG010000117.1 GCA_021846225.1 Pseudomonadota bacterium | reverse complement strand
GGGCGAATATGTGCGCGAAACAGGGGTGGACGCGGTCAGTCTGGACACGGTGACAGACCCGGCCGCTGCCATCGCCGCCTGCCCGCCCGGCACGGTATTTCAGGGCAATCTGGACCCGCTGCTGCTCAAATCCGGCGGCCCGGCGCTGGAGACCGAGGTTGCCCGGCTGCTGCAAATCTTCCGCGGCACCCCCCACATCTTCAATCTTGGCCACGGTATCACCCCGGATGTGCCGCCCGAAAATATCGCGCGGCTGATGGAACTGATCCGCAACAACGAGATGCCTGCATGAAAACCGCCATCGTCCTGTTCAACCTTGGCGGACCCGACAGCCCGGCGGCGATAAAAAAATTCCGCGTCAATCTGTTTTCCGATAAAGCGATCATCCGCGCGCCGATTTTCATCCGTTTCTGGCTGGCCCGGCTCATCGCGCGGTCCTCAGCCAAGGCGGCGGAAAAAAACTACGCGCTCATGGGCGGAAAATCGCCGCTGCTCGCCTTTACGCAGGCGCAGGCGCAGGCGCTGCAGGAGAGCATGGGGGGCGATACCCAAACCTTCATCGCCATGCGCTACTGGCACCCTTTCGCGCTGGAGGCCGCGCGTGCGGTAAAAGCCTATAACCCTGATCGCATTCTCCTCCTGCCGCTCTATCCGCAGTTTTCCACCACCACCACCGGCTCTTCGCTGAACGATTGGCACGAGGCGGCGGCGCAGGCCGGGCTGATCAAGCCCACCACCACGCTTTGCTGTTATTTTGACGATCCAGCCTACGCCGGCGCCATCGCCGCGATGGTGGACGCCGCCAGCGCCCAGGCCAAGGCCAGCCTGCCCCCCGGCGCGCGGCTGCGCCTGCTGTTCTCGGCGCACGGCCTGCCTGAATCCATCATTACGCGCGGCGACCCGTATCAATCCCAGATCGAAGCCTCGGTCGCGGCAGTCATGGCCCAGCTCAAGGACCAGCAAGTTGAACATCTGGTCTGCTACCAATCGCGCGCGACCCCGCAAAAATGGATCTCGCCCAGCACGATTGAAGCCATAGAACAGGCCGGGGCGGATAAAACCGCCGTGTTGCTCATCCCCATCGCCTTTGTTTCCGACCATATCGAGACCCTGGTGGAGCTTGATATCGAAAACCGCGAGCTTGCCGCTCATTGCGGCGTCCCCGGTTATTTCCGCGCCCCCGCCCCCAATAGCGACCCCGCTTTCATCGCGGCGCTGGCCGGTCTCGCCCGCCGGGCGCTGGAGCATGGCAACGGCCTTTGCTCCCACAAGGGCGGCCGCGCCTGCGCCGCCACACATAAAAACTGCCCATGGACAAAATATGCGGCCTGAACTGATTATTTTTGACTGCGACGGCGTGCTGATCGACAGTGAAGGCGTGGCCTCCACCGTCTGCGCGCGTGAGCTTTGTGAGCTTGGCTGGGAGATCTCCGCGCAACAGGCGCAGGATCGTTTTCTAGGCATGTCGATCACCGATATGCAGCCGGTCATCGAGGCTCGTCTCGGCCGTACCCTCCCCGTTACCTGGCGTGCCAGCCTTGCACAAAAACTCGTGACGGCGCTTGGCACGGAAGCAAAACTCATTCCCGGCGCGCGGGAAATGCTGGAGCGCGTGACGACGCTCGGCATTCCCTGGTGCATCGCCTCCAATTCATCGGATGAAGAGCTGGACGTTAAATTTTCCCGCACCGGCATTTCTCATCTCACCGCTGGCCGCGCCTATTCGGCCGCCGGTGTCATCGCCAATGGCGGGCGCGCCAAACCCGCGCCGGATCTTTTTCTCGCTGCCGCCGCCGGGTTGCAAACCCAGCCGCAAAACTGCCTGGTGCTTGAGGACAGCGTGCTTGGCGTCACCGGCGCGGTTGCCGCTGGCATGCCGTGCTACGGCTTTTCCCCGCATGGCGATGGCGCGCCCCTGCTGGCCGCCGGCGCCGGCGCCATTTTAAAAAACCTAAGTGATCTGTTCGGATTTCTTGCATGACAATCGCAGCGCTCACGCCTTATTTCCACATCCTCCTGGCCTTCCACATCATTTCCTTCACCGCCTGGATGGCCGGAATGTTCTACCTGCCGCGCCTCTATGTGTATCATTGCCAGCTGGCGCCGGGCTCGGCTGAATCCGCGCGCTTCAAGGTCATGGAACGCAGGCTCCTGCGTCAGATCATCAATCCGGCGATGCTCTCCACCTTCCTCTTCGGCATCCTGCTCATCCTCACCCCCGGGGCTGTGAATTGGCACGCCGCCTGGTGGTGGACCAAGCTCACCGCCATCGTCCTGATGAGCGGCTTTCACGGAAATCTCTCGAAATGGCGCCGGGATTTTCTGAATGACGCAAACACGAAATCCGAGAAATTCTACCGTATCGCCAATGAAATCCCGACGGTCCTGTTCGTCGTCATCGTCTTCTGCGTCGTTGCTTAGAGCCTGATCGTTGGAGGTTGACGCGCGCCAGCGTGGCAACCGAAAGCGTGAATCAGCCTCTTATCAAAGAGCCTGATCGTTTAAGGTTGACGCGCGCCAGCGTGGCAACCGAAAGCGTGAATCAGCCTCTTATCAAAGAGCCTGATCGTTTAAGGTTGACGCGCGCCAGCGTGGCAACCGAAAGCGTGAATCATCCTCTTATCAAAGAGTTAGAGCGCGGGCGGGGGACGCTCTTGCGTCAACCCAAACCTGTCGCTCTAAATCGTATCGTCGATCACATACGCGCTGGTCAGCCCGCCATCGATGACATAGGCTGACCCGGTCATGAAACTGGCTTCATCCGAGGCCAGAAACGCCACCAGATTGGCGATTTCCTCTGGTTGCGCCAACCGGCCCATCGGCAAATGTTGCCGGCGCAGCCTCCAGGCTTGCTCATCGGCCAAAAATGCCTTCACCAGCGGTGTCGCCGTCGGCCCTGGGCATAGTGCCACCGCTCTTAACCCCTTGCGTGCATACATCACGGCGATTTCACGGGTCATCGCGAGCACACCACCTTTCGCGGCGGTATAGGCGATCTGTGGAAACGCCGAGCCGACCAACGCCACAATCGAGGCGTTGTTGATGATCACGCCGTTCCCATTTTGCAATAAATACGGAATACCCGCCTTGCAGCACAAAAAAACGGAAGTGAGATTGATCGCGATGGTGCGGTTCCACACGCTCAGGTCCGTTTCCACCGGCCCGTCATCGCCGCTCAAACACACACCGGCATTGTTAAAAATCACATCGAGCCCGCCAAACGCCGCCGCCCCTTCGGCAAAAGCCGTGTTGCAGGCTGCCTCATCTGTTAAATCCGCGATCACCGCGGCAGCGCAGCCGCCCGCATCGCTCACCGCGCGCACGCTCTGCATGGCGGCATCGGGGTTGATATCGCAAACAATCACCCGCGCGCCCTCGGCGGCGCATTTCAGGGCGCTGGCCCGGCCGATGCCCCCGCCCGCCCCGGTGATAAAAACCCTTTTATCCTTCAGGCGCATTTTAGCGGTTCCTTCTGCTGCGTTTCATCACTCCCCGACTAGCGCGCGCGCGAACTCCTCGGGGTCAAACTCCCGCAGATCCTCGATCTGCTCGCCGGTGCCCACCGCATGAATCGGCAGCCCGAATTTCTCCGCCAGCGCAACCACGATGCCCCCCCGCGCCGAGCCGTCCAGCTTGGTCACGATCAGCCCGGTCAGCTCGACCATATCCTTGAAAATCCCCACCTGGGTCACCGCGTTCTGTCCCGTGGTGGCATCCAGTGTGAGCAAAACCGCATGCGGCGCGCTCTCATCGAGCTTGCGGATCACCCGGATGATTTTCCGCAGCTCTTCCATCAGCGCGGTCTTGTTGTGCAGCCGCCCGGCGGTGTCGATCAGCAATACATCCGCCCCCGCCTTTTGCGCGCGCGCCAGCGCGTCATGCGCCAGGGAGGCGGCATCGGAGTTCGCAGGCGCTGTCACAACCTCAGCCCCCGCGCGCACGCCCCAAACCTGCAACTGCTCCACTGCCGCGGCGCGGAAGGTATCTCCCGCCGCCATCATCACCGTCAGCCCGGCCTGGCGGTAGCGTGCCGCCAGCTTGCCGATGGTCGTGGTCTTGCCCGCGCCGTTCACCCCGGCCATGAGGATCACGAACGGCTTGCGCCCCGCATCCACCTCCAGCGGCCTTGCCACGGGCGCCAGAATCCGGCTGATTTCGCCAGCCAGCGTCTCGCGCACCTCCTGCTGGCTCACCTCCTTGCCAAATCTCGTGCTGCGGAAATTCTTGATGATCCGCGCCGCCACCGTGGCGCCGAGATCGGCGGCGATCAGCTGTTCCTCCAACTCCTCCAGCGCCGCGTCATCAAGCTTGCGCTTGGTGAACACCCCGGCGATCCCGCCCGTCAGCTTGGCGGCGCTGCGCGAGAGCCCCGCCTTCAGCCGCCCGAAAAACCCTGACGCCATTACAAAATCTCCGGCAGCACGCCCGTGAATGCGGTCTCGGCCGGGCCGCGCATCAGCACATGCCCATCCCCGCCGGCCCAGCTTATCAACAATTCGCCGCCATCCATCACCACGCTAACCGGCCCGTGCGTCAGCCCCCGGCGCTGCGCGTTCACCACCGCCGCGCACGCGCCCGAGCCGCAGGCCTGCGTCAGCCCCGCCCCGCGTTCCCAAACCTTCAAGCGTATCCGCCGCGGGCTTTCCACCTTGGC
>JAJZCG010000034.1 GCA_021846225.1 Pseudomonadota bacterium | reverse complement strand
CACGGCTGGGGCAAATGGCGGCTGGCGCTGCTGCTCGGGCTGGCCCTGGCCTTCGAGTTCGGGGTCAGCCAGGAGCTCTACGCCACCCTGCTCATCTTCGGCGCCCTCGCCGCCGCCACGCTCTATGCGCTGCATCCACCCGCGCGCGCCGCGCTGGCCCGGCTGCTGCCCGGCGTGTCCCTGGGCATCGGCGCAAGCCTCGTCATCCTCTCGCCGCTCATCTGGCAAATGCTGCGCAGCTACGCGGGCGGCAGCCACAGCGTCGCCTCCCCGGCTGATTTCTCGGTAGACCTGCTGGGCTTTATCCTGCCCACCCCCATCACCTGGCTGGGCGGCCACTGGCTGGCCCCGCTCACCAGCAAATTCACCGGCAACACCGCCGAGGACGGCAATTACATCGGCTTGCCCCTGCTCCTGCTGCTGGCCCACATCGCGCGCACGCACCGCACAGCCCCGGCCGTGCGCGTACTGGCCGGCTTCGCCGCCCTCGCCTGCCTGCTCGCCTTGGGCCCTTATGTGCATGTCATGGGTGCCGAGATCAGCACCGCCCCCTGGCTGCCCGCCTCCGTTCTGCCCTTTCTGCACGCCATGCTGCCCGCGCGTTTCATGCTCTATGCCTGGCTGGCCATCGCGCTGCTGCTGGCCTGCTGGCTGGCCGCGCCGGGGCGCAAAGCGCCGCGTTATGTCCTGCTGGCCGCCTGCCTGGTCTTCATCCTCCCCGCCCGGGGGTATGAGCGCAACTGGCCCCACCTGCCCATCCCCACCGTCTTCACCAACGGCGCCATCCCGCCCGGCAGCCGCATCCTCATCCTGCCGGAAAACCAGGTCGAGATGGGCTATCAATACGCCGCGGGCATGCGCTTCTCGATGGCCGCCCAGGGCTACCTCGGCACCGGCGCGCCATTGCCCTTTGCCCGCTGGCCGCTCTACCGCGCCCTCTTCCTGCAAAAATACCAGACGTCGCTGCCGCTCATCAACCCGCCGATGCTCGCCGCCTTTCTCGCGCAATACGGCGTGCAAACCGTGGTGGTCACCGGCGGCTTCACCCCCGGCCACACGCCCGCCCCCACCAGCGCCGCCGTGGCCGCCCTGCTGCAACGCGCCGGCTGGTTGCCCGCCGCCCCCGGCGTTGATGCCCAACTCTTCCACCCCCCCGCCAACAACCCCCCACCCGATGCCGCCCAGCTTGCCGCCTTCATGCGCATGCCCGCCCCCGAGCAACGCGGGCTTAACATCCGGCTGGAACAGAACTGGGTCCACGCCATCCGCCTCATCGCCCGCTTCACCGGCCTCAACCCCGCGCCGCTGCTGGCATTCTATGCGGCACACGCACACCCGCCGCTCCCCGTGGACGCCATCCGATGATCACCCATCCCTTCTTCTGGATCGCCCTGGTCAGCGCCGTGCTGGTCCACCGCGACGCCAAACGCCGCGGCACCCTCCACCCTCTTGCCTGGGCCTTGGCCGTCCTCCTGCTCTGGATCGTGGCCCTGCCCGCCTATCTGTGGCAAAGACGCGCCAACCACCCGTAAGCCACCCCTTCCTGTCACGGAAACTTCACGGTACTGTCATCTTACTGTCATGAAACGCGCCTATGGAGGCGCAGATGGAAATAGCGAGTCCCATTATGCCTGAAGCGGCGCTGCCCCAGCCACTCACCCCCAACGCTCCCACCAGCGCCGCGCGGGTCTCCATTCGCAATCTCAATTTCTACTACGGCGCCAATCACGCGCTGCGCAACATCAACATAGACTTCCCCGACCGCCAGACCACGGCGATGATCGGCCCCTCCGGCTGCGGCAAATCCACCCTGCTGCGCGTGCTCAACCGCATGTACGACCTCTACCCAGGCCAGCGCGCCGAGGGCGAGGTGCTGCTCAGCGGCGAGAACATCATCGGCCCGGGCCTCAACCTCCACCAGCTGCGCCGGCGCGTCGGCATGGTCTTCCAAAAACCCACGCCCTTCCCCAAATCCGTCTACGAGAACGTGGTTTTCGGCGTGCGCCTGCACGAGAAGCTCTCCAAGCCCGAGCTGGATGAGCGCGTGGAATGGGCGCTCACCCGCGCCGCCCTCTGGAGCGAGGTGAAGGACCGTCTGCACGCCTCCGCGCTCAGCCTCTCCGGCGGCCAGCAGCAGCGCCTGTGCATCGCGCGCTCCATCGCCGTGCGGCCCGAAGTGCTGCTGCTCGATGAGCCCACCAGCGCGCTGGACCCCATCAGCACGCTGAAGATTGAGGAGCTGGTCGACGAGCTGAAGCGCGACTTCACCATCGTCATCGTCACCCACAACATGCAGCAGGCCGGCCGCTGCGCTGACCAGGTGGCTTTCTTCTACCTCGGCGAGCTGGTGGAAGCCGGCCCCGCGACGCAGATCTTCACCGCCCCGCGTGAGCGTAAAACGCAGGAATATATCACCGGCCGGTTCGGCTAAAGGATCAGCATCATGCCCGATGAACCCAAGCATATCGTCGCCAGCTTCGAAGCTGACCTGAAAAAACTCCGCGATATGATCGCCGTCATGGGCGGGCTGGTGGAACGCGCCGTGGCCGACGCCGCCGCCGCGCTGCTCACCCGCAATGCCGATCTCGCCGCCAGCGTAATCGAGCACGACCCGCAGATTGACGCCGAAGAACGCGCCATCGAACAATTCGCCGTGCGCCTGCTGGCCCTGCGCCAGCCCGTGGCCGATGACCTGCGCCAAGTCATCCAGGCGCTCAAAGTCGTCACCGATCTGGAGCGCGTGGGCGACTATGCCGCCAACATCGCCAAGCGCAGCATCGTCATCAGCCAGGCCGCCAGCCGCTTCTCGCTCTCGGGCCTTGGCCAGATGGCCGCCCTGGTCCAGCAAAACCTCAAATCCAGCATTGACGCGGTGGGCGAGGCCGACCCGCAGAAAGCCATCGCCGTATGGCGCGCAGACCAAGCGGTGGACGACCTCTACAACACCATCTTCCGCGAGCTGATCACCTATATGATGGAAGACGCGCGCAGCATCACCGCCTGCACCCACCTGCTCTTCATCGCCAAAAACCTTGAGCGCATCGGTGACCACACCACCAACATCGCCGAGCTGACCTATTACGCCGTCACCGGCCAATCCCTTCCCGATTTCCGCCCCAAGGGCGACCAAACCTCCGCCTACGTCCACGCCAACCCCACCGGGCAACAATGAGCGATCAAAACAAACCCTACATCCTCATCGTCGAGGATGAAGCGCCACTGGTCACCCTGCTGCGCTACAATCTCGAAAAACAGGGTTTCCGCGTGGAAGACGCCGGCGACGGCGGCGAAGCGCTCACCCGCATCGCCGAGGCCGCGCCCGACCTGGTGCTGCTGGACTGGATGCTGCCCACCATGTCGGGCATCGAAGTCTGCCGCCAGATCCGCCGCCGCCCCGCCACGCGCACGCTCCCGGTCATCATGCTCACCGCCCGCGCCGAGGAACAGGACGCCGTGCGCGGCCTGGACACCGGCGCCGACGATTACATCACCAAACCCTTCTCCACCGAGGCGCTGATCGCGCGCATCCGCGCCCTGCTGCGCCGCGCAGGCTCCGTGCCCACCAAGGCGAAGCTGAATTTCCACGACATTTCGCTAGACCCCGCCTCCCACCGCGTGCAGCGCAACGGCCGCACCCTGCACCTCGGCCCCACTGAATTCCGCCTGCTGGAATTCTTCCTGCGCCACCCAAAACGGGTTTTCTCGCGTGAGGATGTGCTCAACGCCGTCTGGGGGCGCGACATCCATGTCGAACCCCGCACCGTCGATGTCCACATCCGCCGCCTGCGCAAAGCCATCAACGGCCCCGGCGAAATTGACATCGTACGCACCATCCGCGCCGCCGGCTACGCGCTGGACCTTGAGGCAGCCCTCTAAAAAACGGCCCAGGCCTGAGCACATTTAAACCAATCAGGCTCTGGCCTATCAGCTCCCCCGGAAGCGCATCGGGTCGATCGCGGCAATAATCCCCGCGGCCGGCCCGGGGTCCTCCCCCTTCACCATCGCCGCCGCCAGCGCGCCTGCCGCCGGCGCGGTCTGTATGCCATAGCCGCCCTGCCCGGCGCACCAGAAAAACCCCGGCATCGCCCTCTCCCAGCCAAAGGCCAGGCTGCGGTCAGGCGAGAAGGTGCGCAGCCCCGCCCAGGCGCGCTCCACCCGGCGCACCGGAATGTCCAGCGCCTTCTGCATGCGGTCTATCCCGATGGCGACATCCATTTCATCAGGCTGCACATCATGCGCGTGCATCGGCGTCTCATCGCAGGGGGTCACCATCAGCCTGGTGCGGGCCTCGGCGCGAATGTACCAGTCATGCACGGCTGACTGCACCATCGGCCAGTGCTCCACCTCATAGGGCGCGGGGTCGATAATCGCCGCGGTCCTGCGGCACGCCACCAGGCCGAGCGGCGCCACCCCCGCGATCCGCGCCACCTCATCCGCCCAGGCTCCCGCGGCATTCACCACAACCGGCGCCCGCAAAATCACACCGGCCGCGGTCTCCACCTCCCAGGCGCCCTGCTTGCGCTCAATGCGCCCCGCGCGGCTGCGCAACATCAGCTGCCCGCCCGCCGCGCGCGCCCGGCGAAGGTAGAACTGGTGCAGCGCCGCCACATCCATATCAAAACCATCCCGCTCTATCCCGGCCCGCACGGCGTAGCCCTCTATCAGCGCCGGAACCATCGCCTTCACCTGGGCCAGGGAAATCTCCTCAATCCCCAACCCCTGGCCGATCAACCCGTCCAGCGCGTCCGTCTGCTCCGGCGGCGCCAAATAGATGATCTCGCGCCCCACCGCGAGCCGTTCCGTGCCGATATCCGCAGGCGGGTTCAAAAAAAACGCGCGCGAGAGTCCGGTGAGCACACGCACATCCGCCGGGCCGTAATTGCGCACCCAAATCGCCGCCGAGCGCCCGGTGGTGTGGTAGCCCGCCTGCGCCTCGGCCTCCACCAGCGCCACATTATGCGTAGCGCCCAGCCCCGCCGCCACACTCGCCCCGGCCATCCCCGCGCCGATCACGATCACATCAAAATTCTGACTCATTCAAAAAAGAACCCCCGCAAACTCGCCAGCACCTGCGCCGGCTTTTCGGCATGCAGCCAATGCCCGGCCCCCGCCACCGTCTCCACCACCGCGCGCGGAAACAAGCGCGCTATCTCCGCCCCCGCCTGCGCGGGCACATAGTCTGAGTCTCCCCCGCGCAAAAACAACACCGGCCCGCCGTAAGGCATCACCCCCGGCGGCTCGTTCCAGCCCAATATCTGCGGCATCGCCGCGCCGATCTCCGCCAGCCCCGCGCGCCAGCGCGGCACCGCCCCCAGGCTGAGGTTGTTGAGCAGAAACGCCCGCATCTCCGGCGCCTTCACCACCCCCGCCAGCGCCGCATCGGCCTCGCCCCGGCTCAGGCCCGGGTGCAGCACAATCGCCTGCATCGCCTTCACATAATCGTCGTAGTCATGCGCATAGCGCATCGGCGCTATATCCAGCACCGCGAGGCGCTCCACCAGCTCCGGGCGCCGCAACGCCAGCATCATCGCCGTCTTGCCGCCGAGCGAATGCCCGGCCACCCGCGCGCGCGCCACCCCCAGCGCCGCGCAGGTCTCGGCCACATCCCCCGCCATGGTCGCAAAATCCATCGCCGCGCCGTGCGGGCTATCGCCGTGGTTGCGCAGATCCATGGCAATCACCCGCGCCTGGGTGCCAAGCCCGCGCGCCAGCACGCCCAAATTTTTCGCCGCGCCGAACAAACCATGCAACAGCACCAGCGGCGGACCTTCGCCCGAGATCAATGTGTTCAAAATCATGCAGGCACCTTCGCCGCAACGGCGAATAATCTCAAGCGCCCGCCCGAACAGCAGCCATGAACACAGCGAGCCCCCACCCCCGGCGCCACGCACTTCGCAACCCGGCCGGAAAGGACTAATCACCACGCATGATCACGCGCCGCACCGCCCTCTCGCTCCTCTCGCTGCCGCTTCTGCCCGCCCAGGCCCTGGCGGAAACATCACCCCCCGCACAGGCCGCCGCCCCGGCGCCGTTGGCGATGGTGATGAACTCCGGCGAAGCCACGGTCTCGGTCATCGACATGACAAGCAAGCAGGTCATCAACACCCTGCCCATGCTGCGCGAGCCCAGCCACTGGGCCCTCACGCCTGACCGCAAAAAACTCTACGTCTCCGACGCCAGCGGCAACGCGCTTTTCATCTTCGACCCCCTCACCGCCGCGCCCATGGGCCATATCCGCATCGCCGACCCCTACCAGCTCGCCTACACGCCAGACCAGAAATACCTGGTGGTGAACGCCCTGCGGCTCGACTATGTCGACGTTTACGACGCCACCACCCTGCAACTCGTCAAACGCTTCAAATCCGGCAAATTCCCAAGCCATATGGATTTCTCGCCAGACAGCCGCTTCAGCTTCCATTCCATGCAGAAATCAAACACGCTGGTCTGCCTCGACCTCGCGAACATGACCGAACGCTGGAGCGTGCCCATCGGCAAAACCCCCGCCGGCGTACTCTGGCATAACGGCAAGCTGCTGGTCTGCATCATGGGCGAAAACGGCATCGTCGAAGCTGACCCGCTAACCGGCAAAATCACCCGCCGCCAGGCCACCGGCGAGGGCGCGCACAACATCTTCCTCTCGCCCGGCGGCTCAACCCTCTACGTCTCAAACCGCGTCGGCAGCACACTCTCAGCGCTCGACCCGCTCAGCCTGGAAGTCAAACGCGACTACCGCATCCCCGGCGGCCCGGACGATATCGGCATCGCCCCGGACGGCAAAATCTGGATCGCCCTGCGCTTCAACGAAGCCGTCGCCGTCCTCGACCCGCTCACCGGCGTTTTTGACACCATCCCCGTCGGCCGCTCGCCGCACGGCATCTTCCTCAACACCGAGATGCAAAAACCCGGCGAACTCACCGCCGAACGGCTGTAATTTGTAAGAATAGAGGGCGATTCACGCTTTCGGCTCGCTCAGTTGAGCGAACCTCAAACGATCGCACTCTAAAACACGGGCAGCCGCCGTATCCCCGGCGGTATCGTTGCTTTTTCGCACCAAACTCGCCCAAATTGGGGTGCAAGCAAAAAATTAAGCTACATTAACAGCGCGTTATAACAACTTCTTCACGAATGCTCCACGTGGAGCATTCCCCGTCCTCAAACCGGCACGCCCTTGCTGGTGGAATACTCAAAATGCAACGCCACATCCGGATACACGATCGGGTGGATCGCATGCGCCGCCACCGCGCCTTCGGCAAACCCCTGCAAAATAAGCTTCAGCTTGCCCGGATAGGTCACAATATCCCCGACGCCGAAAATCCCCGGCACCGTGGTCTCCATCCGCGCCGGATTCACCACCACATGGCTGCGCTCAAGCTGAAACGCCCAGTCCGCCAGCGGCCCCAGCTCCATCGCCAGACCAAAAAACGGCAACAGCACATCCGCCCCGATCAACCGGGTGGCGCCATCCAGATCAGCCACTTCCACCGCCTCCAGCACTCCGTCCGCGCCGTGCAGCGCATGCAGCTGATAGGGGATCACCATGTCGATCTCACCGCGCGCCGCCGCTGCATCCAGCTGCGCGGCACTCTCGGGCGCCGCGCGGAATTTCGGCCGCCGGTGGATGACATGAATACTCCCGGCGATGCCGTTGAGCGCCAGGGCCCAGTCCACCGCCGAGTCCCCGCCCCCCGCGATCACCACCCGCTTGCCCCGCAGCGCCTCCCGGCGCTTCACATAATATTGCACCGCCCCGGTGGCCTCATAGGCCGCCAGCCCTTCCAGCGGCGGGCGGTTGGGGCCAAACGCTCCGGCCCCCGCGGCCACGATCACCGCCTTGGCCGTAATCTCATCGCCCGCATCGGTGGTCAGCGTAAACGCGCCCGCGGCGCCATGCAGCTTTTCCACCCGCCTGCCCAGCAGCCGTTGCGCCGCGAAGGGCGCAATCTGCTGCTCCAGCCGGGCAATCAGCTCCGCGGCTTCAATGCCGGGATGCCCCGGAATGTCATAAATCGGCTTCTCCGGGTAGAGCGCGGCGCATTGTCCGCCAGCCTCTCCCAAGGCATCGATCAACACGCAGGACATCTTGAGCATCCCGCACTCAAACACCGCAAACAGCCCGGCCGGGCCAGCACCGATGATCGCTACATCCGTTGTCAGCTTTTCCATGCCTTGGCTTTGCCGCACCGCCCTTCCACAATCAAGCGCATGCCCTAAAAAGAGTATCATGCACATCTTCCTCCCCGATGAAGCCGCGACCATCGCCCTGGCCCAAAAACGCGCCGCCCGGGCGCGCGCCGGGGATGTTCTGCTGCTCTCCGGCCCGCTGGGCGCCGGGAAAACCAGCTTCGCCCGCGCGTTCATCCGCGCATTGACCGGCGAGCCAGACCTCACCGTCCCCTCCCCCACCTTCACCCTGGTCCAGCAATACGAGACAGACACCCTCACCATCTGGCATTATGACCTATGGCGCCTGCAGGACCATCATGCGCTGGAGGAGCTGGGGTGGGAGGAAGCGCTGGATGGCATCGTCATCGTGGAATGGCCTGACCGGCTGGGGCCGCTGACACCCCGCCACGCCCTGCGGCTGAGCTTCTCGCATGATGGCGCGGGCCGAAGCGCGGAGCTGGACGAGGATACGCCATGAAGCTCGGCGCGTTCCCGGCGGAGGCAGCCTTCCTGCCCGCGCTGGCGAAACGCTGGCTGGAGACGGGCGGTGACTCAGCCGGCGGGCTGATCCTGCTGCCCAGCCGCCGCGCGGCCAAGGCGCTGGCCGGGGCGTTTCTGGAACAAAACCAGGGCAAGGCGCTGCTGCTGCCGCGCATCGTCGCGCTTGGCGCCATTGACGAAGCCGCCCTCGCGCTGGCCGGCGCGCTGGAGCTGCCACCAGCCATTCCCCCCATGCGGCGGCAGGCGGTTCTAGCGCGGTTGATCCTGCAAATGCACGGCCAGGGCGGCGCGCCGCAAAAGCTTCATGCCGCCTGGCAGCTTGCCGCCGAGCTGGCGGCGCTGTTGGACGAAGCAGCCTATGCCGAGGTCGATCTCGCCACCACCCTGCCCAATGTGGTGGCCGCCGAACTCGCCAGCCATTGGCAGACCACGCTTAAATTCCTCGAGATCATCACCCATGCCTGGCCGGAGATCCTGGCCGCAATGGGCGCGCTGGATCCCGCCGCCCGGCTGGTGGCGCTGCTGGACGCGCAAACCGCCGCCTGGGGAACCAACCCGCCGGAGCACCGGGTATGGATGGTCGCCGCCGAAGGCAACCCCGCCATCGCGCGGCTGGCCCGGCGCGTGGCCGGGCTGCCGGAGGGGCTGCTGCTGCTTCCCGGCTACGATTTCAACCTGAACGAGAGCGCCTGGGAAGCGCTGGATGACAGCCACGCGCAAGGCGGCATCGCCCGGCTGCTGGCGGACATCGGCGCACGCCCTGCCGAGGTGCGGCCCCTGCCCGCCCCCGCATCTACGGTGCCGGGCGGGCGCAGCCTGGTGTTTTCGCGTGCATTGCTCCCCGCCGCCTGCCTGGAAGCATGGGAAAAGCCGATCGCGTTTCAGCTCGCGGGGCTGAGCCGGCTGGAGGCGCAGGAGGAAGCGCAGAATGCCGCCGCGATCGCGATGATCCTGCGTGACACGCTGGAAGTTCCGGGGCGCACGGCGGCGCTGATCACCCCGGACCGCGACCTCGCCACGCGGGTAACGGCCGCGCTGAAACGCTTCGGCATTACCGCTGATGACAGCGCGGGCGAGCCGCTGGCCCAGAGCCCGCCCGCGATCCTGCTGCGGCTGCTGGCGCGGGCACTGGTGAGCGGCTTCGCCCCGCTGCCTTTGCTGGCCCTGCTGAAGCACCCGCTGGCCGCCGCAGGGCTGCCGCCGGAAATGTGCCGGGAACATGCGCGGAATCTGGAAATTTACGTGCTGCGCGGCACCCGCCCGGGGCCGGGATTCGATGAGATCAAATTCCGGCTGGATAAGGCCGCACTGCCCGCCCTGAGCGTGTTCGTGGACCGGCTGGAGGCCATGTTGCGCCCGGCGATCCCCCCCGTGCACAGCAACCCCGCGCAACGGCTTCGCCACTTGCTCAGCGTGGCTGAGGCGCTGTGCGCGACTGCGGAGGAATCAGGCGCCGCGCGGCTCTGGCCCGGTGAGGCGGGCACCGCGCTTTCGGAATTATTTTTACAGGCGCTGGAAGTTTTTGAAGACCTTCCCGATATCGCGAGCACTGAAACCGCGGATCTGCTCGATGCGCTGCTGAGCGGCGCGGTGGTGCGCAAGCCGCGCACCAAGGACGGGCATCCGCGCGTCGCGATCTGGGGTTTGCAGGAAGCGGCGCTGCAAAGCGTGGATGTCGCGGTGCTGGGCGGGCTGGTGGAGGGTGTGTGGCCCGCACCGGCGGAGCCGGGGCCGTGGCTGAGCCGGCCGATGCGCCGGGCCGCCGGGCTGCCCGCGCCGGAACAGAAAATCGGCATGGCCGCGCACGGGTTTTTCTCATTGGCCGCATGTTGCCCGCAGGTGGTGCTGGCAGCCCCGGCGCGCCGCGAGCGTGCCCCGGCGGTCCCTTCGCGCTGGCTCACGCGGCTGCAGGCGATGCTGCACGGCCAGGGGCTGGCGGCGCATAAGGCTGCCTCCTGGGCATTGCAGCTGGACCAGCCGGCGCAGCTGGAGCGCCGCGCGCGCCCCTATCCGCGCCCACCGGCCAAAGCGCGGCCGGCGCGGTTGAGCATCTCCGATTTCGCCACGCTGATGGCCGACCCCTATGCGATTTATACCCGCAAAATCCTGCGTATAGCCGAACTTGACCCGCTGGACGAAGAGAGCGACCCCAGCCTTTTCGGCGAGATCGTACACAAGGGGCTGGAAGAGTTCTATAAACTGCCGGAAAATTTCACGGCGCCGGATGCGCGCGCGCGCCTCGTGTTGGCGTTGCAGACCGCGATGCGCGATAGGCGCCCGCGCGCGGCGCTGGAACATTGGTGGATGGCGCGGCTGGCGCGCATCGCGGACTGGGTGCTGGAGAGCGAGCGCGCGCGCCGCGCCGCGCATGGCGCGCCCGTTCACCTGGCTTCAGAAGTAAAGGCGGTGCTGGCGATGCCGGGAGGGTTCACACTCACCGGCCGAGCCGACAGGATTGAAAAATTCAGCGACGGCACCATCGGCATCATCGACTATAAAACCGGCGCCGCGCCTGGCAGCGGGCAGGTCGAGGACGGCAGCGCGCCGCAGCTGCCGCTGGAAGCGGTGATGGCGCAGGCTGGATGTTTCGGTGTCGAATTCACCGGCGAGGTGGCCGAGCTGGCCTACTGGAAAATTTCAGGACGGCACGAGGCAGGCTGGGTGCGGGAGGTGAAACCACAAAAACCCAGGGTGCTGCGCGAGGTGATCAAGGATGCGGCGCGCGCCCTGCCTGAGACATTCGCGAAATTCGCGGATGAAAAAACGCCCTACTTGGCAAACCCGCACCCCAAACGGGTGAATAAACACGATGCATACGCCGGTATTTCCCGCCGCGCGGAATGGGCAGGGGAGGATGACGCCAATGACGGTGATTGAGATTGCCAACGCGCAGCAGCGGGAAGCCTCTGATCCGCGGGTTTCCGCCTTTGTCGCGGCCTCGGCCGGTAGCGGCAAAACCAAACTTCTAACCGACCGTCTGTTGCGATTGATGCTCTCAGGGACTGCGCCGGATAAGATTTTGTGCCTGACCTACACCAAGGCGGCGGCGGCGGAAATGACCATCCGGCTGAACAAGCGCCTGGGCAACTGGGTGGTGATGAAAAAACCCGATCTGGAAAACGCGCTGCGTGAGCTGGATGTGGCGGTGAACGATGCAAATGTGGTGCTGGCGCGCAAGCTCTTCGCCGATGTGCTGGATTTGCCCGGCGGCATACGGATCGAGACGATTCACGCCTTTTGCCAGTCGCTGTTGCGGCGCTTTCCGCTGGAGGCGGGACTCTCGCCGCATTTCGAGGTGGCCGACGAGGTGAAGGAAGGCCGGCGCCTGCGCGAGGCGCGTGAGGATGTGCTGGCCCAACCCGGGCATGAGGCGGCGGTTTATACGCTGGCTGGCGAAACCAACGAGCCCGATTTCGCCGCGTTGACGCAGAAATTCGTGCAAATGTCCGCCAGCATGCTGCATGTTCGCGACGCCGCCGGAATCGCCGATTTGCAGCGCATGGCGCTGGGCGCGGGAACGCAGGGCGAGGCCGCGCTGCGCGCGCAGGCCGTGGTGCTGCCGCGCAAGGCATCATTGTGCGCGGGGCTGCGGCTGCTGGCGGCGCGGGGCAACAAATCGGGCCAGACATGGGCGCATGCGGCGCTGGACTGGCTGGCGCAGCCGCAGGCGGCGCGCGCGGCGAGCTGGGATGACTGGCTGGCCCTGCATTTTACCGGCAAGGGCAAAGGCCCGCCGAACAAGCTGCATAATTTTTTCGGCAAGGGGCTTGCCGCGGAGGAGGCGGACATTCGCGCCGGGATCTCGGCGGAATGCAAACGCATGGAGGCGGCGCAGGAGCAGATCCGCGCGGCACGGCTGGCGGCGCTGAATGCAAGCCTGATGCAGCTGGTCGCCCCGATTGTGCAGAACGACGCGGCGCAAAAGCGCCTCGCGGCGCAGCTGAGCTATGCCGATCTGGTGCGCCATACCGCGACATTGTTTGAAGACCCCGGCGCCACCTGGATACTTTATAAATTGGACGGCGGAATCGAGCATCTGCTGCTCGACGAGGTGCAGGATACCGCACCGGCGCAATGGGAGATCGCGGCGAAGATCGCCGATGAATTTTTTGCCGGTGCGGGGGCGCGAGAGAGCGGGCGGACGATCTTCGCGGTGGGCGATGCGAAGCAGTCGATCTTCTCCTTCCAGGGCGCGGACTTGGAAAGTTTCGAGGCTTATCAGGCGAAATTTCGCGAAAAGGTGAAGGCGGCCGGGCAGCGCTGGGTGGATGGCAGGCTCTCGGTCTCCTTCCGCTCCACGGCGCCCGTGCTGGCGCTGGTGGATGCGGTGTTCGCAACCGGCCCGGCGCGCGCGGGGGTGTGCCGCGGCACGGAAGTGCTCAAACATGAAGTGAGCCGCGCGGGGCAGGCCGGGTGGGTGGAATTATGGCCGCTGAGCGAGGTGGCGCCGGCGGCGGAGCTGGCGCCCTGGGCGGTGCCCGAGGATTACGAGGTGGCTGATTCGTCCAAGGCGCTGCTGGCCCGCCAGATTGCCCTCGACATTAAAAAACGCCTGGACACGGGAGAGATTTTGCAAAGCCGGGGCCGCGCGGTGCGGCCGGGGGATTTTTTAATCCTGGTGCGCCGCCGCGATGCGCTGGTGAGCGCCATCACCCGCGAGTGCAAGGCGCGCGGGGTGCCGGTGGCGGGGCTGGACCGCATGGTGCTGACCGCGCAGATGGCGGTGGGCGATCTGCTGGCGTTGTGCGATGCGCTGCTGCTGGGCAATGACGATCTGGCCTTCGCGCAATATCTGGTCTCGCCGCTGGGGGGCTTGAGCGATGAGAGCCTGATGGCGCTGGCGATGGGCCGCCGGGGGAGCCTGCTGGCGGCGCTGTATGCGCGCCACACTGAACGGACGGAATGGGCGGCGGCGAAGGCGTTTTTCGAGACGCTGCGCGCGAAGGCGGATTTTCTCTCCCCCTTCGCGCTGCTGAGCGAGGCGCTGGGGCCGCTTGGCGGGCGCAGCCGGATTTTGCGCCGCCTGGGGCCGGAGGCGGCCGAGCCGGTGGATGAGTTGCTGACCGAGGCGTTGAAATTCACGCAGAGCGAGCCGGGAGCCTTGCAGATGTTCGTGCATCAGCTGCGCCAGGCGGGGGCGCAGATCAAGCGCGAGGCGGAGGCAGGCGGCGATGCCGTGCGGATCATGACCGTGCATGGGGCGAAGGGCTTGCAGGCGCCGATTGTGATTCTGCCCGATACCACGGCGCTGCCCACGGGGGCGCAGAAGGAGACGCTGTTCTGGCTGCCGGTGCCGGGGGAAGATGTGCGCGTGCCTGTGTTCTGCCCGCGCACGGCGCTGCGCGCGGCGCCGGTGGCCAGCGCCGCGGCAAACGCCGCCGCCGCCGAGGCGCAGGAATATAACCGCCTGCTCTACGTGGCGCTCACGCGCGCGGAGGACGGGCTGATCATCTGCGGCGCCAAAGGGCGGAACAATGTGCCGGAGACGAGCTGGTATGAGCTGGCGCGGGCCGGGTTCGCGCGGCTGGCGGAGGTAGCGGATGTGGGCGGGCGGCTGGTGCATGCCTGCGCGCAGACCGCAAGGCCGGATGACAAAGCGGAGCATAAGGTAACGCATGAAGCGGCGCTGCCCGGCTGGGCGGGCGCGGCGCCGGGCTGGGTGGCGGCCCCGCCGGGGGTGGAGACAACGCGGCCGGAGCGCATCGCGCCCAGCCGGGGGGTGGAGGATGTTGCCCGCCAGGCGCTGGCGGCGAGTCCGCTGGGGGCGGAGCAGATGCAGGCCCGCGCCGCGCGCGCGGCGGCAATGGCGCGTGGCCGGACGGTGCATGCGCTGTTGCAGCATCTGCCGGAGCTGCCTCCGCCTGCGCGGGCGGCTGCGGCGGCGCGTTTTCTTGCCGGCGTGCCGGAGGTGGCGGGCAGCGCGGCGCAAATCCACGATTCGGTGCTGGCGATTTTACGGAATCCGGCGCTGGCGGCGCTGTTCGGCCCGGGCAGCCGGGCGGAGGTGCCGCTCGCGGGTGTGGTGGGGGATGTGGAAATCGGCGGTCTGGTAGACCGTCTGGCGGTAACGGCGCAGCGGGTGATGATCGCCGATTACAAGACCGACCGCACCCCGCCGGACACGCCAGCGCAGATTCCCCCAGGGTATTTGCGGCAATTGGCGGCCTACCGGGCCATATTGGCGCAGATCTACCCCGCCCATGCCGTGACGTGTCTGCTGGTATGGACCCAGAACGCGGTGGCCATGCACGTGCCGGACGAAATGCTGGACGCGCATGCCCCGGCTTGATTAGGGCGGGTTTCGCCGCCATGTTCCCACTCAACCAACGTTAGGAAGTTATCATGAGCAAGGCTGTTACCGACGAGACCTTCGATGCGGATGTGCTGAAATCCAGCGCCCCGGTGCTGGTGGATTTCTGGGCCGAATGGTGCGGCCCGTGCCGGACGATCGCCCCCTCGCTCGAGGAATTGAGCAAGGAATATGCGGGCAAGCTTGAGATCGTGAAGGTGAACATCGACGAGAACCCGATGACCCCTTCGCAGTTCGGCGTGCGCGGCATCCCCACGCTGCTGATCTTCAAGGACGGCAAGGTGGCGGCCAGCCAGGTTGGCGCGGCGCCGAAATCGGCGTTGAAGGCATGGATCGAGAAGAGCCTGTAGCATGACGCACGCGATGCCGGGCGAGACGCCCCCGGCCGGGATGCCGATGATCCGTACCATCGCCATGCCGGCCGATTCCAACCCGGATGGCGATATTTTCGGCGGCTGGCTGATGAGCCAGATGGATCTCGCGGCGGGCAATCTGGCGGCGCGGGTGGCGCGCGGGCGCTGCGTCACGGTTTCGGCCGATGCGATGAGCTTTCTGCGGCCGGTGAAAATCGGCGATGAGGTGAGCGTTTATTGCGAGCTGCTCTCCACCGGGCGGACCTCGCTGAAGATAAGCGTGGAAGCCTGGCGGCGGCGGCGCAACACGCATGAGGAATACCGCGTGACCAAGGCGGTGTTCACCTTCGTGGCCATCGACGCCGAGGGCAAGCCGCGCCCGTTCAGTCCGCCAGAAACACCGTAGCGGCGCTGGGGGCCGAGGATTCCAGCCCCGTGCCCAGTATGTAGCCCAGAATATCGGCGCTGGGCGTGGCCCGCTCCAGGTCGCGCGGGATCATGTGATAATCCGGCGGGTAATACGCCAGGATGACAGGGGCGCCGGGCGGCAGCGCTCGCCAGCAGCGGCGCATCGCCGTCTTGGGGATCAGCTGGTCGTGCCCGCCGTAGAGGATGAGGGCTGGCTGGCGGAAATGCGCGCAGGCGGCCTGAGCCTGGGCCATGAGGCTGGTGAGCCCGGCGATGCTGCGTATATTTGGCGTGCGGATGGTGAGAGGATCTTCCCCGAAGGCGATCAGGGCCGCGGTGTTGTCGCTGGCGCGGATGCTGAGCGCATGCCCCGTAAGGCGCATCTGCGGGGCCAGCGCATCGGCCATGAACAGCGCCGCGCGATACAGCATGCCCACCCGCCAGACGGCCGGGGCGGACAGAACATAAGCATCCACCGGCGGCGGGTTGGGTGAGGCGCCAAGCAGCAGGCCGATGCCGCCGCCCATGCTCTCGCCCATGAGCACCAGCCGGGTATGCGGATATTTCTCGCGCAGCTGCACCGCCATGGCGCGGGCTTCATCAACCAGCGTGGCGCTGCCCGGCCAGGCGCCGCGGTTGGCGGTGGCGCCGAAGCCTGATTGGTCCGGCGCATAGAGCGCGATGCCCCGCGCATTGAGGGTTTGCGCCAGCAGCACCCAGGCGTCACGGCTGTCAGTGTAGCCATGCAGCGCCAGGACCACGGCTTTGAGCGGGCCTTGCGCGGGGTAGAGCCGGTAGGGCAGGCGCGCGCCGTCCGGCAGGGTGAAGATGCCGCTGGTGATGATCGGGTGGGCCGCCGAGGCGCGGGGCGCGCCGTAGGGCGCGGGCACGCAGCCGGGCAGGCTCAAGGCCAGCAGCAGGGGCCAGAGCTTGGGGTTACGCAGGAATGAAGCTATCATCGCGCCGTATTCATCACAGCAAGGCAGAACCCATGGACAGCGCCACAACCAAGACCCCGACCGAAATCATCCATGTAAAAACCCATGCCGTCTCCTGCGATGGCGGCGTTGGACCGCTCGGCCACCCCAAGGTGTATCTAAAGATCACCGGAACACAAATCCTTTGCCCGTATTGCTCGCGGCTGTTCGTGCTGGAGCCGGGCGCGCATGATGACGGGCACTGACCGCAAGGGCATGAGACTCGTCCTCGTCGACGGCTCCGGCTTCATCTTCCGGGCGTTCCACGCGATCCCGGACATGACGCGCCCGGACGGCGTGCATGTGAACGCGGTGTTCGGCTTCTGCAACATGATCGCGCGGCTGATGAAGGAGCACACCGGCTCGCATCTGGCGGTGATTTTTGATGCCGGGCGGATGACGTTCCGCAACCGGATGTATACGCCCTACAAGGCGCAGCGGCCCGAAACACCGCCGGAGCTGGCGCCGCAGTTCGCGCTCATCCGCGAGGCGGCGAGAGCCTTTGGCCTCCCCAGCATCGAGCTTGACGATTGGGAGGCTGACGATTTGATCGCCGCTTACGCGAAGGCGGTGCTGGAGGCCGGGGGCGAGGCGGTGATCGTCTCGTCCGACAAGGATTTGATGCAGCTGATCCGCCCCGGCGTGAGCATGCTCGACCCGATGAAGAACGTGCCGATCGGCGAGGCCGAGGTGGCGGCCAAATTCGGCGTGACGCCTGACAAGGTGATCGAGGTGCAGGCGCTGATCGGCGATGCCGTGGACAACGTGCCGGGGGTGCGCGGGATCGGGCCGAAAGGGGCGGCGGAATTGATCGGGCAGTACGGCGATCTGGAAGCCGTGCTGGAGGCTGCCAAATCCGGCGCGATGAAACCCGGCAAGCGGCGCGACATGCTCGTGGAGTTTGCCGGCAATGCGCGGATTTCCAAGGAGCTGGTGAAGCTGCGCGATGATGCGCCCCTGCCCGCGCCGCTTGAGGAGCTGGCATTGCGCCATTGGGACGATGCGGTGCTCTCGGCGTTTCTGGATGAGAATAATTTCAAGAGCATCAAGCAGCGGCTGGCCTTGAGCGATGCGCCGCGCGCCGAGGCAGCCGCGCCCAAGGCCGAGGCGGCGGCATTCGGCGGTTATGAGACCATAACCTCGATGGCGGCGCTCGCGGCGCTGATCGAGGCGGCGCGGCAGGCGGGCTATGTGGCCGTGGACGTGCAGACCGATGACCGCAACTCGCTGCACGGGAATTTGCTGGGCATCGCGCTGGCGGTGGCGCCCGGGCGGGCGGGCTATGTGCCGCTGGGGCATAATCTGGGCCTGGAGGATACGCCGCAATTATTGTGGCCCGATGCGCTGGGCGCGCTCGGCACCTTGTTCGCCGATGCCGCGGTGCTGAAAATCTTCCATGACGCGAAGTATAATCTGGAGGTTTTAACCCGCGCCGGGGTGGCGCGCGTGGCGCCGCTGGATGATGTGATGTTGATCTCCTACGCGCAGGACGCGGGGAATTTCAGCCATGACCGCGAAACGCTCGCGCGCAAACATCTGGCCCATGAGCTGAAGAATTTCGATTCAGTGGCGGGCAGCGGGCGGGCGCGGCTGAGCTTTGCCAACGTGGCGCTGGCCGGGGCCACCGCCTTTGCCGCCGAGGCCGCGGATGTGACCCTGCGGCTGTGGGCGATGCTGAAGCCGCTGCTGCGGGTGAACAAATCCCTCGCGCTGTACGAGCTGGTGGAGAAACGGCTGATCCCGGTGCTCACCGCCATGGAGCTGCACGGCGTGATGGTCGACCGTGGCGACCTGCGCGCGATGTCGGTGGAGTTTGAGGGCCGGATGGCGGAGATCGAGACCGATATCCACCGGCTGGCGGGCCAGGATTTCAACGTCGGCAGCCCCAAGCAGCTGGGCGAGATCTTGTTCGAGCGCATGGCCCTGCCGGGCGGCAAGCGCGGCAAGGCGGGCGCGTGGGGGACGGATTCATCCGTGCTAGAAGGTCTGGCCGAACAAGGGATCGAGGTGGCGCAGCGCGTGATGGACTGGCGCCAGCTGGCCAAACTGAAATCCACCTATGCCGATGCGCTGATCGGCCAGGCGGATGAAAACGGGCGGGTGCATACCAGCTTCCAGATGGCGGTGGCGGCAACCGGGCGGCTGTCCTCAACCGACCCGAATTTGCAGAACATACCCGTGCGGACCGTGGAGGGCGCGCGGATTCGCAAGACGTTCATCGCGGCGCCGGGGTGCAGCCTGGTCTCGGCGGATTATTCGCAGATCGAGCTGCGGCTGCTGGCGCATGTGGCGGATATCGCGGCGTTGAAGGAGAGTTTCGCCAAGGGCGAGGATATCCACGCGCGCACCGCCTCGGAGGTGTTTGGCGTGCCGATGGCGGGGATGGACGCGGCGACGCGCCGGCGGGCGAAGGCGATCAACTTCGGGATCATCTACGGGATCTCGGCGTTCGGGCTGGGGCGGCAACTGGGGATCGGCGCCGGCGAGGCGAAAGCCTACATCGATGCGTATTTCAAACGTTATCCGGAAATCCGCGCGTATATGGAAGCCACGAAAGAAGAAGCGCGGGCCAATGGCTATGTGCTGACCCCCTTCGGGCGGCGTTGCTGGGTGCCGCGCATAAAGGACAAGATGCCGCAATTGCGCGCCTATGCGGAGCGCCAGGCGATCAACGCGCCGCTGCAGGGGGGGGCTGCCGACATCATCAAGCAGGCCATGGTGAAATTGCCCAAAGTACTGGCGGATGCCGGGCTTTCGGCAACATTGATCTTGCAGGTGCATGACGAATTGCTGTTCGAGGCGCCCGATGATGAGGCGCAGGCGACGGCCGCGCTGGCGCGCGAGGTGATGCAGGAGGCCGCAAAAATCTCCGTACCGCTGACGGTGGAAACCGGGATCGGCAAGAACTGGGGGGATGCGCATTGAACCCCGATGCCATCCGCAACGTGCTGAACAATGCCGTGGCGGCGGGTGAGGTGCCCGGCGTGGCGGTGGCGGTGTGCGATGCGCGCGGGACGCTGTTTGAGGCTGCGGCGGGCGTGGCCACGCTGGGCGGTGAGCAGAAGGTGGATGCGGACACGTTGTTCTGGATCGCCTCGATGACCAAGCCGGTGACCTCGCTGGCGGCGATGCAGCTGGTGGAGCAAGGGCTGCTGGATTTGGATGCGCCGGTGGGGGATTTGCTGCCGGAGTTGAAAAGCCCGCGGATTCTGGAAGGCGGAAAGCTGCGCCCGGCGCGGCGGCCCATTACGTTGCGGCATCTGCTCACGCATACGGCGGGGTTCTCCTACGCCTTCGCCAGCGCGGACTATGCCGCTTATCTGGCGGCGCAACCCAACCCGCCGGCATTTGGCACGCGCGCGGCGCTGGATGCCCCTTTGCTGTTCGAGCCGGGAGAGCGCTGGGAATACGGGCTGGGCGTGGACTGGGCGGGGCTGGCGGTGGAGGCTGCCTCCGGGTTGAACCTGGAAGCGTATTTCCAGAAGCATATCTTTGGCCCGCTGGGGATGGCTGACACCAGTTTTCTGCCCACGGAGGCGCAGCTGGCCCGCCGCGCGGCGCTGCACAAGCGCCAGGCGGACGGCAGCCTGGTGGCAACACCCCCTGCCCCGCTGGCGGTGCCGGAGGTGTTCTCCGGCGGCGGCGGGCTGTATTCCACCCTGCGCGACTACCAGAAATTCCTGCGCGTGTTCCTCTCGGCGGGGGCGGGGGTTGTTACGCCGGAGACTGTTACCGAAATGTCGCGCAATCAGATCGGAGGGTTGCGGGCCGGGTATCTCCCCTCTGCAAATCCAGCATTGTTCGTGGGGGCGGATGTGAACCCGGGGCAGCACAACCAGTGGGGGCTTGGCTTCATCATCTATCCGGGCAAGGGAAGGTTTGGCCGCAATGCAGGGAGTTTCGGCTGGGCGGGGATGGCGAACACCTATTTCTGGGTAGACCCGGCAGCCAGACTGGCGGCTGTGATGATGATGCAGATACTCCCCTCGGGCGATGCTGGGGCGATGAAAACCCTCATCGGGTTCGAGCGCGCGATGTATGCCCCGCCGCAATAACCAGCTATAGGTTTTCCGCCACATTCCGGGAACCCAGAAATGAATGCCACCACCGCGACCGCCACGAAAACCAAGGTAACAGCATTGCCGGGGGACGGCATCGGCCCCGAGGTGATGGCCGCAACCATGCGGATTCTGGAGGCGGCGAACGCCCCTATCGAATGGGAGACGGCCGAGGGCGGCGCCGAGGTGTTTAAAAAAGGCATCGTAACCGGCGTGCCGCGCGAGACGCTGGACAGCATCGCCCGCAACGGGCTGGCGCTGAAAAGCCCGCTGGAAACCCCGGTGGGTTATGGCGGCAAATCCGCCAACGTGACGCTGCGCAAGCATTTCGAGCTTTATGCGAACATCCGCCCGGTGCGTGAGCTGCCGGGGATCACCACGCCCTACACCGGGCGGGGGATCGACATGGTGATCGTGCGCGAGAACGTGGAGGACGTCTACGCCGGTATCGAGCATATGCAGACCACCACGGTGGCGCAGTGCCTGAAGCTGATGACCGCGCCCGGTTGCGAGCGCATCATCCGCGCCGCCTACGGGCTGGCGCTGGCGGAAGAGCGCAAAAAAGTAACGACCGCGACCAAGGCGAATATCATGAAGCTCACCGAGGGGCTGATGAAGCGCGTCGCGGAGATGGTGGCGCCGGAGTTTGCCAGCCTCAAATCCGACCATATCATCATCGACAATTGCGCGCACCAGCTGGTGATCAAGCCTGAGGCGTTCGATGTGGTCGTGACCTCCAACATGAACGGCGACATCATCTCCGACCTCGCGGCCGGGCTGGTGGGCGGGCTGGGCATCGCGCCCTCCTCCAACCTGGGCGACCATGCCGCGATGTTCGAGGCGGTGCACGGCTCGGCGCCCGATATCGCGGGCAAGGGGCTGGCCAACCCGACCGCGCTGCTCTCCGCCGCGATCATGCTGCTGCGCCATATCGGCGCGTTCGATGTGGCGGCAACGGTGGAGCAGGCGCTGTTCATCACCCTGGCCGAGGGCAAGAACCTCACGGGCGATCTTTCGCCGCGCGGGCATGGCGTGGGCACGCTGGCCTATACCGACCAGATTATCGCCAATCTGGGCCGCACCTCCAACCAGCCCTCGCGCAGCTACAAAAAGCTGGAGCTGAAGACCTGGCCGGAGCTGACCGCGCATAGCGAGCCGAATACGCGCGAGCTGGTGGGCATCGACGTGTTCCTGGAAACCGATCTCGGCGCCGAGGAGCTGGGCAAGGCGCTGGAAGCCATCGCGCAGGACAGCCCGTTCGTGCTGAGCGGCGTCTCCAACCGCGGCGTGCAGGTGTACCCGCCCAACGAAGGGCAGCAGACCTTCCTGGTCGACCATTTCGCAAGCCGCTTCATGTTCAAAAATCCGATCCCGCTCTCGGCCTCCAAATCCGAGGGGCAGCCGGAGATCAGCTATCTGGTGCAGCGCATCGGGGCGAAATTCACCTGGATGCACATCGAAAAACTCCAACGCTTTGACGGCAAGGACGCCTTCGAGCGGCCGCAGGGCGCCTAAGGTTTAAGGACCGTCTTCCGCGCGAGGGAGACGGTCCATCTGTTTCGGGCCGCGGCCTTTATCAGGCCGCCAGGTTCGGCTAAAGCGGGGTATGAACGAGATCATCCCCAATTCTTTGCGTAATGGCCCGGATGGGCGCGGGCGGTTTGGCGAATTTGGCGGACGGTTTGTCGCCGAAACGCTGATGCCGCTGATTTTGGAGCTTGAGGCGGCGTATGAGGCGGCAAAAGCCGACCCCTCGTTCCAGACCGAGCTGGATTATTACCTAAAACATTATGTCGGGCGGCCGAGCGCGCTCTGGTTCGCCGAACGGCTGACCAAGGAGCTGGGCGGCGCGAAAATCTATTTAAAGCGCGACGAGCTGAACCACACCGGCGCGCATAAAATCAACAACTGCCTGGGGCAGATTCTGCTGGCGCGGCGGATGGGCAAGACGCGCATCATCGCGGAGACTGGCGCCGGGCAGCATGGTGTTGCGACCGCGACGGTGTGCGCGCTCTTCGGCCTGCCGTGTACCGTGTACATGGGGGCGGTGGACGTGGAGCGCCAGAAGCCGAACGTGTTCCGCATGAAGCTGCTAGGGGCGGAGGTTATTCCCGTCAGCTCCGGCGCGGGGACACTGAAGGACGCCATGAACGACGCCATGCGCGACTGGGTGGCGAATGTGCGGGATACTTTTTATATCATCGGGACGGCCGCGGGGCCGCACCCCTACCCTGCCATGGTGCGCGATTTCCAATGCGTTATCGGCAATGAGGCGAAGGCGCAGTTGCAGGAGGCTGAAGGGCGGCTGCCGGATGTGGCGATTGCGGCCATCGGCGGCGGGAGCAATGCCATCGGGCTGTTCCACCCGTTTCTTGATGATGCCGGGGTCCGGCTGATCGGCGTGGAAGCGGCGGGGCATGGGCTGGATTCGGGCGAGCACGCCGCCAGCCTGAGCCGCGGGCGCCCCGGCGTGCTGCACGGCAACCGCACCTATTTGCTCCAAAACGAGGATGGGCAGATCCAGGAGGCGCATTCGATCTCCGCCGGGCTGGATTATCCGGGGATCGGGCCGGAACATAGCTGGCTGCACGACATCGGCCGCGTGGAATATGTGGCGATCACCGACAAGGAGGCGCTCGCCGCCTTCCAGCTCTGCACGCGTACCGAGGGGATCATCCCCGCGCTGGAGCCGAGCCACGCGCTCGCGCATGTCGCCAAGATCGCGGGCGCGATGAACAAGGATGAGATTGTGCTGATGAACCTGTGCGGGCGGGGCGATAAGGATATCTTTGCGGTCGCGCAGCATCTGGGGGTGGAGCTGTGAGCCGGATCGCGGGCGTATTCGCCGGGCTGAAGGCGCAGGGCCGGGCGGCGCTGATACCCTTCGTGGAAGCCTATGACCCCAACCGCGAAACCTCGCTGGCGCTGCTGCGCGGCATGGCGGAAAACGGCGCCGATATCATCGAGATCGGCGTGCCCTTTACCGACCCGATGGCCGACGGGCCGACGATTCAGGCCGCCGGACGGCGCGCGCTGGAGGCGGGCGCAAGCCTGGCCGGGGTGCTGGGGCTGGTGCGTGAATTCCGCGCCGGCAACGCGCATACGCCGCTGGTGCTGATGGGGTATTTGAACCCCATCCTCTCCTACGGGGTGGCGCGGTTCTGCGCCGATGCCGCCACCGCCGGGGTGGATGGGTTGATCGTGGTGGACCTGCCGACCGAGGAAGCGGATTTGCTGCTGCCGGATGCCGCGAAAAATGAGCTGGACGTGATCCGGCTGATCGCGCCGACGACATCTGACACGCGGCTGCCGCTGGTTCTGGCCGGGTCATCAGGGTTTGTTTATTATGTGAGCATCACCGGGATCACCGGCACGCGCACGGCCTCGGCCGCCGATCTGGCGCGCGACATTCCGCGCATCCGCGCCGTGACGAACCTGCCCATCGCGGTGGGATTTGGCGTGCGAACGCCTCAGCAGGCGGCCGTGGTGGCGCAGCACGCCGACGCGGCGATTGTCGCCTCGGCGCTGATTGAGAAACTATGCAAGAGTGATGTTGCGAGCGTGCTGGCCGATGTGGCGGCGCTGGCGGCAGGCGTGCACGCCGCCGTGCGGACAAGCGTTTAGAGTCTGATCGTTTGAGGTTGACGCGCGCCAGCGTGGCAACCGAAAGCGTGAATCAGCCTCTTATCAAAGCGTTAGAGCGCGCGTTCGGAGGGCGCTGTGGCGTCAACCCAAACCTTTCGCGCGCTAAGGCCGCAATGCATGGGGGCAGTCCCCCCTGTGCATTGCCGCGAATTGGCCTAATGCCCCTCGCCGCCGCCGTGCTCACCCCAGCCGCCGCCGTGCTCACCCCAACCGCCGCCGTGCTCACCCCAGCCACCGTAACCGCCGTAGCCGCCATCCGGGCCGTACCAGACGCAACCGGCCAAGCCGAGGATGACAACGAATAATAATGCCGGGGCCACGCGGAAAATTTTCATGGCTTGAATTTGGCGCCGCCGCTGGGCCATAACAATGCACATTCGGCCGCGCGCGAATTAACTTACGTTCATCCCCGTGATTTCCAACAGCCTGCGGTTGGGGTTACGGGCCGCGAGGGGCAAAAACCAGCCGGGCCCCACTCTTGACCATCGGGCCGGGATACGCGCTCATCAGGGCCTGATAACCCTCTGAGGAGACCATCATGCGAAAAGGCAAATTCGGCTTCGCTGCCGCGGCGTTTGTTGCGGTTGGCGTTTTGGCGGCGCCGGCGGCACGGGCGCAGATTTCAAGCATGCTGCAAGGGGCCATGGGCGGCGGCCAGAGCAGCCCGGCCACCTCCGGCCTTGGCGGCATGGGCAATATGAGCATGGGCAGCGCGATGGGCAGCGGCTTGAACCTGCCCTCACTCGGCGCGGCGGCACCCACAAATCTGGCGGGTATTTTGCAGTATTGCATCCAGAATAATTACCTCGGCGGCGGCGTGTCTGCGTCCTCGGCATCGTCAGTCCAGCAATCGCTGCTCAGAAAATACACCGGCTCATCCAGCGCGCCTGCGTCGAACAGCGGATTTGCCTCGGGCAGCAATGGTATCCTGGATACGGGCAATGGCAACTCGATGAGCCTGGGCGGCAGCGGGCTGAAAGCACAGTTGACGCAAAAAATCTGCGACCAGGTTTTGCAGCACGCGCAATCAATGCTCTGATGCCAAGGTCATAAATAATGCCCGGCGGCATGCGTTTTTTAGCGCGCCGGGCGCCTTGAACGATCCAGCGCTGAACTATGAAGACCGATGGTGATTCTGACCGGGGCGGCCGCAATCATGCGCTCCCAAAAGATGCCGGATACGGCAGATCATCGTCTCGCCGGGTACTGACTCACGGACAAGGCCGATGCCTGCAAAACACTGCCTCGAACATGCCGCTCGCTTCAAGGCTGCCCCGTCAATGCGAGGACATTTTCCAAAAACCGAGTTGCCGGGGGAAGCAAAAATTTATGCACAGCTTCCTTAACGGATAAAGACTGTTTTTAGACCTTCACCCCCGCTTACGCCGCCCGGCATCGCGTTGCCGTTTGCGCCCCGCAGCCACGGCGATAACCGCCGCCGTTCGGTTCAGCGCCTCCTCGTCCGCAAAAAACCGGCGGGGCGAGGCGCCCTCGGCATATGCCGCGGTACGGCCGGCGGCAATGCTGTCGACCATCTCCAGCACAGCCTGGGCCTCCGCGGGGAAGGGGAAGGTTACGCCATATTGCGCCTGGCGCACGCGGTCCGCCGGAGCGCCGATGTCTGGCAGCAGGGGGATGAAGCCGTGTTTCACCGCCTCGGAGAGGGTGTAGGAATAAGTCTCCGGCCACATGGAGAGAAACAGCGCCAGCCGCCCGCGCGCCTGCGCTAGAAGATCGGGCAGGTCAGCGGGGGCGAACTTGCCTGTGATTGTCACATTTCCGACGGCTTTTAGCTGTTTGTCGATGTCGGTGTAGCCGATCACGCGGAAATGTAGATGAGGGTGCGTGAGGCGCGCGCGTTGGGCAATCTCCAGCAGTTTGCGCGAGCCTTTATGCGGCCCGATGGCGCCGAGCAGGATGATTTCGTCGTCGCTGCCAGGGCGCGGCCCGGCGGGCACGCCAATTTCGTCCTCGGGGTGGGGGATCACCTCAATATCAAGGCCGGGAAGCGCGCGGCCAAAATAAGCCGCGGCGTTGGCCGAAGGGCTGATGACATGGCGGAAGCCGCCAAGCACCTCGGCAAACAAAGCCCGATGCGCGGCGGGGGTGAGGTCTGTCAGGCGGGAGCTTGCGTGCGCGCCGTCCATCGCCACGCAACGCGCGCAGGTGGCGGCATCCGCGACATCGCAGAACCGGCCGATGGCGTCGATCATGGTGACGCGCGGGCAGAAACTATAAAAATCATGCAAATAAAACAGGCTTTGGCGCCCAGCGGACCAGGTGCCGAGCCGGGCGATGAAGCTGGCGGGAAAGCCGAGCAACTGATGCGCCAGCACATGGGTGGGGGCGGCCTCGTCCAGCAGGGCGAACAGGGCTGCGGTCTCGTCGAACGTGAAATTCGCGCAGAGCAGCGGGGCAGCACAGCTTAGTTCCAGCAACCCCTCCTGCGTGGCGCGCAGATTTAAAACATTCGCCGCGCCGTAACCGGCATGGCGCTCAATATCGCCGATGGCCTTTGCTGTGCCGCCTTCCAGCCCGTTGCTCACGACCAGAACAAACTGCTGCCCCGCAGCCGCGGCGCGTTGCAGGCGCAACCCGTCCAGTGCCCAGCGCATCTGGCGAAGGCCGTCGGTGCGCTCAAACTCCATGATGATGGGGGTGTATTCAGGGTACAGAGCGTTGAGCCGGGGGAGGTTTTGCGCCAGCAGGCTGGCTTTTTCATTGGTGAAGGAGATGCTCTCTTTATGCTCAACCAGCACCGCACCGGCCGCCACGTTGCGATAACCGAGGGCGGCGGCGCGGGCACAAAAATCGTTTTCCT
>JAJZCG010000033.1 GCA_021846225.1 Pseudomonadota bacterium | reverse complement strand
GGGCATCATCAACAACGGCCTGAATCGCGCCAACACGGCGCTGGTTGATGAGCGGGCCCATCTGGCTTTGCTCGTCGAGGCCATGGCCAAGCCGGATCGCCTTCGCCCGCGCGCTAAAGCCGCGGACAAATTCATCATGCACGGATTCATGCACATAAAAGCGGTCCGGCGCGACGCAGACCTGGCCCGCGTTGGCGAATTTAGCACCTGCGGCCAGATCCAGGGTTTTTTCCAGATCGGCATCGGGGAAGACGATCAGCGGCGCGTTGCCGCCCAGCTCCATGCTGACCAGCTTGAGCGTGGCCGCGGCGTCGCGGATCATCTGCCGGCCGACGGAGGTGGAGCCTGTGAGCGTGACCTTGCGAACCGCGGGCGATGCCATGAGCGGGGTATAGGTTGCGGCGATGGGGCCGGTGACGAGGCTGACGACGCCCTTGGGGATACCGGCTTCGCGCAGGCAATCGACCAGGACCATCGCGATGCCGGGCACCTCGGTTGAGGGGCGCACGATGACCGAACACCCGGCCGCCAGCGCGGGGGCGACCTTGCGGGCGATGAGCACGGCGGGGAAGTTCCAGGCGGTGAAGGCGGCGACGATGCCGACGGGCTCGTGCGAGACCTCGATACGCCCGCCCGGCGCGCGGCTCTCCACGATGCGGCCGTAGATGCGCCGGGCCTCCTCGGCGTGCCAGCGGAACTGGTCAACCGAGAGCGACCATTCGCGCCGCGCCTGGGCCAGGGGCTTGCCGGATTCGAGCGACATGATCCGGGCGGCTTCCTCGCCGCGCGCAGCCATCACGGCGGCGGCGGCGTGCAAAAGATCGGCGCGGACCCAGGCCGGCGTTGCGCGCCATGCGGCGAAGCCGGCGGATGCGCCCGCGATCGCACGCTCGACATCCGCCGCGCTTGCGTTGGCGGCATTCCCGATCACTTCACCCGTCGCAGGGTCGTACACCGGCGACGTCCCGCCGCTGCCCTGTTCCCAAGCGCCGTTAATGAAAAGGCCGAATTGATTGTGCATGGACGTCATCCCTGATTTGCATCCCGGCATATTCTGCAATAAACGTTGCGACGGCCGGGTTAAGCCGCTAAACTAACAAAAATGCTGGATGGACCACCGGCCCCCGCAGCGAACGAAAAACAAGAGGATATAAATGCGCAGATTGAATCCGAAACCTATGACTCAGCCGCTCGGCCACATTTTGTTTACTCCCTAGACGGCGCTTGCGAGCGCCGGACGCATTTGGCAATGTCTATTGCAGAGTTGTATTATAAGCAACAAAAATTTTGTTTGTAAAGCCTGTTTGTGGCGGGTGAGCGGTGGGGAGCCACCAGTTTAAGGAGTATTAGCCTTGAAGACGAGTGACGCAGCGACGGCCCAGGAGGTGATGAACTACGAGGAGTTTGTTAATCTCATCGGGCGCGAATACCCGAAGCTTTCCGGCGGATTTCAACAGATTGCCCGCTATCTGACGCAAAATCCCAATATCGTCGCGCTTGAATCCATCAATTCGATCGCCGCCAAATGCGCGGTGCATCCCTCCAGCCTGGTGCGCTTCGCGCAGAGCATGGGCTATTCGGGGTTCAAGGCGTTGCAGGGTGTTTTTCAGGCGCGGCTGACCACCGCGGCGCCCGGATTCCAGGAGCGGGTTCGCGCCCTGGACAGCGAACTCTCGCGCAATGAGGACCGGGGCAATATCGGGTATTTAAGGGAGCTTGTGGTGCGCGATACGGTGGCGCTGCAGACCTTGCTCGACGGGGTGAGCGAGGAGGCTTTGGCTGAAGCCGCCAGGCTGTTGACCGAGGCGCGGACAATTTATGTTGCGGGGCAGCTGCGTTCCGAGCCGATCGCGCAATTGCTGCGGTATTTAATGACGATGCTGCGGCGCAGGGTTGTGCTGCTGGACCCGGCGGGCGGCCTGGCCCAGGAGATGGCCGGGACGATGGAGAGCGATGATGTGCTGGTGGCGATCGCGTTTCGCCATTATGCCACCGAGGTTGTGACCATTGCCGGAGTCGCGGTTGGGAACGGTACGCCGATCATCGCCATTACCGACAGCCAGCTTTCCCCTTTGGCCAAGAATACGCGCGTGTTGTTTACGATCCCCGAAGAGGAATACAGTTTTTCGCGTTCCCTGGCGGCGCCGATGTGCCTTGTGCAGTGCCTTGCCACGGCCACGGCGGCCAGATTGCAACCAAGCCGCCGGGCGGCGCCGCGAATCCCCACGGTGACGGGAATTGCCCGCGACCGTAAGGCGAAAAAAGCGGTTGAGGCCGAGCCTGTGGTGCTGCCGCTGGCGCCCGCGGCCGTGCGGACGGGAAAAAAACGCTCAAATTAGAAGTTCGGCAACAATTATCCTTGCGCGGAGAAAAATTATGCAATAAAAGTTTCCATCAACGAGGGCTGCAATAAACGTTCCTCGCATGCTTGGAGAGAAATAGTATGGAAACCGTCCGTTGTACCATGGCTCAGGCGGTGGTGCGCTATCTTTGCAACCAGTTTACAATCGTCGAAGGTGAGCGGGTTCCCTTGTTCCCGGGGGTTTTCGCGATCTTTGGTCACGGCAATGTGACGTGTTTTTCCGAGGCGCTGGAAGCGGTTCAGGACGTGCTGCCGACGTGGCGCGGGCAGAATGAGCAATCCATGGCGCTGGCCGCGCTTGGCTTCGCCAAATCCGTGCGGCGCCGGCAGATTATGGTTGCGTCCACCTCGATCGGGCCGGGTGCGCTCAACATGGTGACGGCGGCGGGTCTTGGCCATGCCAATCGTTTGCCGATTTTGATGTTCGCTGGCGACACCTTCGTGAATCGCCGTCCTGATCCGGTGATGCAGCAGGTTGAGCATTTCGGCGATCCGAGCGTGAATGTGAATGATTCGTTCAAGGCGGTAACGCGCTACTGGGACAGGATCGTGCATCCCGAGCAGATTATTTCCTCCCTGCCGCAAGCGGTGGCGGTGTTGCTGGACCCCGCTGATTGCGGCCCCGCGTTTATTGCGTTGCCGCAGGATGTGCAGGAGATGGCTTGGGATTATCCGGAAGCGTTCTTTGCGCCGGCCGTGCACGCCATTCCGCGGCCACGGCCTGACCGTGCGCGGTTGCGCGAGGCGGCGGCGATGTTGATGGCGGCGAAGCGGCCGTTGATTATTTCAGGCGGCGGTGTGCGCTATTCCGGCGCCGAGGCCGAGCTGGCGGCGTTTGCCGAGCGCCATGGGATTCCGCTTTGCGAGACCATCGCAGGAAAAGGGGCGGTGGTGCACAACCATCCCGCCTATGTGGGGCCGATTGGTATTCTGGGCTCCACCTCGGCGAATGCGCTTGCGGGGGCGGCGGATGTCGTCGTTGCGATCGGCACGCGGCTGATGGATTTCACCACCGGTTCGTGGACGGTTTTCGCGCAGACGGCGCAGATCATCTCGATCAATACCGCGCGGTGGGATGCGACGAAACATCGCGCGCTGGCGGTGGTGGGCGATGCGCTGGAGACCGTGGATGAGCTGGATGAGCTTGTTGACGGCTGGGTGGCGCCCAAGGAGTGGACGGAATTTGGCCGCACGGAAATGGCCAAGTGGAATGAGGCGCTGGATGGTTTCCGCAAGCCGACCAATGCGGCGGTTCCGACGTATGCGCAGGTTGTTGGCGTGATCAACGACCGGGCGGATGAGCGGGATCTGCTGATCGCCGCGGCGGGCGGGCTGCCGGGCGAGGTGGTGAAGAATTGGCGCGTGAAATCCGCCAACAGCTTTGACTGCGAATTCGGTTTCTCCTGCATGGGGTATGAGATTTCCGCCGGTTGGGGGGCTGCGATGGCCGACCCGACGCGGACGCCGATCGTGATGATTGGCGATGGCACCTACATGATGATGAATTCGGATATTTATTCATCGGTGCTGGCTGGGCATAAATTTATCCTCATTGTCTGCGACAATGGCGGCTATGCGGTGATCAACCGGTTGCAGAATGCAAAAGGTGGCGCATCATTCAATAATCTTTTGAAAGACTGCCGGGTTAAGGAGCCGTTTCCGGTGGACTTCATCGCCCATGCGGCTTCAATGGGCGCGCTCACGCGGCGGGTGGAAAACCTGGCCGAACTGGGCGAGGCCTTTGACTGGGCGAAGACGACGGACCGCACCACGGTTCTGACAATTGTGTCTGACGCTTTTGTCTGGACGCCTGGCGATGCCTGGTGGGATGTGGGGGTGCCGGAGGTGAGCGCGCGTGCGGGTGTGGTTGCCGCATCGAAGGAGCAGATTGAGGGTAGAAAGAAGCAACGCGTCGGCGTTTGAAGCCGGCTGGCTGTTGGACGCAATTGTATTTTCAGGAGTGGTATAATGAAGGCTAAGCTGGCAATCGCGCCGATCGCATGGTCCAATGACGACCTGCCCGAGCTGGGTGGGGAGACGACGCTGCAAACCTGCCTGCAAGACAGCCGCGCGGCGGGTTTCCTGGGTGTTGAGACGGGTGGAAAATTCCCCAAGACGGCGCCTGAGTTGCGCGCGGAACTCGCGGCTTATGGGTTGCAGCTTGCCTCCGGCTGGTATTCCGGCACGGTGCTGGATGCGCCGGATGATCTGGCGGCGGAGTTTGACAAAGTGGCGCCGCAGCTGGCGCTGTTTCGCGAGCTTGGCGCGGCGTGCATCGCTTATGGCGAGACAGCCGGGACGATACAGAATATCCGTAACGCGCCGCTCTCCGGGCGCCGCCGGTTATCGGAAGATCAGATAAAGGTTTACGGCCGCAGGCTGACCCGTTTTGCGGAGCATTGCGCGGATGGGGGCGTGCCGATTGCCTTCCACCACCATATGGCGACCGCGATCGAGACCGAGCAAGACCTGGATTTGCTGATGAAGCATACGGGGGAGGCGGTTGGCCTGCTTTATGACGCCGGGCATATGAGCTTTGCCGGCGGGGATGTTTTGCGCGTCATCGAGAAGCACGGCAGCCGCATTATCCACGCCCATATGAAAGATGTGCGGGCGGAGGTTATTGGTGCGCTCGAGCGCACCAAGCAATCGTTTCTGGATGCGGTGCTGCTGGGAGCGTTCACGGTGCCAGGGGATGGGGCGCTTGATTTTACCGCGGTGGCGCAACGCCTGGCCGATGTTGGCTATGAAGGTTGGTTCGTGGTTGAGGCTGAGCAGGATCCGGCAAAGGCGCCGCCGGCTGAATTTGCGAAAATTGGTTATCGCACCATGAAAGATGCCCTCAAAAAAGCAGGCTATAGCATTGAGAGTGAGTCATGAACCAGCAGTTTGAAGGTAAGGTTGGGATTGTAACAGGTGGCACCCAGGGGCTTGGTGCGGCGATTGCGCGGTTGCTGGCTGAGCGGGGTGCTGCGGGGCTGGTGATATGCGGGCGCTCCGCGGCGAAGGGAACGGCGAAGGCGCGGGAGATTGAAGCGGCCACCGGCACAAAAACTGTGTATGTTACGGCGGATTTGGGGAAGGTTGAGGACTGCCGCAACGTGGTTGCGCGCTGCGATGCGGAATTTGGCCGTGTTGACGTGCTGGTGAATGCCGCCGCGATTACCGACCGCGGGACCATATTGGATACTTCGCCCGCGTTGTTTGACCAGATGTTCGCGGTCAATGTTCGCGCGCCGTTCTTCTTGATGCAGGACAGTATCAAGGTTATGAAACGGGAGAATATAAAAGGGGCGATCGTCAATATTCTGTCGATGTCCAGCCTGGCGGGACAGCCGATGATCGCGGCATATTGCGCTTCGAAGGGCGGGTTGGCGACGCTGACGCGCAACACGGCTTATGGTTTGTTGCGTAACCAGATCAGAGTAAACGGCCTGAACATAGGTTGGATGGCCAGTGAGGGCGAAGACCAGATCCAGATTAAGTATCACGGCGGGAATCCAAACTGGCTCGCGGAAGCGGCGGCGCAACAGCCAAACGGCCGGTTGATTGATCCGGCGGAAGTGGCGCGCGCGGTGGCCTTTCTGGCGAGTGCGGAATCGGGGCTGATGACGGGTTCGATTGTGAATTACGATCAGTCGGTTTGGGGTGGTTATGATGCGCCGGCGGCTCCTGCGCTGCCGCTCTGAAGTCGGAAAAGTGCTTAAAAACTCACGGAATACTAAACAAAAACGCCACCAGATAAAATAAATTGTTGACGCATGCTGGCGTTGCATGATTTGTTGCTTAAACGCGGAATGAGCAATAATCGTTGAAGATATCCGCGTGAAAAAATTAAAACATGGAAGAAGAAACCAATGGCTAGGACCAAGAAAATGAACTTGAAAGCAAATATCTGCGGCATTGCCTTCGCGCTCACCGGGGCGACCGCCTTGATCCCGGCGGCAAGCGTTGCCGCGAGCACGCCGCACTACACGTTCGCCATGATTACCCATGCCCAGCCGGGCGATTCCTTTTGGGATATCGTGCGCAAGGGCGCCGCTGCGGCGGCTAAGAAAGATAACGTGACTTTGGTGTATCTTTCCAACCCGACCGCTTCGGGCGAAGCGCAGCTGATTACCAATGTCGTGCAGCAGCACCTCGACGGCATCGCCGTTACGCTGGCGTTTCCCGACTCTGAGGGCCCCGCGGTGGCGCAGGCCGAAAAGGCGGGTATTCCCGTGGTTGGCTTCAACGCCGGCCTCGACAACTGGAAGCAGATGGGCTTGCTCTCTTATGTTGGGCAGGATGAGACGATCGCCGGTGAAGCGGTTGGCGACAGGCTGAACAGCGAAGGTGTTACCAAAGCGGTTTGCGTTGACCAGCAGCAGGGTGCCGTGCAGCTTGAGGCGCGTTGCGATGGTATCGCCAAGACCTTCAAGGGGAAGATGAGCGTTCTGTATGTCAACGGTTATGACATGGCGGGTGCGCAGTCGCGTATCGTCGCCAAGCTGCAGGAAGATCCCTCGATTGGCTACGTCGTGACCCTGGGTGCGCCGTTTGCTCCGGTGGCGGTGGCCGCGGTTGCCACGGCAAACAGCAAGGCGCTGGTTGGCACGTTCGATATGAGCCCGACCGTTGTTAAGCTCGTTCAGAGCGGCAAGGTGCAGTGGGCGATTGACCAGCAGCCGTATGTTGAAGGCTACGAGGCGATTGATCTGCTGTGGCTTAATAAGGTCAACGGAGATGTTGTTGGCGGCGGCCAGCCGGTGCTGACCGGACCGACGTTCGTCTCGAAAGACAACATCGCTGAAGTCGCCAAGTTCGCTAAAATGGGAACGCGCTAACAGCTTAAAGACTGAATACCTCTCACCAGCCGGCTCTAGATGATCTGACCGGCTGGTGAGAAGGCATAATGTGGAGGGGGTTATGAGTACGGCCATGAACAAAGCAGAGTTGCTTCCGGCGGAGCCAAAATTAGTGCAGAATTTTAGTTGGAAGAAAATTCTTAAACGTCCTGAGGCCGGTGCCTTGGGTGGCGCCATCCTTGTTTTTGCGTTGTTTTTTGTCGTAGCCCCGCCATTGCGGCAAGTGGATGCGCTGACAACGGTATTCTATGAGTCTGCGACAATTGGCATCCCGGCGGTGGCCGTGTCCATGCTTATGATCGGCGGCGAGTTCGACCTGAGCGCGGGCGTTGCGGTTACGACGTCGTCTCTGGCGGCCTCGATGTTTACCCTAACGCTGGGCGGAAATTTGTGGTTTGGCATTCTGTTCGCGTTGTTTTTATCTTTGGGCATCGGCTGGCTAAACGGATTTTTGTTTGTCCGTACCGGGCTGCATAGCTTCCTTGTCACCCTTTCCACATTTTTGATGCTGCAAGGGTTGAACCTGGCGCTGACGAAACTCATCACCGGTGGTGTCGCGACGGGGGATATCAGCACGCTTCCAGGCTATGCGTCAGCTCATGCGGTGTTCGCGTCGACACTGAAATTCGATGGAATGTCGCTCAGCGTCGCCATACTTTATTGGATATTTTTTGTGCTGCTGGCAACCTGGGTTTTGCTGAGAACTGACCTTGGCAACTGGATTTTCGCCATTGGCGGCCAGGGTGATAGTGCGCGAGCGGTTGGTGTGCCGGTACGCAAGGTGAAGATCTTGCTCTTCATGATCGTTGGTTTTTCCGCCTGGTTTTTGGGTATGCACATGCTGCTTATGTATGACACCGTGCAGTCTGGCGGCGGCGTTGGCAATGAGCTGCTCTATATTGCGGCGTCAGTTGTCGGCGGGTGTCTGATGACCGGCGGATATGGCTCGGCCGTGGGTGCGGCTCTCGGCGCCTTGATTTTCGGCATGTCAACGGAAGGTGTTATCTACGCTGACTGGGATCCGGATTGGTTTTTGTTCTTCGTGGGTGCGACGTTATTGGCGGCCACAGTTGTGAATACCTGGATACGAGTTCGTGCGAGTAAAGGAAAATAACATGAGCGACCAATCTGCTCCGATTATCCAACTTTCCAATGTTTGCAAAAGCTATGGCAATATCGATGTATTGCGCGGCGTGAGCCTGTCGGTACGAAGGGGGGAAGTGACCTGCGTATTGGGAGACAACGGTGCGGGGAAATCGACCCTCATCAGCATCATTGCCGGGCTGGTTCGCCATGACAAAGGGATTTACGCGGTGGACGGCGAGGCGGTGGAATTTGGGTCTCCGCGCGATGCCCTTAATCGCGGTATCTCGGCGGTTTATCAGACGCTCGCACTTGTGCCCTTGTTGCCGATCTGGCGGAACTTTTTTCTGGGCTCCGAGATAAAGAAAGGGTTTGGACCGTTTCAACGTCTCGATGTGAAGACGATGAAGGAACAGACGCAGGAGAATCTGCTGCGCATGGGGATTCGGGTGCCCGATCTCGATCGTCCGATCGGCACGCTTTCAGGCGGGCAGCGGCAGGTTGTTGCGATCGCCCGTGCGATTCATTTCGGCGCGCGTGTGCTGATTTTGGATGAACCGACGGCGGCGCTCGGTGTTACCCAGTCGGGTCTTGTGCTCAAGTATATTGTGGCGGCGGCACGCGAGCAGGGGACGGGCGTTATTTTCATTACGCATAATCCTCATCACGCCTACATGGTGGGAGACCATTTTGTGGTGCTGGCGCGTGGTGAAGTTGAAACCGATGCGCCTCGCGCGGACCTCAGCCTTGAGGATCTGATGTTCCATATGGCGGGCGGCGCCGGTTTGGATGCGCTCAAGCATGAGCTGCAGCGTAAGATGCCGGCTGGTGAGGCCGTTGCCGGAAGTTCAGCCGCGTAAGCTCTTTGAGCGTAGGCGATTTTCGGGGCAGTGCGGCCTTTGCAGGGTGTAGGCCGGCTGATTTGAAGACAATTCCGGTGGAGATTGATGAGGTTCAGCACGGTATGTGCGCCTCATCATCCGGGAATTTTCCCTGATTTCATATAGGATGACTGGTAGATGCGTACCATTAAGGGCCCAGCGGTTTTCCTGGCGCAATATGCGGGGAATGAGGCGCCGTTCGATAGTTTTTCGGGCCTTACGCATTGGGCGCGGGGCAAGGGGTTTGTTGGCGTTCAGCTGCCAAGCTGGGACGCGCGGTTAATTGATCTTGAGATCGCGGCGGCGAGCCAGGATTACTGCGATGAGCTGAAAGGCCGTGCGGCTGAGGCTGGCGTTGTGATCACTGAGCTGGCGTCGCATCTGCAGGGGCAGCTTATCGCAAGCCATCCGGCATTTGATATTGTGACCAAATCTTTTGCACCCGCCTCGGTGCAAGGCAGCGTGGCCGGGTGCCGGGAATGGGGAACGCGCCAGTTGTATCTGGCCGCGCGCGCCTCGCGGCGCCTTGGGATTGACCGGCATGTCACCTTTTCGGGCAGTCTGCTCTGGCCATATTTGTATCCGTTTCCGCAATGGCCAACGGGGCTTGTTGATGAGGCGTTCGATGAACTTGCGCGCCGCTGGCGGCCTATTCTCAATGCCTTTGATGAGCAGGGCGTTGATTTGTGTTATGAGATTCATCCGGCCGAAGATTTGCACGACGGCCTGACATTTGAAATGTTTCTGGAGCGCGTCGAGAATCATCCGCGTTGCATGATCATGTATGATCCGAGCCATCTCGTGCTGCAATCGATCGATTATTTGAGCTACATCGATCATTATCATGACCGTATCCGCATGTTCCATGTGAAGGACGCGGAGTTCCGGCCGAATGGAAAGACCGGGGCGTATGGCGGATTTCAGCCGTGGGTCAAACGCGCCGGGCGGTTCCGCTCGCTTGGCGACGGGCAGGTGGATTTTAAAGCGGTGTTCTCGAAACTTACAGGCTATGACTTCGACGGATGGGCGGTTCTGGAGTGGGAGTGCTGCTTCAAGAACTCCGAGGATGGTGCGCGCGAGGGCGCGCAATTCATCCGGGATCATATTATTCATGTATCCGAGCGGCCCTTTGATGAATTCGTTACCTCGGAGACGAGGGGCAATGAGAACAGCGACATACTGGGCCTTAACCGGGGGTTGAATAAATGACGATGGGTGGTGTGGCGCGGCGCTTGCGGCTGGGTATGGTGGGCGGTGGTGAAGGCGCCTATATCGGTGGGATTCATCGCCATGCGGCGCGCTTGGATAATAATTTCGAGCTTGTTGCCGGCGCCTTTGATGTGAACGCGGCGCGCGGGCATGCGTTTGCCGCGGCAAGCGGAATCGACAAGGCGCGCTCCTATGGCGATTTCCGCGAGATGGCCGCGCAAGAGCGCCTGCGCGGCGACGGGGTGGATGTGGTGGCGATCTGCACGCCGAATCATACGCATTTTCCCATCGCAGAGGCGTTTCTTGAAGCGGGATTCGACGTGATTTGCGAAAAGCCGTTGACGGTCACATTGGCCGAGGCGGTGGCGCTTCAGGCGATTGTGGAACGTGAGAAGCGGCTGCTCGGTGTGACCTATGCTTATAGCGGCTACCCGATGGTGCATGAGGCGCGGGCGCGCATTCTCAGTGGCGAGCTTGGGCGCATTCGCGTGATCCAGGTTGAGTATCCGCTGGAATGGATGGCAACCGCGATTGAAGCGGGTGGAAACGCGCAGGCGCAATGGCGCACCGACCCGAAAAAATCGGGGCGCGGTGGCAGCATCGGCGATATTGGCACCCATGCCTACCAGCTGGCCGGTTTTATGACAGGGTTGAAGGTTGAGTCCGTATGCGCGGACCTGGCGACCTTTGTTCCCGGCCGGGTGCTTGATGATAATGCCCATGTGATGCTGCGCTATGAGGGCGGTGCGCGCGGGCTGTTGTGGTCATCGCAGGTGGCGGTTGGGCATTCCAACGGGCTGAGAATTAGAATCATCGGTGAGTTGGGAAGTCTCTCCTGGGCACAGGAGCAACCAAATGAGTTGGTGGTTACGCCTCTTGGGGGTGTTACCAGCATAATCAAACGGGGGCGCGCTGATCTTTCAGCCGGGGCAAGCTGCCGGACCCGTACGCCGCCCGGGCACCCGGAAGGGTATATTGAAGCCTTTGGGAATTTATACGCGGGGTTCGCCGAGATCGTGCAGGCGCGGATCGCCGGGCGGGAGCTTCTGCCGATCGGCCGCGATGTTCCCTTGGCGCAGGATGGCGTTAAAGGGGTCGCGTTTGTGGATGCGGTTGTGGACAGCCATGAAGGCGGCAGCGTCTGGGTCCGGCCGGCGTATACATAAAAAGCCCGGTAAACCCGCGGATCGCTCGGGGCAAAAGATGCCTGGCCGTTGCAGCCCTGGCGTTGCGTGGGAGGGACTGTGGCCGGTTTGCCACAGGTGCTGGGGCCAATGGAACGCGGGATGAATTATTCTTGACAGCCCCCGGCCTACCGATTACCGCTAATTAGTGTGAGGGTTAAATTAATTGCGGCGGGCTTTTTCGTCCAGGGAAGCTGTTCGCAACGAAGGTTTTTTACGAAGTGTAAAAATGTCGTTTGGGAAGGAGATGTGAATTTCGGGAAGTGTTCTTTCGCTGTGCTCCCGGCCATGTGGCCGAGTTGAGCGTGAATCAAAAGCTTCCAGGTATTCAGCGGTAGTTTTCGACATTTTATTTTTTGTTAAGCTAGTTATCGTGGCCATGAATTGATGGGAACGATTTGGTTTGCTGTGCGGTGGTTTTTGGAGGGCAGTGAGATGTGTGTCGAATATGCCACTCTGGATAGCAATTTGAAGGTTTCGTGAAAAAAGACCTTTTGTTGTGGAATTTGTTAATTGCGGAAGATAAAAAACTGCAATATCAATTGTGAACAATGGCGGGCAACATAAGCTGGCCAATACGAGGAAACAAAATTACTGAGTTCGCATCTTTTGTTTTTCATTTGCGGTGCGGATGATCGCGGGGAAGCGTTGATTTTCAGTTGATTTTGGGTGGCCGCAGTTAGTGGCTGTGTTGGGTGCGGGCTGCGGTTTGGCCTGGCGCGCGTGTGACGCGAAAGCGTTGTGGTGTTGATGATCGTGATTAAATAATCTGGGAGGCATAAATGAAGTTGAAGAATTCCAAAAAAGTGAGCGGCCTTAGCGTTGCGCTGTTGGCTGCGTCCACCTTTCTGACCGGCGGGGCGTTTGCCCATGCCCAGACCCTGCAGGATGCGCTGCGCCAGACCACGGTTTCAGGCATGGTTGGCGCCACCGACTTCGCTTATGCGAACGCCGGGCATACGGGTAACTTTGCGAACGGTTTCGGCGTCGGCGGCAACATTACGGTGCACACCGGGGCGCTGGATGGTTTCAGCGTTGGCGTGGCGGGTTACACCGGCCAGTCCCTCGGCCTGTATGCCAGCAAAAAAAATGCTGCTCATGATGACACCGAGCTGACTGGCAGCCATCATAGCCTGCAGTCGATCCGCGAATCTTATCTGCAGTATGAAAATTCGTGGCTGGAAGTCCGTGGCGGCCGGCAGTTCATCAACACGCCGTATGCCAACCAGGATTGGTACACCTTCAGCCCGCGCTCCTTCATGGGCTTTGCCGGTGTTGTGAACGTTATCGGCACCAACAGCAATTATGCTGATTCCGCGCCGCTCAGCCTGAACACCTCGACGGCAGAGATGAGCGTGTTCGCCGCGCGCATTTTCGGCTACAATTCGCGTTATAGCAGCACGTTCACCACGGGTAACCGTTACCTTGCCCGCTCGAACGGCTTTATCGTTGGCGGCGCGCGTTACCAGAATTCGTTTGCTGGCGTGAACTACGGCCTGCAGGGCTGGTACTATGATTTCTACGGCCTTGCGCAGCTGGTTTATGGCCAGGCTGATTTCTCCGCCCCGGTTAGCGCCGACAGCACTGTGTTTGGTGCGGTGCAGGGCATGGGCGAGGGCAACTCCAGCACCCGCAGCGCCAACTTCGTTGGCTTCACCACCAATAATAATGTCAACGCGCATATTTACGGCGCCAAGCTGGGTATGAGCTTCGGCAAGGACAATGTGGCGGTGATCGGCGATTACAGCCCGGCTTCGGTTAACTCTTATCGTCATGGCGGTGGTATTCATCCGTACAACGACAACTCCGGCACGACCTTCACGGATACGATGCAGACCGGCATCATGGACTTCGGTCCCGGTTATGCGGTTGGCGTGACGGGCAATGTGTTCCTGCTTAACGACAAGCTTGAGATCTCGCCGACCTATGTCGAATACGAAGTCGATTACGGTTATGGCGGCAATACGTTCAGCTACGGCGGGACTTATGGTTTCAACGTGAGCACGCCTGCGATCCATGACGAGAAGATCCATGTGATCGACTCCAACTTCAACTATGACCTCTCCAGCGTGGTTAAGGGTCTTTCGGTTGACTGGGATACCGATGCAGCGTTCGCCGAGAACGGCAATCTGCCGAGCCAGCACTACAACAACCCGTATTTCAGCAGCCGTGCTTATGTGAAGTACGTGTTCTAATTAAGGGCAAATACCGCATGACATGAGGCTGGTTTCGTCTTGTGCCATGCGGGTTGAGTTAATGGGGTCTGGGCCGGCTTATGCTGGCTCAGGCTTTTTTATTTTGTGGGTATTGCCATGCTGCGCGTGAATGGCCGGACATCCGAAGGCTTTGTATTCTTCATCATCGCCGGGTTGTTTTTTTTGGCATACCTGCCGGTTGCGGCCACAATGGCCGTGGCGCCGATTTATGCCGTCACCGTTTTGCATTCAGGCAGCGGTTTTGCGGGGCTGGCCGTTGGCGTCGCGTTTTTGGCGACTCTGCTTTCCCGCAGTTCAGCCGGGCGGTTTGCAGATACGCGCGGTGGAAAATACTGCCTCGCTCTGGGGTTTAAACTTTACGTCGCCGCGTGCCTGCTGTGCTGCGCCACGGCTCTGCATTGGTCGCGGCTTGTTGATGAGACCGCGCTGGTTGTGGGACGCGGCCTGATGGGCGTTGCCGAGAGCCTGGCGCTGATTGGTGTGATCAGCTGGGGTATCAGCTATCTGGGCCCCACGCGCTCAGGCAAGGTGATGGCCCTGGTGGGGATGGGCATGTATGGCGCATTTGCCGTTGGCAGCCCGCTGGGGGTGTCGCTTCTGCACCTTATTGGTTTTCCAGGCTTGATGCTGGCATGCGCGGCAGTTTTGTTTGCGGCGGCAATGGGGAGCCGGATCCTGCCGGAGACAGCACAGCTGGCGGTCACGCGCGAGTCTTTTTGGCGGATCATTGGGCAGATATGGCCTTACGGTCTGGTCGTGGGCTTGCAGGGCGTGGGCTTTGCGGCGGTTGCCTCGTTCATGGCGCTGGATTTTCTGGGGCGGGGATGGTTGCGCGCGGGGTTTGGGTTGACCAGCTTTGGCATCAGCTTTGTGTTGGTGCGTATTCTGGCCGGGCATTTGCCCGACCGAATCGGCGGGCTGAAGCTCGCGGCGCTCTCGTTGATGGTTGAGGCTATCGGGCAATATACTCTCTGGGCCGCCCCGGGACCGCTTGTTGCGTTTGCCGGAGCGTTTTTGACAGGCGCTGGATGTTCCATGGTGTTCCCCTCGATGGGCACCGAGGTTGTACGAATCGTATCCCCGCAAAGACGTTCGACGGCGCTCAGCGGGTTCGCCGCGTTTCAGGATTGCGCCTACGGCACAACCGGCCCGGTGGCGGGGTGGTTGATCGGGGGGGCGCATTATGAGGATGTGTTTTTGGGCGGGGGGGTGTCGGCAACGCTGGGCGTTGTGGTGGCTCTGATGATTATGTGGGCGGGCGCCGTGGCCGCGAAAAAGAATAACGCATTGCTTCCCTGAATTGGCTCGCGCGCCTGGGGGTGGGTTTGTCCGGGCGGGGTAGCCTGCCAGGGCACGGCTGCTCGCCGCGCGTGTGAAACAACCGCCCCGGGATGGGGGATTTTACCGTTTGGTTTTCATGTAGGAAAATGGAGCGGGCGATGGGATTCGAACCCACGACCCCAACCTTGGCAAGGTTGTGCTCTACCCCTGAGCTACGCCCGCTCATGGCGTGAGCGGCTCTTTAAGGCCCATTGATGAGGATTGCAAGCCTCCCCCCGCATGTTCGTTGCATGGGGTGTGAGCGCGCGGATTGATACTATATACTGCCTCAAGGAAACCCATACGGATCAAGAGTGATGAGCAGCTTTTTCAGTACCGAGACCGATGCGACTCCGGCGCCGCCGCCGGCCAATATGATTATCGACAGTGACCAGACGAGCTTCATGGCTGATGTGGTTGATGCGTCGCGTGAAATTCCCGTGCTGGTGGATTTCTGGGCGACGTGGTGCGGCCCGTGCAAAACCCTGACGCCGGTGCTGGAAAGAACCGTGCGCGCGCAGGGCGGGCGGGTGCGGCTGGTGAAAATCGATATCGACAAGAACCAGGCACTGGTGGCGCAGCTCACGCGCATGGGGCTGCCGTTGCAGTCAGTGCCGACGGTGGTGGCGTTCTGGCAGGGGCAGGTGGCTGATACTTTCTCCGGCGCGCTGCCCGAGAGCGAGGTGAAGCGATTCGTCGAGGGATTGCTGAAAATGGCGGGCTCGGCGGCGCCGGGTGCGGAGCTGATCGCGCAGGGCAAGGAGTTGCTGGAACAGGGGGATGCCGAATCGGCGGCGCAGCATTTTGCCGCCGCGGTGCAGGCGGACCGGGAAAAGCCGGAGGCATGGTCCGGCCTGGCGCGGGCGCTGATCGCGCTGGGTGATGAAGAGCAGGCCGCCGAGGTGCTGGCGGGGGTGCCGGAGAAGCTGGCGGAGCATGCTGAGATCGCGGGGGCGCGCTCGGCGTTGGCGCTGGTGGCCGAGGGGCGCAAGGCGCAGGGCGCGCGCGCCGGGCTGGAGGCGCGGCTGGCGGCTGATCCGGATGATTTCGAGGCGCGTTACGAGCTGGCGACGGCGCTGAACGCCTCGGGCGAGCGCGGCGCGGCGGCGGATGCGCTGTTGGACATCGTGCGCCGCAACCGGACCTGGAATGAGGATGCCGCGCGGCTGCAACTGCTGAAGTTTTTCGAGGCCTGGGGGTTTGACGATGAGGCCACCATGGCGGCGCGGCGCAAGCTTTCAGCTTTGTTGTTTCGCTAGTGTCCTGCCCCTGAAGTCCGCCGCATCTCGCGGTGGACGGAAGGGACAAGCAGGCCACTGAGAACAAAGCGCTAGTGTCCTGCCCCTGAAGTCCGCCGCATCTCGCGGTGGACGGAAGGGACAGGCAGGCCACTGAGAACAAAGCGCTAGTGTCCTGCCCCTGAAGTCCGCCGCATCTCGCGGTGGACGGAAGGGACAAGCAGGCCACTGAGAACAAAGCGCTAGTGTCCCGTGAGGGAAGATGTTTTGATGTTACGAACTTTGGAATTGGGACACTCGCGCATGGCGGCCTTGCTCCCCGCGTTGGAAGATCTGCCGGAGGAGTTTCCGGTGTTTCCCCTGGCGGGGGCGCTGCTGCTGCCCGGCGGGCGGTTGCCGCTGAACATCTTCGAGCCGCGCTACCTTGCCATGGTGGAGGATGCGCTGGCCTCTGGGCGGATGCTGGGGATGGTGCAGCCTGACAAGCGGCTGGCGCGCGGCGACAACGGCCCAGGGCTGTACCGCATTGGCTGCCTGGGGCGGATTTCGGCGTTCGAGGAGAGTGGGGACGGGCGTTACCTCATCACGCTGACCGGGGTGGCGCGCTTTACCATTGTCGAGGAAGTAGACAAGCGGCGCGGCTACCGCCGGGTACGCGGCGCCTTTAGCGGGTTTGCGGCCGATTTGCAGGAGCCGCAGGCGGGGTTGCCCTTCGAGCGCAGCGTATTGCTGGCCGCGCTGCGGCGCTATTTCGCCAAGGCCGGGGTGGAGGCGAATTGGGATACCATCGCGCAAATGCCGGATGCGGCGCTGGTGGTCTCACTCGCCATGGTCTGCCCGTTTGACGCGGAGGAGAAGCAGGCCCTGCTGGAGGCGCGCGATGAGGGCGAACGCGCCCGCGCGCTGCTGGCGCTGCTGGAGATCAATGCCTTCGAGGATGGGCATGACGAAGATGACGATGAACCGAAAGCGAGTTGAGCATGGATAAGGAACATAAAGAACCGCCGATCGACCCGAGGCTGCTTGAGATATTGGTCTGTCCGCTGACCCGTGGGCCGCTGAGCTATGACCGCGAGCACGGTGAGCTGATCAGCGCCAAGGCCGGGCTGGCTTACCCGATTCGCAACGGCATCCCCATCATGCTGGCGGAAGAAGCCCGCGTGCTCGCGCCGTGAGCACGCCGGCGCAGATCAAGCTGAGGCGGGCGGAGAACCTGCTGGAATTGAGTTATGAGGATGGCCGCGTGCTGAGTCTGCCGGCGGAGTATCTGCGGGTGGAGAGCCCCAGCGCCGAGGTGCAGGGGCATGGGCCAGGGCAGGCGGTGCTGGTGACGGGCAAGATGCATGTCGGCATCATCGGCATCGAGCCGGCCGGCAATTACGCGCTGCGGCTGAGTTTTTCCGACGGGCATGACACCGGGATATTTTCCTGGGACTATTTTGAGGAATTGGGGCGCGAACACGCCATCCGCTGGCGGCGTTATTTGCAGCGGCTGGAAGCCGCGGGCGCCAGCCGCGCGTGATGGAACAGGACGAGGCCGAGCCGGTTATCAGTGAACGCCGGATGCGGCTGATGGCGGTGATCATCGCGACGGCTTTGTTCATGCAGAATTTGGACTCGACCGTTATCGCCACCGCGCTGCCGGCGATGGCGCGCAGTTTCCATGCGCCGCCGCTGCATATGAGCGTGGCGCTGACCTCGTATCTGATCAGCCTTTCGGTGTTCATCCCGGCCAGCGGCTGGGTGGCCGACCATTTCGGCGCGCGCCAAGTGTTTCGCATCGCGATCATGATTTTCACCCTGGCCTCGGTGGCCTGCGGGATGGCGCCAAACCTTGGGTTTCTGGTTGCCGCGCGGGTGGTGCAGGGGCTGGGCGGGGCGATGATGCTGCCTGTCGGGCGGCTGGTGCTGCTGCGCTCGGTCAGCCGCGCGCAGATGGTGGTGGCGATGTCCTGGCTGACCATGCCGGCACTTGTCGGCCCGATTCTGGGGCCGCCGCTGGGCGGGTTCATCGTCACGTATTTTTCCTGGCGCTGGGTGTTCGATATCAACGTGCCGATCGGCATTATCGGGGTGATCGCGGTCAGCCTGTTCATTCCCGACAGCCGTGAGGCCGGGCGGGGCGGCAGGCTGGACTCCTGGGGGCTGATCCTGACCGGATTTGCCATGGCGGCGATGATGGCGGGGTTTGAGACCGCAGGGCGCAGCCTGGTGCCGCTCTCCTGGACGCTGGGGGCGCTGGCGGCCGGCGCGGGGGCGGTTTGGCTGTATCTGTTGCACATGCGCCGTCATCCGCAGCCGGTGCTGGATTTCTCCCTGCTGCGGATACCGACCTTTGCCAATTCAGTGGTGGCGGGAAGCTTGTTCCGCATTGCGGTGGGGGCGTTGCCGTTTCTGCTGCCGCTGATGCTGCAACTGGGCTTTGGCAAGTCGCCGATGCAGAGCGGGTTGATCACCTTTGCCTCGGCGGCCGGGGCGCTGGCGATGAAGCCCGCCGCGCAGCCATTGCTGCGGCGGTTCGGCTTCCGGACCGTGCTGATGCTCAACGGCTTTGCCGCTGCCTTGTTCATCATGGCCTGCGCCAGTTTTCAGCCAGGCTGGCCGCCGCTGGCGATGGATGGGATTTTGCTGCTGGGAGGGTTTTTTCGCTCGTTGCAGTTCACGGCTTTCAACACCATTGCCTATGGCGATATTCCGCGCGCGCGGATGTCCGCCGCGACCTCGCTCTATTCCACCATTCAGCAGCTCACGCTGACCTTGGGGATCGTGGTGGGGGCCACCACGCTGGAGCTTTCCGCCCGGTGGCACCAGCACGCCGTGGCGATGAAATCGGACTACGCGATGGGGTTCATCGTGGTTGGGCTGTTCTCAATGATGGCGGTGCCGTTTTGCGCGCGGTTGCGCCCGGATGCAGGGCAGGCGTTGAGCGGCCACCGCGGGTAGTCAGATTTCCCAGGCGGTGGCGGCCAGGCGTGCGGTGTGGATGCCGCATTCGGTCTTTTTCTGTCCGGCCCAGCGGCCGGAGCGTTTGTCCTGGCCGGGCAGCGGGCGCAGGGTGCAGGTGGCGCAGCCGATGGAGGTGTAGCCCTGGGCCTGGAGCGGGTGGCGCGGCAGGCCGTGGGTGATGAAATAGGCGTCCATTTCGTCATCGCTCCAGAAGGCCAGCGGGTTGACCGTGACGCGGCCGTCGGCGCCCGGCTCCACCAGTTGCAGATTGGCCCGCCCGCCGCCCTGAACGCGCTTGCGCCCGGTGATCCAGGCGGTGAAGCCTTCCAGGGCTTCGTCCAGCGGGTTGGTTTTGCGGATGGCGCAGCACAATTCGGTGTCGCGTTCCCAGAGGGTGCCTTCGGGGTCCCAGGTGGTGAGTTGCGCCGGGCTGGGGCGGATGTTGCGCACGCCGGTGAGGCCGAGCTGGGCGATCAGCGCGTCGCGGTAGGCCAGGGTTTCGGGGAAGAGTTTGCCGGTTTCGAGAAAGATCACCGGGGTGGCCTTGTCGACCTGCGCGACCATATGCAGCAGGATCGCCGATTCCGTGCCGAAGGAGGATACCAGGGCGATTTTGCCGGCGAAGCGGGAGGTGATGGCATCAGCCAGCACGGCCTGCCCGGCGGCGGGGTCTACCGTATCGAGCATCACGCGGCGTCCTTGATGTTTTGCCCGGTCAGGGGCGGGAGGGGAGGGGTGGTCATGGCGGATACCTAAGAACAGAGAAGATGAACCTAACGGGGGGCGGGGCAGGAGAGCCAACAGCGTTCCGCCATCAGGGTCTCGATGCGCTGGCTGATCTCGGGCATGCTCAGCCCTTCCGCGCGCCAGCGGTGGCGCAGGGCTGAGATTTCCGCCACCCGCGCGTCCCATTCCGGGCCGAAGCAGGCTTCCAGCCCGCGCCGGACGCCGCGCGCCAGGCCGGGGGCGGCGCCGTTGGTGGAGACGGTGATGAGCAGGTCTCCGCGCCGCACTTCAGCGACGGAATGGAAGTCGCAGCTGGAGAGGACATCCTCGACATTTACCAGCACGCGCGCCGCGCGCGCGGCCTGTGCCAGCCCGGCGGCGAGCGGCTCGGGCAGATCGCTGATCCAGAGCAGGTGCAATTGCGCCAGGGCGGCGGCATCGGGCAGGCTGGGGCGGAGAAACGCCCCCGCTGCCGCGGCCAGGGCTGGGGTGGGTGCATCGGCGAACACCAGGACGGCTTCGGCCCCCGCGCGGCGCAACGCCAGCAGCCGGCGCAGGGTGAGCGCGCCATTGCCGGCAACGGCAAGCTGGAGGTGTTTCGGGTCGAGGGCTAAGGGGATCATGAACTCTTAGAAAATGATTTTTTCCACAAGATCAATGAGGCGCGAAAAATAAGCATATTCTTCTTTTCGTCTTGCGTGGGACAAAAACTTTTGGCGATTCAGGCTGGATTATCGCAAAGTGACACTTAGAATATCTCTATCGGATTGGTGTGGTTATGGCCGGCCGGCGCGAGAGGGATGGCAAGGGCAGTCGCATCGCTACCCGATAGCTCGAGGACAAATACCGTGCCCAACGGGCCGGTTTGCGCCAGACTCAGCTCGCCGCCCTGGGCGCGCATGAGGTCGCGGGCGATGACAAGGCCGAGTCCCGAGCTGCCCTGGCGTCCCGAGCCAGAGAAGGGCTTGAACAGATTTTGCAGCACGCGCGGGGGCAGGCCGGGGCCGTAATCGGTTACGAGGATTTTGTTGGCGCCGGGTTTGGTCTCTGCGGTAACCACCACGGCCCTGGCGCCTGCCTCGGCCGCGTTGCGCAGCAGGTTGAGCAGCACACGGTAAATGTGCATGCGGTCCAGCGGCAGGACCAGACTGGCGGGGACAAGGTTCTCGATGGTGATGCCGGTGCCGTCCGGGCGGACCACCTGGGTTGCTTCGTCCACCACCTCGCGCAGGCAGACGGGCGTGCGGATGATCGCGGGCGGCCCTTCGCGCGCGAAATCAACGGTTTGGCTGACCAGCTGGGCGGCGCGTTCCACCGCGGGGACGAGCGTGCGCGCGGCGCGCTGGACCTTGGGGTCGGTGCTGTCCTGCAGATGACCGGAGACGAGCAGCGCCGAGCTCAGGATGTTGCGCAGGTCATGGCTTATTTTTATGACCGAGGTGCCCAGGGCGGCGAGGCGGGCGTTGCGCCACAGGGCGGTGCGCATTGTCTCGAGCATGGTTTTCAGCTCCCGCGCGGCCTCGGCGATTTCATCGTCGCCCCGGCTGGCCAGCGCGGTCAGCGCGCTTTGCCCGGCGTGCTCCGGGTCGTTGCGGAAGCCGGAGATGCTCTCGGTCATAATGCGCAAGGGGCGAACCAGCAGCCGGTTGAGAGCGGCGAACACCAGCAGCCCGGTCACCAGCGCGACGACGGCCGAGACTATCGCCAGGTGCGAGGCATAATTGCGCAACTCCTGGTTCAGGCCGGTGCCGTTGACCTGAATCTCGACCATTATGTTGTTCTGCAGAGGGCTTGGCGCAATTATGTCCACCGGAGCGCTCTCCAGCCCCGTGATACGCTTGAGGGCGCACCAGGTGCTGTGGAGGATGGTTTCATCAGCCAGATAGAGTACCCGCGCCGGTGGCGTGGGGTGGAGGGCAGGGAGTTGTGCCACTGTGCCGTCCGGCCCGCTCAGCTTGATCGATTCGATGCCTGATAGCTGTGCCAGCTGCTGATAGGCCGCGGGCGCGAGACCGCCATTTTGCGAAGCGGCGGCCGAGAGCGCGGCGATATGCGCCAGGCTTATGCGTTGCCACATCCAGTTCTGGCGCTCATTGCCCAGGCTTGGCGTGAGCACCACCAGCTCGACAGCGAGAATGATCGCGACGGTCAGCCAGAGTACGCGCCCCGAGAGACTGCTCCCGAACAGCTCGAGTTGGAGATGGCGCATCAAGCTTCTGCGCGCGGGCCGCCTCATGCGGAAAGGACGATTCCGGCAGCCTCCCGTCCGGCGATGAACAGATTGTCGAGGAAGTTTTTCTCGGTGTTCATCTTGGAGGTCAGCGGATGGCGGGCGAGCGCGGCGTCGGCGGAAATATCGAGCAGCCGGACCTGCTTGGGCAGCAGCGCAACCTCGGCGTCCAGCGGGGCCTGGAAGGCGATTTCATGCAGGCGGTGGACGATGTCAGCCGTGCTGTTGGGCACGCCCTTGCGCACACGCGGCTGCGCGCGGATGAGCACAAGCCGCTCCGGGCGGGGAGAGAGCACCGGGGCGAGGGCCGGGTTGCAGGAGTAGCCGCCGTCCCAATAGTGGCGCCCGCCGATGTTCACGGCGGGGAACATCATCGGGATGCAGGCCGAGGCCAGCAGCACGTCAACGCTCATGTCGCTGTTGTTGAATATTTTCGCGGCGCCGGATTCGACATCGGTTGCGGCGACGTAGAGGCGGGGCGCATCGGCGCTGCGGATGGCGTCCAGGTCCAGCAGTTCGGCGAGCAGGGGGCCGAGCGGATTTTGCCCGAAGGGGTTGAGCTGGCCGGGGCTGAAGAGGCGCAACGCGCTGGTGATGCCGGCCCAGGCCATCTCGTTGCCCAGTTCCATCCCCTTGTCCCAGCCCCAGAGCCAGTCCATCGAAGCGTTCACGGGGCCGAAGATATGCGCCTCGGCGACCCTGTGCCACAGTTTGCTGACCGCGGCGCGCGCGCCTTTCGGCCCGTTATGGACATAGCCCTGCACCGCCATGGCGGCGATCATGGCGCCGGAGGAGACGCCGGTGACGGCGGAAAATGTCAGCCCGTCCTCCAAAAGGCGGTCCAGCGCGCCCCAGGTGAAGGCGCCATGCGCCCCGCCCCCTTGCAGGGCCAGAACGGTGCGCGGCCGAGTCGCTGAGGATATATGCATGGGAGCAAGCTGCACTTTGTAGCGGGCCAGAGCAAGCGCCGCCGCCGTTGCATTGACGGGGCGGCGCGCGCCGCCTATATCCCGGCCTCGTTGCGCCGGACCGGGGACGGTTCGGCCGAAACCTGTTTTATCAGCTTATATTAGCTATCGCCGGAGTGAATCACGTGAAACGGACCTATCAACCTTCCAAACTTGTCCGCAAGCGCCGGCATGGTTTCCGCGCCCGCATGGCAACCGTTGGCGGCCGCAAGGTTATCGCCAACCGCCGTGCCAAAGGCCGCGCTAAACTTTCTGCCTGATTTCCTCACCGCGCGCGCGCCTTTAGGGGCCTGACAATGCCCGCATTGTCTCCACCGGAAACGTTTAAGCGCCGCGCGGAGTTTCTGCGCATGGCATCGCGCGGGCGGAAAATCGCAAAACCTGGTTTCGTGATGCAGTTTTGCGCCACCGCAAGCCAGGCCCCTTTGCGGACCGGCTACACCGCCACCAAGAAAATCGGCAACGCCGTGGCGCGCAACCGCGCGCGGCGGCGGCTGAAAGAGGCTGCACGGCTGGTTTTGGCCGGGCGTGATCTCTCGGGCGTTGAGTTGGTGTTGATCTGCCGGCAGGAAACGGGGCGGTTGCCGTTTGAAAAATTATGCGCCGGTATTGAGCTGGCGCTCGCGGAGGGCCGCAAGTGAGCCCGGCGGCCTATATGCTCTCGGGTGCGATCCGCGTTTATGAACTGACATTGCGCCCCGTGATCGGCGCGAATTGCCGTTTTTACCCCTCCTGCAGCGCCTATGCGCGGGAGGCGATTTGCACGCACGGCGCCGGGCGCGGCAGTTTGCTGGCCGGACGCCGGATTTTGCGCTGCCATCCCTGGCATCCGGGCGGCTTCGACCCGGTTCCACCACTCAAGGACTCGTAAAGCCCCATGGACCAGAAGCGCCTGATGGTTGCCATCGCCCTGTCACTCGGCATCATGCTGGTGTTTCAGTACGCGTTCCAGAAATATTTGCCGCATCCGGCGCCCGTGCCGGTGCAGAGCACAACGCAGGTGCAGGGTGCGAGCGGCGCCCCCGCCAGCCCGGCGGCGGTGGCCGCGGCCACTGGGCCGAGCCTGCCGGTTGACGCGCCGAGGCTCTCCGGCCGCGTGGTGCTCACCGGCGCGGTGTTCGACGATGTCGTGCTGAAAAACTATCACGAGACGATCGCCAAGAATTCGCCGCTGGTGCAGATCCTCGGGCCGCGCGGCGGGCCGAAGCCGAGCTATGTGCAGTTTGGCTGGACCCCGGTTGGTGGTGTGAAAGTGCCCGGCGACTCCACGCTGTGGACCGCGAGCGCCGGTAAGCTCACGCCGCAGACGCCGGTGACCCTCTCCTGGGATAACGGCCAGGGGCTGACCTTTCAGCTGATCCTCTCGGTTGATGACAATTACATGTTCACGGTGAACCAGCAGGTGGTGAACCACACCGGCGCGGCGGTAAAACTGTTTCCGTGGTCGCGCGTCGTGCGCGATTATGTGCCAGCCGGGCCCACGACCTATATATTGTTCGATGGCCCGCTCGGCGTGTTCAACAAGACGCTGAAGCAGGAATCCTATAAATCCCTGAAGTCCGATGGCGAGAAGGCGGCTGGCGGCGTCGCCTACAGCGAGACCAGCCCCGGCGGCTGGATCGGCATCACCGATAAATACTGGCTGACCGCCGTGGCGCCTGATCAGTCGGTGCAGTTCACCGGCACCATGAGCTATGGCACGGTCAGCGATGGCGGCGGCGGCGCGTATCAGACCTCGTTTATCACCGCGGACCCGCAGACCGTGGCGGCGGGCGCCACGGCGAGCCTGACCAGCCATCTGTTCACCGGCGCGAAAGTGGTGAAGATCCTCGATGCGTATCAGAGCGAATTCGGCATCCCTGATTTCTACAAGGCGGTGGATTTCGGGCATCTCTACATCATCACCAAGCCGATCTTCTTCGCGCTTGACTGGCTGAACTCACTGCTCGGCAATTTCGGCCTGGCGATCATCGTGTTCACGGTCGGCATCAAGCTGCTGTTTTTCCCGCTGGCGAGCTACTCCTATCGCTCGATGGGCAAGATGAAGCTGGTGCAGCCGAAAATTAAGGCCCTGCGCGAGCAGTACAAGGATGACAACGCCAAGATCCAGCAGGAGACGATGGCGCTCTACAAGGCGGAGAAGATCAACCCCGCCTCCGGCTGCTTGCCGATGCTGGTGCAGATTCCGGTGTTCTTCTCACTGTACAAGGTCATCTTCATCACCATTGAAATGCGCCAGGCGCCCTTCTTTGGCTGGATTCATGATCTCTCGATGCCCGACCCCACCAACTTGTTCAATCTGTTCGGGCTGATCCCTTTCGACCCCACCACGATAAGCCCGTTGCTGCATATCGGCGCCTTGCCGATCATCATGGGTTTCACCATGTTCCTCCAGCAACGGCTCAACCCGGCGCCGGCTGACCCGGTGCAGGCGCGCATGTTCCAGTTCATGCCGCTGATTTTCACCTTCATGCTGGCGCGCTCTCCTTCCGGCCTTGTGCTATACTGGGCCTGGAACAATCTTCTTTCGGTAGGACAACAATGGCTGATCATGCGCCAGGCGGGCAACCCACGGGCGGTAGCGGCGAAAATATAGTTTTCGCGGACGGGAGTTTCAGCCCGGAGCAACTGGAGGCGGGGAGGAAACTCTTCGCCTCGCATTGCGAGTTTTTCTATGCGGCGCAGGCGCTCGACCATCTGCCCGCGTCCAACGGGATTGAGGTCGCCTTCGCGGGACGCTCCAACGTTGGCAAATCCTCGTTGCTGAATGCGCTGACGGGACGCAAGGCGCTGGCGCGCGTGTCGCACCAGCCCGGCCGCACCCGGCAGTTGAATTTTTTCCAGATGGAAGCCGCGCCGATCGTGCTGGTGGACATGCCGGGCTATGGCTATGCCGAGGCGCCCAAAGCCATCAAGCGCGACTGGCAGGGGCTGATGCTTGATTATTTGCGCGGGCGGCCGAATCTGCGCCGGGTGTTTCTGCTGCTGGATGCGCGCATCGAGCTGAAACCCGCCGATGAGGTGGTGATGGAGCTGCTCGACCAGTCGGCGGTGGCCTACCAGCTGGTGTTGACCAAGGCTGATGACGTGAAGCCGGCGGCGCTGCGCCGCAAGCAGGAGGAGATCACCGCGCTGGCGAAGGAGCATCCGGCGGCGCTGCCGTTCGTGATCACCACATCCAGCACCACGGGGTTTGGCATGGATGATTTGCGCGCCAGCATCGCGGGCTTTATTTAGCAGCAGAGTTTTTCCAGGAGCCGAGATGAATACCGAGGAGCTGAAATCCGCCGCCGCCCAGGCGCATATCGTCGCCAGCGCGCTGCCGTTTCTGCGCCGCTATGCGGGCGCCACCATCGTGGTGAAATATGGCGGGCATGCGATGGGCGAGGATATTCTGGCCGGGGAGTTCGGCCGCGATATCGCGTTGCTCAAGCAGGTTGGCATCAACCCGGTCATCGTGCATGGCGGCGGGCCGCAGATTAACGCCATGCTGGACCGGCTGGCGATCAAATCCAACTTCATCGACGGGCTGCGCGTGACCGATGCCGCCATGGTCGAGGTGGTGGAAATGGTGCTGGCGGGCAGCGTGAACAAGCAGGTGGCCGGGTTGATCAACCGTGCCGGGGCGCTGGCGGTGGGGATTTCGGGCAAGGATGGCGGGTTGATCCGCGCCCGCAAGATGCATCGCACCAAGAAGGACCCGGATTCGCATATTGAGAGCGTGCTGGATCTTGGCTTTGTCGGTGAGCCCGCGTTCATTGATACGCGCGTGATCCATGCGCTGACCGGCGCCGGGCTGATCCCCGTGATCGCGCCCGTGGGCACCGGCGAGAACGGCGAGACTTATAATATCAACGCCGACACGGCGGCCGGGGCGATCGCCGGCGCGCTGAACGCAAACCGGCTGCTGATGCTCACCGATGTTCCCGGTGTGTTGGACAAAAACAAGAAGCTGATGCCGGATTTATCACTGGGGCAGGTCCAGGCGCTAATCGCCGATGGCACCATCTCGGGCGGGATGATCCCGAAGGTGGAGACCTGCGTGGAGGCCGTCACGCTCGGGGTTAAAGGGGCGACCATCCTCGATGGCCGTGTGCCGCATGCGCTGCTGCTGGAG
>JAJZCG010000032.1 GCA_021846225.1 Pseudomonadota bacterium | reverse complement strand
ACGGTCCCACTGATCGTCGCGTAGAACCAACCGGTCAAGAACACCCAAGACTGCCTCCCAAATGGCAGTCTTGAATCACAAATCAAACCGAGCCGGAATCCCTAGAGTCCACAGAACCTAGAGCGCGATAGGTTTAGGTTGACGCAAGAGCGCACCCCGCCCGCGCTCTAACTCTTTGATAAGAGGCTGATTCACGCTTTCGGTTGCCACGCTGGCGCGCGTCAACCTCAAACGATCAGACTCTAAGCGCCCGCGCATCACCCGCCGAGCTTGGCCGGGTCCTCCGAGCCCAGCACAGCCCCCGCCTTGCCAAGAATTTCCGGCCTGTTCACCGCGAGCCAGAACGTCCCCGCTCCCAGCGCCACCAACCAGGCCAGGATGATCCACGGCATCCATGTATAAGGCGCCGTGGTGTTCTCTATCAGCTGCGCTACGAACAACCCGGTCATCAGCAGCGCGCCCGTCACCGGCAGCAGCACATGGCGCACGAATTTCCGGCTGCCCCGGCGCATGAAATAGACAATCGCCGCCAGATCGGCGAGCACATACACAATCAGAATCGCCAGCGTGAGCAGAAAGCCCAGGAAGCCATAAACATTGCTCCCCCCGCTCGGGTCGCTCAGCCCGCCGGACACCGCGCCCACCCCAAATACCAGGATCAATGAAAACGCACTCTGGAACAACACAGCATTCGAGGGCGTATTTCGTTTCGGGTTGATATACGCAAGGAAATCCGGCAACAGCCGCTCGCGGCCCATGGTATACAAAATCCGCACAATCCCGGTGTTCGAATTCACCGACACCGCAAACATCGATGATACCGACGCCAGAATGATCAGCGGCGTCATCCACGGCGCATACATATGCGCCAGGTCGTTCCACGGTGTCGAGGCGCCCGTCAGCGCGTTGATCTTGTCATTCCCAAGCCCCACAACCTCCGCCCAAACACAAAATGTATAGATCACGCCAACAACAATCGTCGAGAGCGCAACCGCCAGCGGCACATTGCGGTGCGGGTTTCGCACTTCGTCGCCCAGCGTGGTCGCCCCCTCGAAACCAACAAAGCTGAGCGCGGCGAACACCGCGCCGACCATCAACCCCTGCGCGCCATGCGGCGAGGCCGAAGGCAGCATCGGGCGCACCGTCAGCCCATGCGCGCCCCCCGCCGCAACCACGATCAACGCCATCACCATCACAACCGCAACCTCGACGAGGAACAGCACAATCGCCGTGCGCAACGAAGCCTGCACCCCCTCCAGCGCCAGAAACGTCACCAGCGCCCACGGCACCAGCGATATGAGAATCCACGGTATGTTGATGCCGAATTCCTGCTGCAATGTTTGTTGCAAATACGATCCGATGAGCGCAATCTCAATGGGCGGCAGCAGCGCATAGGCCATGAACATGAGCCCGCCGGTGATAAATCCGGCGTGCGGCCCCAGGCCCTGCGCCACATAAGTATAAAACGACCCCGCGCTCGGCGTCACCGCCGACATCTCCATAATCCCGCTGGCCGTAATCAGTATCGCGATCAGGCAGACAAAATACACAAACGGCGTCGCCGGTCCCGAAAACGGGGTCGAAAACTGCGGGTTGAAAAAAGTTGAAACCGCCGGGCCCATAATCGCCGCCGACATGATAATCGCCCCCGGCAAGCCCACGGAATTGCGTTTAAGCCCCGCTTGTAACGCCATAACATTTCTCCGGATTTCTTAAAAAAATAGTTATTGTTGAATACGGCACGCATCAACATATGTTATTTTTGCAAATGTCCATCTAGCTGAATCAATTTTACAGCGTCAAGAATATTCAACACCCAGCCTTGCGTTACGGAAACCCCCCGCCAATACTGCAAGGCATACGCCAACGCCCCATGGATACGCTGGCGCAGCGGAGACAAACAACATGGCGATCAGCGTTTTTGATTTGTTTAAAATCGGCATCGGCCCCTCAAGCTCGCACACCGTCGGCCCCATGCGCGCCGCCCTGCGCTTCGCCACCGGCCTGGCCGAATCCGGCCTACTGGAACAAACAACGCGGATCCAGGCCGAATTATACGGCTCGCTCGGCGCCACCGGTCGCGGCCACGGCAGCGACAAAGCCGTCCTCCTCGGCCTGCAAGGCGAAGCCCCGGACCAGGTGGACACCACAACCGTCCCCGCCAAGCTCGAAGCCATCCGCGCCACCCATTGCCTCTCCTTGCTCGCCCGCCACCCAATCGCCTTCACCGAGGCCGAGGACCTGCTCTTCCACAAGCGCATCTCCCTGCCCTACCACCCCAACGGCATGCGCTTCACCGCTTATGCCGCCTCAGGCGCCGCGCTGCGCAACCGCGTTTATTACTCCGTCGGCGGCGGCTTCGTGGTCAACGAGGAAGCCGCCGGCTCGGACCGCATCGTGCCAGATCAGACCAGGCTTCCCTACGAATTCAAATCCGCCAAGCAACTCCTGGAGCTTTGCCAGGCCAACAACATACCCATCAGCCGGCTCATGCTCGAGAACGAAAAATCCTGGCGCACCGGGCCAGAAATCCGCAGCGGCCTGCTCAACATCTGGCAAGTCATGCAACAATGCGTGCGCACCGGCTGCGCCACCGAGGGCACGCTGGCCGGCGGCCTCAAGGTCCGCCGCCGCGCCGCCCAGCTCCACCGCCAGCTCTCCAGCGAGCCCGAAGCCGCCCTGCGCGACCCGCTGACCATCATGGATTGGGTCAACCTCTACGCCCTGGCCGTCAACGAGGAAAACGCCGCCGGCGGGCGCGTCGTCACCGCCCCCACCAACGGCGCCGCCGGCATCATCCCCGCCGTGCTGCATTACTACACCCGCTTCGTCCCCGGCGCTGACGACGCAGGCGTCATCGCCTTCCTCCTCACCGCCGCCGCCATCGGCATTTTATACAAGGAAAACGCCTCCATCTCCGGCGCCGAGGTCGGCTGCCAGGGCGAAGTCGGCGTTGCCTGCTCCATGGCCGCGGGCGCCCTGGCCGAAGTCATGGGCGCAACCCCCGCCCAGGTCGAAAACGCCGCTGAAATCGGCATGGAACACAACCTCGGCCTCACCTGCGACCCCATCGGCGGCCTCGTCCAGGTGCCGTGCATCGAACGCAACGCCATGGGCGCCATGAAAGCCATCAACGCCGCCCGCATGGCCCTGCGCGGCGACGGCACCCACTTCGTCTCGCTGGATAAAGTCATCCGCACCATGCGCCAAACCGGCGCCGACATGAAAACCAAATACAAGGAAACCGCCCGCGGCGGCCTCGCCGTCAACATCATCGAGTGCTGAAACAACCGTAGGATGGGTGAGCGCAGCGCCACCCATCGCTTTTGCGGCATACCGGCGGCGCGGCGAATGACGCCTCACCCACCCTGCACATTTTCCGCCCGCGCACTCAATCCGGCGGCATAACAGGGCTTTCCCCCCTTTGCCCCCGCTTCTATACGCCCCGGGTGGCCCAACGGCCCAAACTTTGGCCCAGGGGAAGCTTCATGTTCATATTAGCCGGCACCACACTACGCGACAGATTATTCGCCAGCCTCGGCGCCCTCGCAGGCATCGCCATCACCGGCACGCTCAGCGCCCTGCTGCTGGGCCATGCCAACAGCCTCGCCCTGCCCTTGCTCATCGCCCCCATGGGCGCCGCCGCTGTGCTCATTTTCGCCGTCCCCGCCAGCCCGCTGGCGCAGCCCTGGCCGGCCATCGGCGGCAACATCATCTCCGCCCTCGCCGGCATCGCCGCCGCCCGCTTCATCCCAGACCCAGCCCTCGCCGCCGGCATCGCCGTCGCCGCCGCCATCGTCCTCATGTCGCTCACCCGCTCGCTGCACCCGCCCGGCGGCGCCGTAGCCCTGCTCTGTGTCCTCGGCGGCCCCAGCATCAGCGCCTCGGGCTTTTTCTTCGCCTTCATCCCGGTCGGGCTCAACTGCATTCTTCTGGTGAGCATCGGCATCATCTATCACCGCTTCGCCTCGGGCCATTCCTACCCGCACCAGCCGCCGCCACTCACCGCCAACACCCACCGCACGGCAGACCTTCCCGCCCCCTTACGGGCCGGCTTCCGCCCCGAGGACATAGACGCCGCCCTGGCGGAAACCGGCGAAGCGTTCGACATCAGCCGCGACGACCTTGACCGCCTGCTTCGCCGCGTCGAAGCCCGCGCCGCCGCCCACGCCCATAAGCACCTCACCTGCGCTGATATCATGTCCCGCGACGTCATCCAGGCCCTGGAGACCACCACACCCGCCGCCGCCCGCGCCCTGCTGCTCAATCACGATGTGCGGACCCTCCCGGTCACTGACGCCACCGGCCTCGTCACCGGCGCCATCGGCCTGCGCGAGCTCGCCCGAGACCCCACCGGCACCCTCACCTCCCTCATGACCCCCGCGGTCACCGCCAACCCCGGGCAACCCGCCTCGGACCTCATCGCCCCCCTCACGAACGGCAGTGCCCGCGCCGTCATCATCACCGACCCCACCGGCCGCGCCCGGGGCATCGTCACCCAGACTGATCTTCTGGCAGCCCTCGCCCGCTCCCAACCCGCCGCCTGAACCCCAAACGCCCCCAAATCCGCATCGTTGTTTTTTCAAAACAACCGCCCCTTTTTTCTGGGGACAACTTTTTTTTAGTGAATAAATTCAGCACGATGGCTTGTGGATAACAGGGGTATGCTCCACGTGGAGCATACCCCGTTTCTCATCCGTTCAGCAGCGCCAGCAGCGAGTCCATCTGATCCAGATTGGCGTAATGCAGCGTAATCGTCCCACTGCGGCCATTAAACCCGATCTTCACCTTCACCCCCAGCCGCTCAGTCAAATTCTCCGCCAACGCCTCAACCTCGCTATCCATGCGGCGCTCCGGCGGCGGCTTGATCAACGACCGCCCCTTAATGGAGCGTCCCAGGTTGTTCACAAACTCCTCCGCCTGCCGCACGGAGAGTTCCTTGTCCAGCACCACCTTCGCCCCCTTCAGCGGATCAGGATGCGCCAGCAACGCCTTGGCGTGGCCCATGGAGAGGCTCCCATCGCGCACCATCCCCAGCACCTGCGGCGGCAGCTTCAACACCCGCAGCACATTGCCAATATGCCCGCGTGACTTGCCGACAACATCCCCCAGCGATTCCTGGCTGAGATGAAACTCCGTGATCAACCGCTGGTACCCCTCGGCCTCTTCCACCGGGTTCAAATCCTCGCGCTGCAAATTCTCCACCAGCCCGGCGGCCATTGCATCCGCGTCGCTCAGCTCGCGCACCAGCACCGGCACCTCATGCAGGCTCACCTTCTGCGCCGCCCGCCACCGCCGCTCACCGGCAATAATCTGGTACTGCCCCGGGCTGCCCGGCTTGGGGCGCACCAGCAGCGGCTGCAAAATCCCGCGCTGCTTCACCGAGTCCGCCAGCTCCTGCAGCGCCGTCTCGTCCATATCCTGGCGCGGCTGATACGGACTCGGCTCCAGCAGATCCACCGGCAGCGCCTGCACCCCCGGCGCATTCACGCTCGTTGGCACCGCCGCATCCCCCAGCAGTGCCGCCAGGCCCCGCCCCAACCGTTTTGGCTGTTCTTTCGCACTCATACCGCAGCTCCCTTCCTCATCCGCGACCGCCTCAAAAACTCCGCCGCCAGCGCCAGATGCGCCTGCGCCCCCACCGAGCGGAAATCATACAGCAACACCGGCAGCCCATGGCTCGGCGCCTCGGTAATCCGCACATTGCGCGGGATCACCGTATCGAACACCACGGCGCCAAAATGCCCGCGCACATCGTTGCTCACCTGCTCGGAAAGATTGTTGCGCTTGTCCGTCATGGTCAGAACAATCCCCTCCACCGCCAGTTTCGGATTCAGGCTGCGCTTCACCCTGTCGATGGTCCGCATCAGCTGCGAGATCCCCTCCAGTGCAAAAAACTCCGCCTGCAACGGCACCAGCACCGCATCCGCCGCCACCAGCGCATTCAGGGTCAGCAGCCCCATGCCCGGCGGACAGTCGATAAACACAGTGTCCGCATCGCACCGCGCGGCCAGCGCGTCGCGCAGCAAAAACTCCCGGCGCTCCGTCTGGCTGAACTCCAGGTCCGCGCCCATCAAGTCTTCCACCGCCGGCACGATGCTCAAATTCTCCACCCCGCACGGCAGCGTCAGCGCCGCCAGCTCGCCATCGCCTGCCAGCAGCGCATAGCTGCCGCCCTGGCGGATGGCGCGGTCAATTCCCAATCCGGTACTGGCATTGCCCTGCGGATCAACATCGATCAGCAGCACCTTTTTCCCACCCACGGCCAGGGCGGCGGCAAGGTTGATGGCGGTGGTGGTTTTCCCCACCCCGCCTTTCTGGTTCACAACGGCGATGATCCTAGGGCGCGGCGGCGGCTTTATTTGTTCCAACATGGCGGATCTGGCTCACTTTCAGGATGCACGCTTCTGCATCTAGGGTCGATGCAAAGCGCTCGACCTCCATGTGCCAGACCGCCCTTGCGGCCGTCAATTCAACTTCGGCGCCGCGCCCCTTCGGGAACAGGCAAACACCGTCCCCCGCGAGGTGCGGGGCCGCCAAGCCAAGCAATTTCTCCAAAGGCGCCAGCGCCCGGGCTGTCACCAGCGGTGCCGGCTGCGTCTTCGCCGCCTCGATGCGTGTGTTCAGTACTTTCACCGGCGCCGCCAAAATCCGCGCCGCTTCCATCAAAAACGCCGCCTTGCGGGTGTCGGACTCAATCAGCGTGAACTCGATCCCCGTGGCGATCGCCAGCACCATCCCAGGAAACCCGGCACCCGAGCCCAGATCGGTCGCCCGCGTCACCCCGGCCGGAATATGCGCCACCAGCTCCAGGGAGTCCCGCACATGCCGCTCCCATATGTGGGCCAGATCTCCCTTGCTCACCAGGTTGATTTTTGGCGACCATTTCGCCACCAGCCCCGCGAACTGGCGCAACCGTTCCTCGCTCATACCGCCCGCCTTGCCTTCTTCAGCGCGCCGAAAATCGCGCCAAGCGCCGCCGGCGTCATCCCTTCAATCCGCCCTGCCACGCTCAAATTCTGCGGACGCACCCGCTCCAGCTTCTCGCGCAGCTCGTTGGAAAGCCCGCCCACAAGGGCATAATCAAACCCTTCGGGGATCAGCACCGCCTCATCGCGCGAGCGGGCCTTTATCTCGTTTTCCTGCCGGTTGAGATACCCGGCATAATGCAAATCCGCGCGCAAAATCTCCGCGCCGCGGGAATGCCCCTCCGGCCTGCCGGCATACCCCGCAATCTCAGCCTCAAGTGCGGCAAACACCCCCGCCCGTTCAGCCCCCACGCAACCCCAGCCCAGCCCCAGCGGTGTCAGCCGCAGCTCGGCATTATCCGCCCGCAGCAGCAGCCGGTACTCGGCCCGCGAGGTGAACATGCGGTACGGCTCCGTCACCCCTTGCGTCACCAGATCATCAATCAGCACGCCGATATAAGCCTGCTCCCGGCCCAGGCTCACGGGCACGCCGCCACCCGCGGCACGCGCGGCGTTCAGCCCGGCCATCAGCCCTTGCGCGCCCGCTTCCTCATACCCCGTGGTGCCGTTAATCTGCCCGGCCAGATACAGCCCCGGCAGCGCTTTCACCTGCAACGCATGGTCCAGCGCGCGCGGGTCCACATAATCATACTCCACCGCATAGCCCGGACGCAGGATTTTGGCGTGCTCCAGCCCTGGGATGGAGTGCACCAGCAGCTCCTGCACATCCTCTGGCAGTGAGGTGGAAATCCCGTTGGGATACACGGTGTCATCATCCAGCCCCTCCGGCTCCAGAAAAATCTGATGCCCCGGCTTCTCCGCGAACCGCACCACCTTATCCTCGATGGAGGGGCAATAGCGCGGCCCCTTCCCCGCGATATTCCCGCCATACACCGCCGATTTATGGATATTGTCGCGGATGATCACATGCGTCAGCTCCGTGGTGCCGGTAATCCGGCAGGAGATCTGCGGGTTGGTCACGCGCGGCGTGAGGCTGGAGAAACACTCCGGCGGGTCCTCGCCCTTGTCCTCGGCCAAGCCCTCCCAGTCGATGCTTTTCTTGTCCAGCCGTGGCGGCGTGCCGGTTTTCAGCCGCCCCATCGGCAGGTTGAGGCCCAGCAGCGCCTCGGCCAGCCCCACCGCCGGGGCATCGCCAATCCGCCCGCCAGGCGCCATCACATTGCCGAAATGCAGCACGCCGCGCAAAAAAGTCCCGGTGGTGAGCACCGCGGCGGCGCAGGAAAACACCCGGCCATCCGCCGTGGTCACGCCGCTCAACCGGCCCGAGGCATCGCGCAGCAGCCCCGCCGCCTCGCCTTCAACGATGGTCAAATTCTCCTGCGCCGCCAGCATCGCCTGGATGGCGTTGCGATACAGCTTGCGGTCCGCCTGCGCCCGTGGCCCGCGCACCGCCGGCCCTTTGGTGCGGTTCAGCAGTTTGAAATGGATGCACGCGGCATCCGCCGCCTTTCCCATCAAGCCATCCAGCGCGTCAATCTCGCGTACCAGATGCCCCTTGCCGATCCCGCCGATCGCCGGATTGCAGGACATCTCTCCCAGCCGGTCCGCCCGGTGGGTGAGCAGCAATGTGCTGGCCCCCACCCGCGCGGACGCCGCCGCCGCCTCCGCGCCCGCATGCCCGCCGCCAATGATGATCACATCGTATTTCATCCCGGCGTATTAGCGAGTTTGCAGGCATATAGGCAAGAAAATCACAGGGCTCTGCCCTGCAACCCGCCGGGGCCTGAGGCCCCGGTCCCCCATTACTTTCCGATGCAAAACCCCGAAAACACGGCGTCCAGAATCTCCTCCACGCCGATCACCCCTGTCAGCCGCGCCAGAGCGTGCGCGGCGGCCCTCAGCTCCTCGCCGCGGCATTCGGGTTCCCGCTCCGCCAGAGCCCGCTCCAGCGCCGCCGCAGTGTCGCGCACGCAGGCGATCTGGCGTGGCCGCGCCAGTGTGGCGGCGCCCTTGGTATCGGTCAGCCGGGCCGCCGCCGCCGCCAGCCCGGCGCGCAATTCGTCCATCCCCTGCCCTGTTTTGGCCGAAACGCCCTCGCCCGCCAGATCAGCCTTGGTACGCACGAACAGCACCTCGGCACCTTCCGGCACGGCCGGAAAATCCTCACCCGGCGCCGCCACGGCGATGATCATATCCGCCCGCGCCGCCCGCGCCTGGGCACGCCGCACGCCCTCGGCCTCCACGAAATCCGCCGTCTCGCGCAGCCCGGCGGTGTCGGTCAGGTGCACCGGCACGCCGCCCAGGTCCACCCGCACCCCCACCGCATCGCGCGTGGTGCCGGGGATATCGGAGACGATCGCCACCTCCTCGCCGGCCAGCGCGTTCAGCAACGTGGATTTGCCCGCGTTCGGTGCGCCGAGAATGACGAACTCCAGACCTTCACGCAGCCGCGCCGCCGCCGGGGCGGCATCCAAAAGCTGCCGCATCGCGCGATGGATACCGGAAATCCGCTGAACCAGCCCGGCCTCGACATCCGGCGGCAGATCCTCATCGGGAAAGTCGATCAGCGCCTCCTGCTGCGCCATGCTCTGGCGCAGCGCCTCGCGCCAGGTTTCGCAGGTTTTTTGCAGCGCGTCCGCACCCTCGACCGCCTGCACCCGCTGCGCCTCGGTCTCGGCGGCGATCAGATCCGCCATCGCCTCGGCTTCCAGCAGGTCCATACGGCCATTCAGAAAGGCCCGGCGGGAGAACTCCCCCGGCTCCGCCGGACGCGCGCCCAGGGCCACCAGCGCCTCCGAGACGGCGGCAAACACCGCGCGGCCACCGTGCAGCGCCAGCTCCGCGCTGTCCTCACCGGTGAAACTGTTCGGGCCGGGGAAGCTGGTGACCAGCGCATGGTCCAGCACCCTGCCCCGCCAGCGCAGCGGCCGCAGCGAGGCATGGCGTGGCGCGGGCAGCCCGCTCGCCAGCGCGGCGGTGATCTCCAACGCCCCCGGCCCGGAAAGCCGCAACACGCTAACCGCCCCGCCCCGCCCGGTAATGGGTGAAAATATCGTGCTCATGGCTTCACCCCAGGTTGGCGCGCACCCGGCCCGCGGCGGCGGAGCAGTATCTCGCTCAGCACCGCGACAAAAACCAGCACCGCCGCCACCGCCGCGGCCAACGCCAGCTCGCTGAGCTCAGGCGCCGCCAGCACCAGCCCGCCGAGCAGCAACATTCCATAAGCATGCGAGGGTGGAAACCGGGGCGCCAGACGGCTGCGGAACAGCCCGTTGCCCAACAGATACAGCGCCGGGCCGCCCAGAATCATCAATCCGCTGGCCGCCGAGGCCGGCGCGCCCGGCTCATGCAGCAGCAGCGCATCCGCCGCGGCATCGGCGATGATGCCCGCCACCAGCAAGCCGTGCAGATAGGTATAGGCCGCACGGGCGATCCGGCCGGGGTCCGCCGCATGGGCGAAGGCATCGGCGGTGCGTTCGGCGGCATTGTCGAAATAAATCCACCACAGCGCCACGCTGCTCATAAACGCCACGAAAAACGCGGTGAGGTTCAGCCCGTCCCAATGCAGGGCGAAAAACGCCGCGCCGGTGACCGTGATGGACTCCCCCAGCGCGATAAGGATGAACCCGGCACAGCGCTCCGCCAGATGGTAACTGTCAATATTCCAGTCCGCCGTGGCCGAGCGGCCCAGCCCCGGCACATAATACCCCATGGCCGGGGCGGAAATATCCACCGCCAGGGCGAGCAGCCAGAGTTTTTCCCGCAGCTGGCCCCCGGCCAGGCCACCGGCCAGCCAGAACAGGCCGGAGAGCGAGAACCAGATGGCGATGCGCCGCATGTTACGAAAATTGCCCGCATGGTGGCCGCGCACCGCCCAAAGCATGAACAGGCTGCGGCCAAGCTGCATGACCACATAGCCCGCAGCAAAACTGAGGCCCCGCGCGGCAAAAGCGCCGGGCAGCGAGGCGGAGAGCAAAAGACCCAGGAAGCTGAGCGCAATGAGCATGAGCTGCACCGGGCGCTGGCGCGGGTCCAGCCAATTGGTCACCCAGGCGGTATACACCCACACCCACCACACCGCCGCGAACAGCATGAGCGTGTGCAGGAGCCCGGCGGGCGTGAGATCGGTGTACAGCGTGGCGGCGAGCTGGGTGACGGCGAAGGCGAACACCAGATCGAAAAACACTTCCACCTGCGTGACCGGCGCGCTCCCCTGCCCTTTGCGCGGGCGCGTGTAGCTGCGCGGGGCGAAGGGAAAAGTCATTACACTAACTTGCCGTTAAATATCGTGACGTCAGATGTTCCTGGAACGCCGCCGGATTCAAACTTTCCCCGGTGGCGGCTACAAGAAGTTCATTAAAGCCAAGCCGCGCCGCATGTCCGTGGATGTGCCGCGCCAGCCAGCCCGCGAGGGGCGCGAAATCCCCGGCGGCCAGATGCGCCTCCAGCGCGGGCAGCGCTTTGCGCGCGGCGGCGAAAAGCTGGGCGGCGGCCATCGCCCCCAGGGTGTAGCTGGGGAAATAGCCGATCGCGCCGTCATACCAATGGATATCCTGCAGGCAGCCCTGCGCGTCATCCGGCGGGGTGATGCCGAGGAGCGCGTGGAAGCCATCGTTCCAGGCGCCCGGCAGGTCCGCCACCGCCAAGTCGCCCGCGAGCAGCGCCTGCTCCAGGCGCAAGCGCAGCAGCACATGCGCCGGATAGGTCAGCTCATCGGCCTCCACACGGATGAAACTGCGCGCCACATGCCGCAGCCGCCGCCGCAACGCAGCCGGTGAAATGGGTTTGTTGAAGGCGCTGGCAAGAACAGGCGCCAGATAGCCGAGAAACGCATCGGAGCGCACGGCCTGCATCTCGATGATCAGCGACTGGCTTTCATGCACCGCCATGCCGGCCGCCTGCCCCACCGGCTGGCGGCGCCACGCGGCGGGAAGCTGCTGCTCATACAAGGCATGGCCGGTTTCATGCAGAACGCCGGTGATGGCGGAAAGCGGGTCGGCTTCGTCATAGCGGGTGGTGATGCGAATGTCGGTCTGGGTGCCGCCGCAAAACGGATGCGCGGAGCGGTCCAACCTCGCGGCGTTGAAGTTAAGCCCGGCGGCGGCGGCAAGCTGGCGGCACAGCGCCTCCTGAATCCCGGTGGCATAGGGGCCGGGCGGCAGGTGCGCGCCGCCGCGCTGGTTTTGGATTTCCTCAGCCCGCGGCAAGGCTGTTTGCAGGAAGCTGGCGTAGTTCAGGAACACCGGCTCCACATCGGCGGCGTGGATGCCGCGCTGGTAGCCGGTCATCAGCGCATCATAGGGCGAGAGGCCGAGCGCCGCGCCCAGGATTTGCGCCGATTGGCGGGTGAGGTTGAACACCTCCGCCAGCGCGGGGCGGACCGATGCGAAATCCGCTTCCGTGCGGGCGGTGCGCCAGATGGTCTCGCAGGCGCTGTTGGCGCGTGAGCTGGCTTCCACCAGGTCTCGCGGGAGGGCGGTGGCGCGGGTGTGGGCCTCGCGCATCAAGGCAAGATTTTGCCGCGCCCAGGGGTCAGCGGGCGGGGTGGCGGCCGCCAGGTCATCAGCCAGCGCCGGGGCGCTCAGCAGCTCATGGGAGAGCCCGGCCAGGGTCGCCATCTGCTCGCCCCGCGCCTGCGCGCCGCCGGGGGGCATCATCGCCGCCGCGTCCCATCCCAGCATGGCGGCGGCCTCGTCCAGCGTGGCGATGCGGGCGAACGCCTGCTCCAGGCGCGCAATGGGGGTCATGGGTCCAGCAGCCTTTTCCGGGCGAAGAAGAAGAATTCGAACACCAGAACGCCCGCGAAGCCGAACCAGGTGAGGGCGTATTCGTAATGATTATTCGGTGGCGTGGGCAAATGCTGGGCGGGTTGCGGCGCGGCGCTGCCGGGAGGCGGCAGCGGGCCCATGGCGATGAGTATTTTCGGGTTAACGTTTTTCAGCCCCATGCCGGCTGCGATTTTGGCCGCGTTGAAGGTATAATACAGCCCCTGCCCTGGGCTGTCAGGCGCTGCGAACCAGCCGGGTGTGATGCTGCTGTGCAAATAGCCCGCTACCTGGGTTGGCCCGGCGGGCTCCGGGTATGGCGTGGGGATTTGTTGCGGCACCCAGCCGAGGTCCACCAGCACGATCTGCCCGTTGGGCCGCGCGAAAGGCATGATGATCTCACCGCCGGCGATGGGGCCGGTTGGGCTGTCGTGCACCTCGTCACCATAGAGCACGGCCTTGCCGGGAACCCAGGCCCCGGCGATGGAGACTTTCTCGAACGGCGTGGGATGGTCAGGCAGCGGGATCGGCGCCGAAATTTCCGCGGTGTGGATGGCTGCGAGAATGCCCTCCTTCCACTTGAGCCGGTGCAACTGCCACACGCCCAGCGCAATGAGCAGCCAGAACGTGATGAAAGCGGCGATGCCGGGGGCAATCAGCCGCTTCCATTTTGGCGGGGTCATACGATGCCGGCTTTCACCGGCATGGCGCTGCGCGAGGGATCAGCCCGCGACAATCGCGCTGCGGCCCAGGAAGTAGATGCAGACGAAGAGGAAGAGCCACACCACGTCCACGAAGTGCCAGTACCAGGCGGCGGCCTCGAAGCCGAAATGGCGCTGCGGGGTGAACTGGCCCTTCATCGCCCGGAACAGGCAGACGGTGAGGAACACGGTGCCGACGATGACATGCACGCCATGAAAGCCGGTGGCGATGAAGAAGGAGGATGAGAAAATGCCGCCATGATAGAAGGGGAACGGCGAATGGGTGTATTCCCATGCCTGGCCGCAAAGGAACATCACGCCCAGCATCACGGTGACGGCAAGGCCGCGCACGGTGTTTTTGTTGTCGCCTTCCAGCAGGCTGTGGTGCGCCCAGGTGATGGTGGTGCCCGAGAGCAGCAGGACCATGGTGTTGAACAGCGGGATTGCGAAGGGGTCAATCGTGGTGACGCCTTGGGGCGGCCACACCGGCGCGAAGGCCGTGCCCATTTTTTCCGGGTAAAAGAAATAGTTGAAATAATTCCAGAAGAAGGAGACGAAGAACATCACCTCCGAGGTGATGAACAGCGCCATGCCGTAGCGCAGGCCGACCTGGGTGATGACCTTGTGCAGGCCGGGGGTGCGGGCCTCGGTCACCACATCGCGCCACCAGACGAACATGGTGGAGACCACGAAGAGCAGGCCGATGCCCAGCAGGACGAAGCTGTGGAGATGGGCGGCGAGAATGATGCCCGCGAAAGTGGTCATCGCGGCGACGCCGCCGCAGAGCGGCAGGATGCTCGGGTTGACCATATGGTATGGGTGCGGGACGGTGCCTTTAATCTGGTCTGTCGCCGAATGGGCTGGGCTGCTCATGTGTCTACACTCTCTTCGCCAAAAAATTGATCCCGGAAATTGCTTTCCAACGTTTCCCGATTTTCACCACATTTGCCCGTATTCGTGAAGTTTCACGATGGCGATGGCGTAAACCAGCACACTGAAACCCGCCAGCGCCGCCAGCAGCAGCAGATTGCGGCCCCGGCGATGGCGGTTGAATTGCGCCCGCTCCTCAGGCGTCCAGTTGGACTGGTGCAGCTCGGTCCGGGGCATTTGATCGCTCATGTTAAATGAACCGGTCCACGGCGCAGGCGCCGAACAGAATGAAAAGATACAGGATGGAGAATTTGAACGCCGCCCGCGCCGGGGCGTTGCCGGTCAGGCTGTGGCCCTGGGCATCCTGCTGGTCGGTGAGGACGCGCCAGCAATAAAAGCAGAATACCAGGCTGAGCACGAGCGCGCAGGCGCCGTAGACCACGCCGCACAGCCCCAGCAGATAGGGCGAGAGCGCGATGGGCAGCAGCAGCACTGAATAGACCATGATGTTGATGCGGGTGTGGCGCGGGCCTTTGACAACGGGGAGCATCGGCACCCCGGCGCGCTCGTAATCACCCGAGGCGAACAGGGCCAGAGACCAGAAATGCGCCGGGGTCCAGAAAAACACGATGGTGAACAGCAGCACCGGCAGCAGCGAAACATGGCCGGTGGCGGCGGCCCAGCCGATGACCGGGGGAAACGCCCCGGCGGCGCCGCCGATGACGATGTTCTGCGGCGTGCTCCGCTTGAGCCACATGGTGTAGATGACCACGTAATAAAAAATCGACAGCGCGAGCAGCCCGGCGGCGGTCAGGTTGGTGGCCATCGCCATCAGCAGCACCGAGATAACCGAGAGCACAATGCCATAGCCCAGCGCGTCGCGCGCGGCGATGCGCCCGGCGGGAATGGGGCGCGAGGCGGTGCGGCGCATCACGGCGTCGATATCGGCGTCATACCACATGTTGATGGCGCCCGCCGCGCCCGCGGCCAGCGCGATGCACAGGACGGCGGTGAAGCTGAGCAACGGATTGATCTGCGTGGGCGCGACGATGAGGCCGATGGCCCCGGTGAAGACGACCAGCGACATCACCCGGGGCTTGAGCAGGGAAAACCAGTCAGCGGCGGTGCTGACGCTGAGCCCGCCCGAGAGGGTGGAGTCACTCATGCGTCAGGCCCGCAAATGCCGGTTTGCGCCGGCATGACGATGAGAGACGTCCCCATTACCGGATGACCGGGACGTCTTCAAAGGTGTGGTGCGGCGCGGGAGAGGGCACGGCCCATTCCAGCGTGGTGGCACCCTCGCCCCAGTAATTATCCGCCAGGCTCTCCTTGGAGGTGAACACCGCATAGAGCACGTAGAAGAACACCAGGGTGGAGACGCCCGAGATGATCGAGCCGATGGAGGAGACGTAGTTCCATCCGGCGAAGGCGTCGGCATAGTCCGGGTAGCGGCGCGGCATGCCGGCCAGGCCCAGGAAGTGCATCGGGAAGAAGGTGAGGTTCACGCCGACGAAGAAGGTCCAGAAATGCACCTTGCCCCAGAATTCCGGGTAGGGGTGGCCGGTCATCTTGCCGATCCAGTAGTAGAACCCGGCGAACACCGCGAAGGCGGCGCCCATCGAGAGCACATAGTGGAAATGCGCGATGAGGAAGTAGTCGTTATGGAGTTCCTGGTCGAGACCGGCATTGGCCAGCACGACGCCGGTGGCGCCGCCGATGACGAAGAGGAAGATGAAGCCGATGGCCCAGAGCATCGGGGTTTTGAACTCGATGGAGCCGCCCCACATGGTGGCGATCCAGGAGAAGATTTTAATGCCGGTGGGCACCGCGATGACCAGTGTCGCGACTTCGAAATAGACTTTGCTGTCAGTGCTGATGGCCGAGACGAACATGTGGTGCGCCCAGACGATGAAGCCGACGAAGCCGATGACGACCATCGCGTAGGCCATGCCGAGGTAGCCGAAGATCGGCTTGCGCGAGAAGGTGGAGACCACATGGCTGATGATGCCGAAGGCCGGCAGGATCATGATGTAGACTTCCGGGTGGCCGAAGAACCAGAACAGATGCTGGAACAGCACCGGATCGCCGCCGCCGGAAGGCTCGAAGAAGGAGGTGCCGAAGTTGCGGTCCATGATGAGCATGGTGATGGCGCCGGCCAGCACGGGGATGGCGAGCAGCAGCAAGAAGGCGGTGACCAGGATGGCCCAGCAGAACAGCGGCATCTTGTGCATGGTCATGCCCGGCGCGCGCATGTTCAGGATGGTGGCGATGAAGTTGATGGCGCCCAGCAGCGAGGAAATGCCCGCCAGATGCAGCGAGAACAGCGAGAAGTCAGTCGCCATGCCGGGGGAGTACTGGGCGTTGTCCAGCGGGGGGTAGAGGGTCCAGCCCGCGCCCGCGCCGTTGCCGAGCAGCAGCCCGATCATCACGAAGACGAAACCCGCGGCGAGGAACCAGAAGCTCATGTTGTTCAGGCGCGGGAAGGCCATGTCCGGCGCGCCGATCATCATCGGCACGAACCAGTTGCCAAAGCCGCCGATGAGGGCGGGCATGACGAACCAGAAAATCATGATCAGCCCGTGCGCGGTGATGATCGCGTTCCACGCGGCGCCGGAGGTGATGATGTCGTTATGCGGATACATGAGCTGCTGGCGCATGATGATGGAGAGCACGCCGCCGACGCAGGCGCCGATCACCGCCATGGTGATGTAGAGGGTGCCGATGTCCTTATGGTTGGTGCTCATCAGCCAGCGTTCAACGAAGCCCTTCTGATGATGGGCCTCGTGCGAATGGTCCGAATGGTCGTGGGTGGTTGCGGTCATATCTGGCTCCTGTCCGGGGCTTAATGCGAGGAAGCGCCGGCCAGCTCATTGACTGGCAGGGCGGATGATAGCGGAGAACGCGGCATTATGTTCATTGATAATTCGCCTGCGCGTATTTTACCCAGTTGAGGTAGTCCGCCAGCGGAACGGCCTTGATCTCGATGGGCATCGCGTCATGGCCGACGCCGCAGATCTGGTTGCACTGGCCGTAATAGGTGCCAACCTTGGGGATGATGGTCCACTGCGTGAGGTTGGTGCCGGGGATGGCGTAACGCTGCATGCCGAGCGAGGGCAGGTAGAAGGAATGCAGAACATCCGCGCTGCTGATGACGAATTTGATCTTTTTGCCCGCGGGGACGACCATCGGGTGATCAACCGAGAGGCGGCGGATCTCGCCGGGCTGGATCTGGTTGTCGGGGATCATGTAGCTGGTGTAGTCCAGCCCGCCCGCCACGCCGGGGTAGCTATATTCCCAGTACCACTGATGCCCGGTGACGTTGATGGTCATGTAAGGGTTGGCGGTGTCGGCCTCGTAGTAGATCAGGTTGATCGAAGGGATGACGATGACCGCCAGCAGCAGGGTGGGCACCACGATCCAGATCACCTCGATCAGCGTGTTGTGGGTGACCGTGCTGGGCACCTTGTTGCGCCCGGCGCGGAAACGGATGAACACATAAGCCAGCAGCAGAGCGACGAAGCCGACCACCCCGGTCATGATCCAGAGCACGAATTTCATCAGCCAGTCGATCTTGGCCATCATCGGGCTGCCGGCGGTGGGAAACCACATCTGCCAGTTATGCGGCGCGTTCACATAGGCGTTCGCCACCGCCGATGGGTCTGTGGCGGTGGCCTGCGCCAGCGCCGCGTGGCCAAACAAGGCCAGCAAACCAGCCACGCCCAATGCCGAAGTGATACACCGCTTCATTCTCGTTATCCTGCTTAAGTGCCCAAACCGTAAAGCCGGTTTGCCCCGATTTCCTTCCTGATATAAGCCAGCCCCCATAATATCAAGTTTACAGAGCGAAGGAATTTAGCGCAGCAGGGCGCACCGCGCGGCGGCGGTGCGGGCATTCTGCATGGCGGGGCTTCCGCGCGGCCCGGGCGGGGCGCGAAAATTCCAGGTTTTACCTAGGTTCGTTGGTCAGCTCAACCAGGCTGAACAGGCTGACCGGCGGCATCCGGGTGATGCGGGCGGCTTTGAGGTCGGCGGCTTCAAAAATATGGCCGAGTTTGAAATCAGGGTGCCAGCCGATCAGCGATGAGGCGGGGGCGAGGGCGCGCTCCACCCACCAGATGGGCCCGCGCGCGCGCGCGAAATGGTTGACCAGCAAAATGGTGCCGCCGGGTTTGACGACGCGCTTCAGCTCCGCGAGCAGCAGGCGCGGTTTGGGCACCACGGAGGCCACGAACATGGCAACCGCGATATCGAAGGAGGCATCGGGGAAGGTGGTGGCCTGGGCGTCCATCTCCTGCAGGGCCTCGATGTTGCGCAAGCCCAGCGCCGCCGCGCGGGCGCGGGCCTTGAGCAGCATTTCAGCCGAAAGGTCGATGCCGGTGACACGCTTGGCCGGGCTATAGAGCGGCAGCGCCAGCCCCGTGCCGACGCCGACTTCCAGCACCTGCTCGCCCGGCGCCTGGTTCACGGCCGTTACCGCGGCCTGGCGGCTGTGTTTGGAGACGAGGCCGAACCAGCTGTCATAGCTGTCCGCCTGCCGCTTGTAGGCGGCGCGCACGGCGTCGGCATCCATTGGCGCGCGTGGCCCTTTTAATGCCGTGCCAAAAGCATCAGCCATGTGGTGTCCTCAACTTGTCATCGTATACATACAGACCTTGGCGCATAATCGGTGGTCAAGGCAATGGCTGATGTGTTCCCGCGCGGTTTCAGAAGCCGAATTTCACCTGCCGGTCGTTGGCGGTGAGCAGGGTGCGGTAGCGGCTGAGCGCCAGCAGCGGGAAGAAACGCGGGTAGCCGTGGTATTTGAGGTAGAACACCCGCGGGAAGCCGACGGCGTTGTAGGCCTGCTCGGTCCAGCTGCCTTGCGCGTCCTGCGCGCCCTGGAGGTAGGCGGCGCCTTTTTTCACCGCGTCATGGTCCGCCAGCCCGGCGGCCATGAGGCCGAGCATCGCCCAGGCGGTCTGGCTGGGCAGGCTTGCGGCCGCCTCGCCGTGGAATTCGCCGGGGGGCGCGCCCGCGTAGCTCTCGCAATCCTCGCCCCAGCCGCCATCGGCGCGCTGTTTGGCGATGAGCCAGGTGGCGGCGCGGGTGATCGCCGGGTCGTCATGCGCCACGCCCGCCGCATTGAGGGCGCAGAGCACAGACCAGGTGCCGTAGATGTAATTCGTGCCCCAGCGGCCGAACCAGGAGCCGTCCGGGCATTGGGTCTCGCGCAGATAGTGCACGCCGCGCGCGATGGCGGGCTGGTCCTGCGCGTGGCCGAGCTGGGCGAGAAAGGAGACACAGCGCGCGGTGACATCCTCGGTCGGCGGGTCGAGCAGGGCGCCATGGTCCGCGAAGGGGATGTGGTTGAGGTATTGGCGGTCGTTGTTGATGTCGAACGCGCCCCAGGCGCCGTTGGTGGACTGCATGCCGATGATCCATTCGCGCGCGCGCGCGATGGCCCCGGCGTAGCGCGGCTCGCCGGTGCGGTGCATCAGCATGGCGACCACGGCGGTATCGTCCACATCAGGGTAGTGGGCGTTGTTGTACTGGAAGGCCCAGCCGCCGGGGCGGGTGCCGGGGGTGTTGTCGGCCCAGTCGCCCACGGTATCGAGGATTTGCCGGGGCACCAGCCAGTCGCACGCGGCGGCGGCGGAGCCGGGGGCGCCGGCTTCCAGCAGGGCGTGGCCGGCCAGGCCGGTATCCCACACCGGGGAGAGGCAGGGCTGGCAATAGGCTTCATCGTCCTTGATGACGAGGAGCTTTTGCACCGCGGCGAAGGCGGTATCGAAATGTTCCTGGTCGCCGAAATGGTCGAACATCATCGCCGCATTGGCCATGGCGGGGTAGATGGCGCCCAGCCCGTCCTCGCCGTTGAGGCGCTCTATGGTCCAGGTGATGGCCTTGCCGATGGCGCGCGCGCGGTATTTTTTGGGGAACCAGGGTTCGGCGGCGCGCAAAACGGTGTCCAGATGTTTAAAAAACGGGCCCCAGGCGGATTTGTAGGGGCCGCGTATCCAGTCCTTCACCTGGGCCGGGGGGGTGGTGAACAGCTCGTCGATGCGGATGTTGCGCGGGTTGCGGGCGAGGGGTTTTTCGGCGGCGAGGACCATCAGCGGGGTCATCACCGTGCGCGACCAGTAGGAGACCTTGCGCATGTTGATGGGAAACCAGCCGGGCATCAGCATCAGCTCCACCGGCACGACGGGGCTGGCATCCCACGGCACGGCGCCGAAGAGGGCCAGCTGGATGCGGGTGAACACGTTGGTGCGCGCCGCACCGCCACGCGCCAGGATGGCGGCTCTGGCGCGGACCATATGCGGGGCTTCCGGGGAGTCCCCGATGGCCTTCAGCGCGAAATAGGCTTTCACGCTGGCTGAAAGGTCAAACTTGCCGCCGTGAAAGAGCGGCCAGCCGCCCGGGTTGGTGGTGTGCTCGCCCTGGATGCGGCGCAGGTAGACGCCGATTTTATCCTGCAAACCGGGGGTGATGCAGTCGAGATAATGTTCCAGCAGCACATATTCGGCCGGGATGGTGGCGTCGGCCTCCAACTCGTAGAGAAAATGCCCGTCCGGGCGCTGCTCACCGCGCAGGGAGGCGCTGGCGCGGTCAATCGCGGTGTCGAGGTTGGCGTTCATGCTACGCCGTTTGGCAAAATTCCGCGCGGTTTGCCAGGGGCGGGCTCAGGGCCCGGCGAGCAGCACGCCAGGCGTGGCGGCGGTGACGTAGCAAACATGGTAGCGCTCGATGATGTGGCGCCCGAGCAGGCGGGTGAGGGTGGCGGGCGGGGTTATGCAGTCAGGCGGCTGGTAGCGGGTGATGAACAGGCCGGTTTTGTTTTGCAGATCGGCCGGGGGAAAGGCGAAATAGGCCCAGCGGTAATCGTCAAACCCGGCGACGGGGATGTTTTTGGGGCCGTAATAGGCCAGGGCGGCATCGGTGGCGTAGTCGTCGGAGGCGAGAAAGGCCGGGCGCGGGGTGAGCGCGGCGGCGGCGCGCCCGAGGCCCCGCCAGCCGGCCATTTGCAGGGCCGAGGGGTCAGCGCGGGGCGGCAGCGGCAGGAAATGCGTCAGCGCCTGGGCATAAACCACGGCGGTGAGGAAAAAGCCCAGCGCCACGGCGGGGTTGAGCCAGCGGCGCAGGGTGGGCGCTGGCAGCGCGGCGGCGGCAAGGCAGGCGGAGGGGTAGAGGATGGCGAGCCAGTTGGCTTGCACACGGCCCTTGAGGACATGTTCGAGAAACACCGCGCCGGGCAGCAGGGTGAGCCAGAGGAGCAGCCGCGCGGCCAGGGCGGGCGAACGGCGCAGCGCCCACAGGCCGCCCAGGGCGAGGAAGAAGATGATTGGCGTGAACAGGCCGAGCTGGCCGCCCCAGAATTCGCCAAAAAACTGCACCGGGCGCGGCAGGCTGAAGCCGTGCGGCGCGGCGGGCGGGCCGAAATTGAGCGCGGGCTGGGGATGCGCGGGGGTGAGGAAGCCGGTGGTATCGGTATGGAGCAGCTGGGGGATGAACTCGCGCCCGCCCTGTTTGAGGTAGCTGACCCATTGGTGGGTGGCGTTCCAGGCGATGTCGGGCGAGAAGACCAGGAAGGCCAGCGCCACCGCCGCCCAAGGCCAGGGGGTACGCAGCGCGGCGCGGCCGGCCGGCGCGGTGAGCAGCCAGAAGAACACCGAGACGATCAAGAGCAGGGCGGTGTATTTGGAGAACAGGGCCAGCCCGGCGGCGAGGCCCACGGCCAGCCACCAGCGCGGGTTGCCGCTCGCGGCCAGCCGGGCCAGGGCGGCGAGGCTGGCGGTCCAGAAGAACAGCAGCGGGGTGTCGGGCGTCATCAAAATGGCGCCGGTGCCAAACATCAGCGTGGCGTTGAGCAGCGCCGCCGCCGCGAGCCCCGCCTGGCGGCCGGGAAAAAGCTGCTCACCCGCATCCCAGAGCAACAGGGAGCCGAGCGCCGCCGAGAGCGGACCGAGCAGGCGGATGCCCAAGGGCCCGGTGCCGAGCAGGGTGGTGCCGGCGCGGATCCACAGCGCGACCATGGGTGGATGGTCAAAATAGCCAGGCTGGAGATGGCGCGACCAGAGAAAGTAATAGGCTTCATCGGGCGCCAGGGGCACGCTGGCCGCCAGCGCCAGCCGCAGCGCCGTGAGCGCCACCAGCGCCAGGAGGGCGGCCCGCGGGGAGATGCGCATGCTCAGCGCACGCGCCAGACCAGCGTGGCGGAGACCGCGTAATTCCACACCACGCCGACGGCCGCACCCGCCGCGCCGGAGAACAGGGTGGAGCCGTTTTCGGCATACAAGGCGCGGGCGATGCCGACGTTGGCGATGGCGCCCAGGCTGCACACGGCCAAAAACAGCAGCAGGCCGCGCCAGGCGCGCGGGCCTTTGAGGCGTTGCGCGCGGTAGGTGAGCTGGTTGTTGAGCTGGAAGTTGGCAACCATGGCGACGATGGTGCCGATGGTCTGGGAGGTTGCGAAATCCAGCCCCGTGGAGCGGGCGAGCTGGAGCACCAGCAGGTTCACCAGCACGCCGAAGCCGCCGACCAGCGCGAAGGAGATGAAGCGCAGCGGCACCGCGCCGCCGAGCAGTTTATCAATGAGCAGCCCGGCGAACTGGGCCAGGACCAGCACATCGAGCTTGCTCTCGCCCGCGATGCGGGGGCGGAATTTATAGGGGATCTCGGCGATGGTGAGGCGTGAGGGCGCGGCGAGGATGAGATCCAGCAGAATTTTGAAGCCCTGGCCGGTGAGCCGCGCGGCCAGCTGCTCAAAAAGCGGGCGCGGCAACAGGAAAAACCCGCTCATCGGGTCTGTGATGCTGGTTTTGGTGACCATCTGCGCGACGCGGATGCCGGTCTCGGAGAGTTTGACCCGCAGGGGGGACGACAGGCCGGAAGAATCCCCGCCTTCCACATGGCGCGAGCCGACCGCCATGTCCGCCCCGTTGGCGAGAGCCTGGAGCATCAGCGGCAGGCGGGTTTCATCATGCTGCAAATCGCCGTCGATCACCGCGATATAATCCGCCGAGGAGGACAGCGCCCCCTCGATCACCGCTGAGGAGAGCCCGCGCCGCCCGATGCGGCGGATGCAGCGCACCCGCGGGTCATGCCGGGCGATCTCGCGCGCGGCCGCGGCCGTGCCGTCGGGGCTGTCATCATCAACGAAGACAACCTCCCAGGCCAGACCCGCCAGCGCCGCATCAAGCGCCGCGACCATGGGTGCGACATTGGCGCGCTCGTTATAGCACGGCACGACGACGGTGAGAGTGGTGCTCAAGCTCTGCGATCTCCCGAGGCGATCACCTTGCGGCCCCAAGGATTCAGAGCGCTTCGAGCACGGCCTCGGCGCGGCTGATGTCAAACCCGCCGGGTTCCTCGACGGCGAGGTGGGTGACGACGCCATCCTGCGCGATGAGGGCGAAGCGCTGGCTGCGGATGCCAAGGCCACGGGCGGCGAGGTCCAGCTCCAGGCCGAGGGCCTTGGTGAAGGCGCCCGAGCCGTCAGCCAGGAAGGTAACGGAGTCACACGCTTTGTGTTCCTTGGCCCAGGCGCCGAGAACGAAGGCGTCGTTGACGGCCATGCAGATGATGCGGTCAACGCCCTTGGCCTTGAACGCGGCCGCGTGTTCGACGAAGCCGGGGAGGTGCTTGGCCGAGCAGGTGGGGGTGAAGGCGCCGGGGACAGCGAACATCACCACCTTGCCGGGGCCGAAGAGGGTTGCGGTATCAGCCTCGCGCGGGCCTTCCGGCGTGGCGATCATCAGTTTCATGGCTGGAATTTTGTCACCGGTCTTGATCATGGCTGGCCCCTTGTTTCCAAATAGATGCGCCTACCTATACGAAGTGGCCGGAGCCGTGAAGAGTTGCCCCGCGATGGCAAATGGGGCTGGCGGGCGCCGCAGGGCGATAATATGATCAGGGTTATGGCACAGAAAGAAACACAGGGGTTTAAGGAGCCGGACTGGCTGACCGGGCAATTGCTGATCGCGATGCCGGCCATGCAGGACCCGCGTTTCGCGCAGAGCGTGATTTTTATTTGCGCGCATACCCCCGAGGGGGCGATGGGCGTGATGCTGAACCGGCCGGTGAAGGCGCCGGGTTTCACCGCGCTGCTGCGCCAGCTGGGGGTGGAGCCGGTGCCGCCCAAACGCGAGATCCGGGTGGGTTCGGGCGGGCCGGTGGAGGATTCACGCGGGTTCGTGCTGCATTCGCCCGATTGGGTGACCGAGGGGAGCATGGCGGTGGACGAGGATTATGTGCTGACCGCCAATCTGGAGGTGTTGCAGGCGCTGGCCGACGGCGGCGGGCCAAGCCAGGCGCGTCTGCTGCTGGGGTATGCGGGCTGGGATGAGGGGCAGCTCGATGAGGAGATCAGGCAGAATTCCTGGCTGAGCGTGCCGGCTGATGATGCGCTGGTGTACGACACCGCGTATCTGACCAAGTGGCAGCGCGCGCTGGCGAAGCTGCGGATCGACCCGGGGATGCTCTCGCACGAGGCAGGGCGGGCATGAGCGTGGACCGGCCGAAGCGGATTTTGATCGCGACGCATAACGCGGGGAAGCTGAAGGAATTTGCCGCACTGCTGGCGCCGCTGGGGATTGAGGCGGTGGGTGCTGGCGCGATGGGCCTGGCCGAACCGGCGGAGAGCGCGGCGGATTTTGCCGGCAATGCGCGGCTGAAGGCGCGGGCGGCGGCGCGCGCGGCGGGGATTGCGGCGCTGGCCGATGATTCCGGGCTGTGCGTGGCCGCGCTGGGCGGCGGGCCGGGCGTGTTTTCAGCCAGGTATGCGGCCGGAGATTACGGGGCGGCGTTCGCGCGGATCATCGAGGCCTGCGCGGCGGCGGGGGAGTGGCGGGCGCGGTTCGTGTGCGCGCTGTGCCTCGCGCAGCCGGACGGGACGGCGGCGACGTTCATCGGCCAGGCGGACGGCGTGATCGCGCGTGAACCCGGGGGCGCGGGCGGGTTTGGCTATGATCCGGTGTTTGTGCCCGAAGGGCATGAGAAAACCTATGCCGAGCTAGGCAGCGCGGTGAAGGACATGATCAGCCACCGGGCGCGGGCGTTCGCGCAGGTGGCGGCGCGGCTGGCGGGTTCAGCTGTTGCGGGGCAGGCGGTGGGTGGTTAGGCCCTGGCCGTTCACCAGCGGCAGCACCAGATCGGCGATTTTATTCGAGGTGTTGAGCACCATGGCGCTGGCGAATTGCCTCACCGAGGATGGCGAAACATGGTCGCTCTGCGCAAGCGCGAAGAACGGCGACAGTATGACAATGGCCCAGAGAACTCGCCGCATCCGAAACACCTCCTTCTATCCACCATGCTCTTATAACCCGGCTTTGTTGCTGGCTTATTTCTGCAAAATAAATAGTCCTTAACGGCTTCCCCGCAGCGCCGCCCGCACGGCCGCCGCCGTGAGAATTTGCGGCAGGATGAGCGGGGTGGAGGCGCCGGGCGCGTAATAAAGGTAGAGGGGCACGCCGTCGCGCTGGTTGGCGGCGAGCAGGGCGGTGATGGCGGGGTTTTTGTTGGTCCAGTCGCCGACGAGCAGGGCGGTGCGGGTGGCGGCGAAGGCAGCTTCAACGCCGGGGTTTTTGAGGGTTGTGGCCTCATTGACCAGGCAGGTGACGCACCAGGCGGCGGTGAGGTCTATGAAAACCGGGGTTTTTGCCGCGCGCAGCTGGGCGAGGCGGGCGGCGGTGTAGGGCATTGCGCCGGGCAGGGTGAGCGCCGGGGCGGCGGCCTGGGTGCGCAGCAGCGGCAGCAGCAGGAGCAGCGCCAGGGCCAGCGGGCGCAGGCCTTTGCGGGTGAGCGCGGCGGCGAGGATGGCGGCGCCGAGCAGCAGCAGCAGCAGGCCCGGCGTGCCGGTCTGGTGGAACAGCACCCAGGCGAGCCAGCCGAAGGTGGCGGCCATGGGCAGGGCGAGGGCGCGTTGCAGCCAGAGCATCCAGGCGCCGGGGCGCGGGATGAGGCGCGCCAGGCGCGGGATGCTGGCGAGCAGCAGGAAGGGTGCGGCGAGGCCGAGGCCGAGGGCGAGGAAGATGCCGAGCGCCATGAACGGCGGCGCGGCCAGGGCGGCGGCGACGGCGGAGCCCATGAAGGGCGCGCTGCACGGCGTGGCGACGATGACGGCCAGCGCCCCGGTGGAGATGCTGTGTTGCGCCGGGATGCGGCCCAAGGCGGCGGGGGCGGAGAGCGCGAACAGCCCGGCGAGGTTGAGGGTGAGCGCGAAGATGACCCAGGCGATGAGGGCGACGAAGATGGGCGACTGGAACTGAAAGCCCCAGCCGGCAGCGGTGCCCAGCGCGCGCAGGGCGAGCAGGGTGGCGCCCATGGCCAGCATGGTGGCCAGCACGCCGAAGGTGTAGCCGAATGCCTCGTGGCGGATTTTGGTGTCCACACCGCCAAGGCGCGAGATGAGCACGGCCTTCATCGCCAGGATGGGAAACACGCAGGGCATGAAATTAAGGATCAGCCCGCCGAGAAAGGCCAGCAGCAGATAGGGCGGATGCGCGGGCGCGGGGCCGGGCGCGGGCGCCAGGGTGAGCGATTGGGTGGCGCCTGAGGGGTCGGTGAGTTCGAGCAGGCCGGTGAGCGGTTTGTGGCCGGGCGCCAGGGTGAGGCCGAGGGTGAGGCCGCTGGCGGTGAAGGCAAGCGGCTGCGGCGCGCCGTTTTTCAGCATGCCCGGCGCGGCGGGGAAGAAATGGGCAGCGGCGACCTGGGCGGCGGTGGGGCCGGTGAGGGTGAGGGTGCCATCCGGCGCGATGGTGGCCGGGAAGGGCGAGGCGATGATTTTGGGGCCGGTGAAGAGCGCGGCCTCGGCCGAGGGGCCGCCGGGCAGCGGCAGGGTGAAGCTCGCATGCTCGGGGATGCAGATGTTGGAGCAGACCAGCCAGGAGGCGGCGGCGGTGATGGACGGCCCGGCGCTATGCGCCATGAACGGCAGCAGCACATTGCCCGAGAGCACATAGGCGGTGACCGGGCCCTGGCGGAATAATTGCGGCGGCGGGAAGGTGAGCGGGCCGAAGCTGGCGGGCGCGGCGGCGGTGATGCCGGGGGGGAAGCCGGCGTCACCCGGATTGGACCAGTAGATATGCCAGCCGGGGGCGAGCTGGAATTGCAGCGCCAGTTGCACATCCGGGCCGGTGTTGGCGGCGGAGATGAGGCGCACGGAGTCTCG
>JAJZCG010000116.1 GCA_021846225.1 Pseudomonadota bacterium | reverse complement strand
GAGTGCTGCTTCAGCAAGCTCAAGCAGTTCAGACGGGTGGCAACACGCTTCGAGAAAACCGCACAAAACTACCGGGCCGTCGTCACACTCGCCGCAATCGTCCTATGGCTAAGGTAAGTGTCCACACTTCCTAGAGCTCCTCGCTTCCCTTTTTGTTTTATATTGCAGTCTCTCTCGGCCGCCCGGGTAAGGGGCGGAAGCCAAAAGAAGCTGGGATCGCCGCTATCGTCCCCCCGCTCCCCAATGCCGTCCGCCGTCAGGCAGAATCGGCTTCATCATTTATATAAAGAATGGCAAAATAAAAATAATATAGCAAGACATTTGTATAATGTGCAGTGCTTTTTCTGCGCCGCTAGGCGATGCCCGGATCAATCCTGACCATCAGCTTGCCGGTATGCCCGCCACCCGGCGCAAACAGGCTGTGGAAGGCGCTCAACGCGTTCTCGATCCCACCGCGCACATCAACGTCATAAACCAGCTGACCGGCGCGTATCCAGCCGGAGAGGGCACTCACCGCCTCGGCCGCGCGCGGGAAATAATCGAGCACCAGGAACCCCTCGATCGTCGCGCGGCGCATCAGGATCTTGGTCAGATCCACACCCTGCACCCGCTCCTTGGCGTTATACTGCGAAATCAACCCGCACAGCATAACCCGGCCGCGCAGGGCGATGTTCTCGATGACGGCATTGCCGATCTCGCCACCGGTATTCTCGAAATACATATCAACGCCGCCGCCGCCATCCGCACGCGGCGGCGCCAGCTGTACCAGACGCGCGGCTACGTCCTCGTTTTTGTAGTCTATGGCTTCATCGAATCCAAACCGCGTTTTCAGATACCGGCACTTCTCAGCACCACCTGCAATGCCAATCACGCGGCAGCCCATGATCTTGCCGATCTGCCCGGCGATCGAGCCGACGGCCCCCGCCGCCGCGGAGACCACCAGGGTTTCACCCGCCTTGGGTTTGCCAACCTCGAGAAGGCCGAAATAAGCGGTAATCCCGGTGGCGCCCAGCACGCTCATCCACGCGCTCAGCGGCACGCCCGCAACCGGCGTTACGCGCCCCACCTCGCCCGGGGTGAAGAGATGGTATTCCGCCCAGCCGCCAAGCCCCGTCACCAGGTCACCCGGCGCGAATCCCGCCACCGCGGAGGCCTCAACCGTGCCGATGATGCCGCCATACATCGGCCCGCCCAGCGGCACGGGCGGCATGTAGCTCGGCTCATCCTTCATCCATAAACGATTGGCGGGATCAAGCGACAAATATCCGGTACGCACCAGCATCTGCCCAGGCTGCACCTCAGGCTTCGGCTTTTCCTCAAAGCGCAGGCACGCATCTACATCATCGCCAACCGGGCGGCGGATTAAAGTCCATTGCTTATTGGTTGCAGACATCACAACTTCCCCCTGGCCTTCAGATTTGCGCGCTGATCAGCGCATCGACAATAACCGCCCCCTGCCCGTCCGGGCGCACGAGAACCGGATTGATTTCAACATCGCGCAGGGTAGAGCCCGCCTGCATCACCATATCGGAGAGCTTCAGCATGACCTCGATCAGCGCCTCCTCATCAGCGGGCTTGGCGCCGCGGAAACCGGTGAGCAGCGGGTACGCCTTCAATTCTCGCAGCATCTCAACGGCAATATCGCGATTGATGGGCAGCAGGCGCAGCGATATGTCCTGATACAGCTCGGTCAGCACACCACCGAGGCCCGCTGTCAGCACCGGGCCGAACACCGGGTCACGCGTGACACCAAGCAGCATCCCGGCACCTTCGCTAACCTGCTGCTGCACTGTCACACCTTCAAGGCGCGCATCAGGCCGCGCCTTGCGCGCCGATTCCGTAACGCTTACAAACGCTTCCCGTGCGGCCTCAGGCGTTTTCAAATCCAGCCGCACACCGCCGGCCTCGGTTTTATGCAGAATATCGGCGCTCAATATCTTCACGACAACCGGGCAGCCAAGTTCCGCCGCCATCGCCGCCGCTTCATCAGCCGTGGTGGCGATGCGCTCTTCCACCACCGGCAGACCATAGCGTTTAAGGAATGATTTTGCCTCCGCCTCGTTCAGTGTCCTATACGGTGCGGTGGAGAGCGGCGCGTGCGGCACGGGCACCCAGCCGGGCTTGCGGGAGCGGGCCGCCCAGTCCAGATAGCCGCCGAGCGCACGCGCCGTCTGGCCAATTTCAGGCAGCACGGCAACACCGGCCGCCTCCAGCTCCGCCACGCGCTCCGCGCCGGCTGGGTCAATCGCCACCAGCAACTTGCCGGTCCTGCCGGCCGCCTCGATGAGCGCGGGCGCCACCAGATCCAGCAGATAGCCCATGATGTAAAAAACGATGCAATCCAGCGCATCGGTCTCAAGCAACGCATTCAACGCGGCGGTGAAGAAGCTGAGATCATTGGTCACCTGCCCGGTCAGATCAACCGGGTTGGTCCACATGCCGTAACGCGGCAGCAGCGCCGCGAGCTTTTCCTGCACCGCCGCGGGGAGCGTGGGAATTTCCAGCCCTGCTTCGGCGAAACGGTCAGCGAGAATGGCGCACCCAGCGCCTGAGACGGAGACAATACAGGTGCGTAGCCCGGCAGGCCGCCGCCCCGTGCGCCACAGGCGGGCAAAGTCGATGATCTGGCCAGGATCTCCGCCCACCGCCGCCCCGGCCTGGCGAAGTGCCGCCTTATAAACAACGGCATTGCCCGCCATCGCCGCCGTGTGCGAGGCCGCCGCCTCGGCCGCTTTTTCGCAATCGCCCACTTTGAGCAGAAACAGCGGCTTGGCCTGTTCGCGCATCCGCGTGGCGGCCGCCAGAAAACGCGGCCCGTCGCGCAGCTGTTCAACATAGCCGAGCACTGCTTTTGTCTGCGGATCATCAGCCAGATACTCAAGATATTCCGAAAACTCGACGCATGCCTCGTTGCCGGTGTTGGCAAAGCAGGAGTAGCCAAGCCCGGCGCGCGCGCCCATGATCATGAAAATAGCAGCCATGTTGCCGCTTTGCGCGATCACCCCCACCGGCCCGGCGGGCTGCGGCGTCTCGAACCCCTTCAGGAAGGTGGCGAAAAGCTGCGTGCAGAAATTGGCATGGCCAAGACAATTCGGCCCCGAGATGATCATGCCGGTGGCGCGCGCGAATTCAACCACCTCGCGCTGCAACGCCTCGCCTTGCCCGGTATGTTCCTCGGCAAAACCGGAGGCAAACAAAACGGCAGCGGGGATGCCCTTGGCATGGGCTGCGCGCAAGCTCTGCATGGTCTCGCTCGCGCGCACCGCCAGCACCGCGAGATCCGGCGTGAAAGGCAGCGAGGCGATATCGGGATGGCAGGCAAACCCCTCGATCTCCCGGTAGCGCGGATTGACGAGCGCCAGGCGATCAGGCCCAAAACCTAGGCGCAGCGCGGTATTAACCGGAATGCCGCCGGTACGCTCATAATTCTGGCTGGCCCCGACGATGACAAGAGTTTTGGCATCAAAGAGTGGACGAAGCTTGTGGGATATCGCGTTCAAAGCAAACCTCAAACCAGAAGGGAGAGCGGCGCTTCGACACGCGCCTTGAAATCCGCCAGGAACCGGGCGCCAAGCGCGCCGTCGATGGCGCGGTGGTCACAGGAGAGCGTGACCGAGAGCACCGTCACGAAGGTGACGCCGCCATCCTTGGTCTCACGCGCCTCGCGCCGGGTGGCGCCCACCGCGAGGATGCCGCCCTGCGGCGGGTTGATGATCGCCTCGAACTGACGCACGCCGAACATCCCAAGGTTTGAAACCGTGAAGGTGGCGCCTTGCAAATCATCGGCCTGCAGGCCGCGCCCCCGGGCCTTTGCTGCCAGATCGCGCGCGCTGGCCGCGAGAGCGCTGAGCGGGAGTTTCGCCGCATCTCGGATAACCGGCACCAGCAGGCCGCCCTCAATGGAAACGGCGGCGCCCAGATCCACCCGCGCGAAACGGCGGATGCCATCAGGCGTGAAATGCACATTCATATCCGGACAGGCCGCCAGGCTTTTCGCAGCCGCGCACAACAGAAAATCATTAACCGTGAATTTTGCCGCGCTGGCCTGCGCATTCACCTCGGCGCGCAGAGCCAGCAGGCGGTCCATCTCCACATCCATCGTCAGGTAGAAATGCGGGATCGTTTGCTTGGCCGCCTGCAACGTGTTGGCAATCGCACGGCGCATGCCGCTCATGGGCAGCAACTCATCGCGCTGCGCCGCGGCGCCAACCTTGAGAGATGCGGGCGCGCCGGCATTTGCACCGGGCTCTATATCCTCCCAGGTGATGCGCCCCTGGCGGCCGGTGCCGATGATGCCCGTTAGTGAAATGCCAAGCTCGGCGGCACGCTGCAAGGCCCGTGGCGTGGCGCGGGGCGGCTGCGCCGCGGCCTGCACATCAGCCCGGCGAATCCGCGCGCCCTCGGGTGTGAGGCCTGCCAGGTCAACGCCAAGCTCAACCGCCGCGCGTTTGGCAAGCGGCGTCGCCTTGGGGGCTGCGGGCTCGTGCGCGGGCGCCGCCTCCGCCAGCACGGCGCCGGTTTTCTGCGCGATGAAGGCGTCAACATCCGAGGCATTCACGCCTGGCGGTGCAATCACCGCCAGCAACGCGCCCACCGGGTAAATCTCGCCCACCTTGCCGAGCAGGCGCGCCACGACACCATCGTCCGCGCACTCAAGCGTGTTGACGATTTTGGCGGTCTCGATATCAGCAAGCTCAACGCCCTTGTCCACGGCAGCACCTTCGGCCACATGCCATGCGGCAAGCTGGCCCTCGGTCATTTCCAGTCCCCATTTGGGCATGGTCACGGCAAATATTTGCGGCATATCTTCCCCCTCCTAGCGGCTGGCCATGGTGGCGCGCGCGGCCTGGACGATTTTTTCCGGCGACGGAATATAAAGACTCTCAAGATCGGTCGC
>JAJZCG010000031.1 GCA_021846225.1 Pseudomonadota bacterium | reverse complement strand
CGCCGCTCAGGTTTCCGTCTCTTCCTTGCGCAGAACATCGAGCGGCACCAGCGCGCCCTGGCGCTCGAAATGCCAGAAGGTCCAGCCGTTGCAGGAGGGGGCGTTCTGCACGGCGGCGCCGACCTGGTGGATGGAGCCGCGGTGCGGGCCGGAGGTGAGATTGCCCTCGGCGGTGACCTCGGCGGCGATGCGGCGTTGTTTGTCGGTGAGCTGGGTGCCGGGTTTGATGATGCCGCGCTCCACGAAGCTACCAAAGGCGATGCGAGGCGTCTCGCGCCCGGTGGGCGGGGCGGTGATGGAGGCCAGCGGCACGGGTTTTTCAGCCCGCAGGCGGCCCCAGGCGGCTTCCACATAGGCCGGGTGGCGCTCGATGCCGATGAAATGCCGGTGCAGGCGCTTGGCCACCGTGGCGGTGGTGCCGGTGCCGAGGAACGGGTCCACGATGATATCCCCCGGGCTGGTGGAGGACATGATGACGCGGTGGAGCAGCGCCTCGGGCTTTTGCGTGGGGTGGAGCTTGAGCCCATGCACGTTGCGCAGGCGCTCGCCCCCGGTGCAGAGCGGCATGGTCCAGTCCGAGCGCATCTGCAGGTCGTCGTTGAGCGATTTCATCGCCTGGTAGTTGAATTTATAGCGCGAGGTTTTGGATTTGGCGGCCCAGATCATGGTCTCATGCGCGTTGGTGAAGCGCCGGCCGCGGAAATTGGGCATCGGGTTGGTTTTGCGCCAGATCACGTCGTTGAGGATCCAGAAGCCGAGATCCTGCAAAATGGTGCCGATGCGGAAGATGTTATGGTAGCTGCCAATGACCCAGAGCGTGCCGTCCTTGCTCAAAATGCGGTGGCACTGGCCCAGCCAGTCGCGGGTAAAGGCGTCATAGGCCGCGAAATCGTTGAATTTATCCCAGTCGTCGTCGACGCCGTCGACCAGGCTGTCGTCGGGGCGGCGCAGCTCGCCGCGCAGCTGCAGGTTATAGGGAGGGTCGGCGAAGACGCAGTTGACCGAGGCATCGGGGAGCATGCGCAGCATCTGCCCGGCATCGCCGAGCAGTATCTGGTCAAGCGGGAGTTCGCGCAGCATTTCCACGGGCAAGGCAGACCCTCAAATTCGGTAAAGGTGTAAACTGAATGTAGGGCCGTGGTCGCGTCAACTGGTTAAACGTTGGAGAGAAGCGGGCCAAACCCCATGCGGTGGTGCGCGGTGGGGCCCAGGCGAAGGATGGCCTCGCGGTGGACGGGGGCGGCGTAGCCGGCGTTTTTGGCCCAGCCGTAGCCGGGGTGGCGGGCGTCGAGGCGGGCCATCAGGCGGTCGCGGGTGATTTTGGCGGCGATGGAGGCGGCGGCGATGGAGAGGCTGATGGCGTCGCCGCCGATGATGGTGGTGCAGGGGATTGGGCCGCCGGGGGCGCGGTTGCCGTCAACCAGCAGGTGGGTGGGGGTTTGCGGCAGGGCGGCGATGGCGCGGCGCATGGCGAGCAGGGAGGCGTGGAGGATGTTGAGCGTCTCGATCTCGCGCACGGAGGCGGCGCCGAGGCCGATGAGCGCGCCGCAGGCCCGCAGGGCTTTGAGCGCGGCGGCGCGGCGGGGGGCGGAGAGTTTTTTGGAATCGTCGATGAGGCTGGCGAGGCCGGGCGGCAGGGTGGCGGGGAGGATGACGGCGGCGGCGAGCACGGGGCCGGCCAGCGGGCCGCGGCCCACCTCGTCCACCCCGGCGATGATGCCGCCGATACGGGTCTCGAAGGAGAGGTCAGGCATTGCGCAGCCCGGTGAAGAAGGTGGCGAGCAGGGCCGAGCAATCGGAATCGCGCACGCCGCCGATGATCTCGGGTTTGTGATGTGTGGTGGCGTGGGTGAACACGCGCGGGCCATGCTCGATCGCGCCGGTTTTGGGATCATACGCGCCGAACACCAGCCTGCGCAGGCGAAAGGCGGCGATGGCGCCCGCGCAGAACACGCAGGGCTCCAGGGTGACGGTGATTGTGCAGTCCGCCAGGTATTTTTGGCCGCGCGCGGCGGCGGCGGCTTGCAGGGCCAGAAATTCGGCATGGGCGGTGGGGTTCTGGGTCGCCTCGGTTTGGTTATGCGCGGCGGCGATGATGGCGCCTGAAGCATCGGTGACCACGGCGCCGACCGGGATTTCACCGATCGCGGCGGCGGCGCGGGCTTGTGCCAGGGCGTGGTCCATGGGGGTCATGCGGGGTTTCTTGCCTTGTGTGGGCCTGCGGGTCTAGTTGCGGGCATGACAAAACGGCCTTTGATTGGTTTGACCCTGGACGCCGAGCCCGCGGGCGGGTGGTCCAAATACCCTTGGTATGCGCTGCGGCAGAATTATTGCGAGGCGGTGGCGGCGGCCGGCGGGCTGGCGGTGGCGCTGCCGCATGACGCGGGGCTGGCGGAGGATTACCTCGGGCGGCTGGATGGGCTGATTGTGACCGGCGGCGCCTTTGATGTGGACCCGGCGCTGTATGGCGAGGCGGAGCGCCACGCCACGGTGGAGCTGAAGGCGGACCGAACCACGGCGGAGCTGGCCTTGCTCCAGGGCGCGTTGCGGCGGGATATGCCGGTGCTGGGCATTTGCGGCGGCGAGCAGCTGTTGGCGGTGGTGCTTGGGGGGAGTTTGATTCAGCATATCCCCGATGCGGTGGCCGGGGCGCTGGCGCATGAACAGAAAACCTCGCACTACCAGCCGGGGCATGAGGTGGAGATTCTGCGGGGGACGCGATTGTATGATATCGTGGGGCCGCGGATGCTGGTGAACACCTCGCACCACCAGGCGGTGCGTAGCGCCGGGCGGTCGGTCGTGAACGCGGTGGCGCCGGATGGGGTGATTGAGGGCATCGAGGTGCCGGGACTGAAATTTTGTATCGGGGTGCAGTGGCACCCGGAATATTTGATCGACAAAGGGGATACGGCGATTTTTGCGGCGATGATGGCGGCGGCCAATGGTTGAGGAACAGCGCGGCGAGCGGATCGCCAAGTTTTTGTCACGCGCGGGGGTGGCGAGCAGGCGCGATGCGGAGGCGATGATCGCGGCGGGGCGGGTGCGGATGAACAACGCGCCGGTGGAGCATCCGGCGGTGTTCGTGGGGCCCACGGATATCGTGGTGGTGGACGGCAAGGCCGTGGCGCAGCCCGAGCGCACCCGGCTGTGGCGCTACCACAAGCCCGACGGGCTGGTGACCACGCATAAGGACCCGGAAGGCCGGCCGACGGTGTTTGAGCATCTGCCGAAGGATTTGCCGCGGGTGATCAGCGTGGGGCGGCTGGACCTGACCTCCGAGGGGCTGTTGCTGCTGACCAATGACGGCGCGCTGGCCCGCCAGCTGGAACTGCCTTCAACCGGCTGGCTGCGGCGCTACCGCGTGCGCGTGCATGGCGGGGTGGACCCGAAGAAGCTGACGCGCCTGGCCGAGGGCATGGTGGTGGACGGGGTGAAGTTCGGGCCGATCGAGGCTTCGGTGGATTCGGTGCAGCGGGCGAATACCTGGCTCAGTGTTTCATTGCGGGAAGGCAAGAACCGGGAGATCAGGCGCGTGATGGACGCGCTGCTGCTGCCGGTGACGCGGTTGATACGCGTGGCCTACGGGCCGTTTCAGCTCGGGCTGCTGGCCAAGGGCGAGGTTGAGGAAGTGAACGGCAAAATTCTGCGCGAACAGGTGCCTGGGCTGGGTAAATGAGCCTGGGGCCTCGGATTATCGCGGGGGCGTGGCGCGGGCGAAAACTGGCGGCGCCCGAGGGGCTGGAGACACGCCCGACCGGGGCGCGGGCACGCCAGGCGGTGTTTGATATTTTGCTGCATGCGCCTTGGGCCGGGGCGGGGTTTTTGCGGGACGCGCGGGTGCTGGATGTGTTCGCGGGCACCGGGGCCTATGGGCTGGAGGCGCTCTCGCGCGGGGCGGCGGCGGCGGATTTCATGGAGCGGGCGCCTGGGGCGCTGGCGGCGCTGCGGAAAAATATCGCGGCATGCAGGGCGGAAGAGGCGTGCCGGGTGGTGGCGGGCGATGTGCTGGCCGCGCCCGCGGGCGCGCCGCACGGGCTGGTGTTTCTGGACCCGCCGTATGGGCAGGATCTGGTGAACAAGGCGCTGGCGGTGCTGAGCGCGCGCGGGTGGCTGGCGCCGGGGGCCGTGGTGGTGGCGGAGCTGGGGCCGGGCGACGAGGTGGCTTTGCCCGCGGTGCTGGCGGAACGCGCGCATGGGAAGGCGCGGCTGGTGTTCGGGCGGTGGTGAGGGGTGCTTCACGTGAAGCATCTGTGAGGTTTTGCGTGGAAGCGGCTGGGTTTGTGGGAGAATTTTTTGCTTGCACCCCAGTTTGGGCGGGTTTGTGACGGAAAAGGAATGAGTTGGCGGGGCGGGGCGATTGAGGGCGATGGGTTACGCTTCGCTCACCCATCCTACACTTGCTACATCCCTCGCCGGCCGAACATTTTTTCCAGCTCGGCACGCGAAAGTTTTAAAAACGTGGGGCGGCCGTGGGAGCAGGTGCCGGCGCGGGGGGTGGATTCCATGTCGCGCAGGAGGGCGGACATTTCCTCTGGCGTGAGCCGCCGCCCGGCGCGGATGGAGCGGTGGCAGGCGAGGCGGGCGAGGGCGGAGTCGAGATGCGCTTCCAGCGCGGCGGGGGTGCCGTGTTCGGCGAATTCGTCCGCGAGGTCGCGCAGCAGGGTGGCGGCGTCAGGGTTTTTTAATGCGGCGGGCAGCGCGCGGACCAAGACGGCGCCAGGGCCGAAGGGTTCGATCTCCAGCCCCAGGCGCGAGAGGATTTCGGACTGGGCGAGCAGGCGCATGGCGTCAGCCGGGGAGAGATCCACCACCACGGGCACCAGCAGCGGCTGGCTGGCGACGCGCCCGGCGGAGAATTCGGCGCGCAGGCGTTCCTCGGTGAGGCGCTCATGGGCGGCGTGCTGGTCGGTGATGACGAGGGCGCCGTCAGCCGCGACGGAGAGGATGTAGGTATCGAGGATTTGCGCCACCGGGGCGCCGAGCGGGTGAGCGGTGAGCGTGTGGTCCGGGGTGATCTGGCGGGCGGCGGGGGTGAAGCTGGCGAACTCCGCTTCCGCGAAGCCCCGCGCGGCGGCGCTGGGCGGGGCCGGGGCGTGCGCGGGCGGGGTGTAGGCGGCATAAGAGGCGCTGGCGGGCGGGCGCAATGAGAGGCTGGGGAAGGCCTGCGGGGCGGTGGCCAGGGAGACCGGGCGGTCCAGCAGGCGGCCGATGGCGCCCATGACCAGGCTGCGGATACCATTCGCGTCAGCAAAGCGTAGCTCGGTTTTGGCGGGGTGGACGTTCACGTCCAGCGCTTCCTCCGGGACTTCGAGCCGCAATGCGGCGACCGGGTGGCGGCCCGAGGCGATGACATCGCGGTAGGCGAGGCGCAGCGAGATGCGCAGGTGCGGGTCCAGCACCGGGCGGCCGTTCACCACGAAGCTTTGCAGCGCCATGGTGGCGCGCGTGAGGCTGGCGGGGGCGGCGAGGCCGGTGAGGCGCACGTCCTCGCGCACGGCGTCCAGCGGGAGCATGGCGCTGGCGGTTTCGCGGCCGAACAGGGCGGCGATGCGGGCGGGCTCGCCCTGGGCGGGGAGGTCGAACATCACCCGCTCGCCGGAGACCAGGCGGAAGGCGACATGCGGGGCGCTGAGCGCCAGGCGCCAGACGGCGCGCTCGGCGGCGTCGGCCTCGGCGCGCGGGGTGCGGAGGAATTTTTTGCGGGCCGGGGTGGCGTAGAACAGATCCTCGACGATGGCGCGCGTGCCGGCCTCGCCCGCGGCGGGGATGACCTCGCCCACCGCGCCGCCGGCCACGGTGATGCGCGCCGCGGCGTCCTGCCCTGGCGGGCGGCTGATGAGGGTGAGTTTGGCGGCGGCGCCGATGGAGGGCAGCGCCTCGCCGCGGAAGCCCAGGGTGGCGATGCGCACCAGGGCTTCATCGGCGAGTTTGGAGGTGGCGTGGCGCTCGATGGCCAGAGCCAGCTGGGATTGCGCGATGCCGCAGCCGTTATCGATGACCTCGATGCGCTCGATGCCGCCGCTGGTGAGAATGACCTCGATGCGCGTCGCCCCGGAATCGAGCGCGTTTTCCACGAGCTCCTTCACCGCGGCGGCGGGGCGCTCGATCACCTCGCCGGCGGCGATGCGGTTGACGGTGGCGGGCGAGAGCAGGCGGATGGTGGGAGGCATGCGCGATCATACTAGCTTACCCCCGTGACACCACAAGGGATGGGCGCTGCGGCGCGGCCAGTGCCGGGGTCTGGGCGGCGGCGCGCGGCGTGGGCGGGCCGAGCAGCTGGCCCTGCACGAAATGGCAGCCCAGGCGGCGCAAATAGGCGAGCTGCGCCTCGGTCTCGACGCCCACGGCGATGACCTCCAGACGTAAATTGGCGGCCATCGCCAGGATGGCGTTGACGACGGCTTCGGCGCTGGAGCTTTCGCCGAGTTTCTGGGTGAACCGGCGGTCGATTTTCAGGCGGGAGAAGGGTTGCTCGCTGAGCGAGGTGAGCAGGGAGTACTTGGCGCCGAAATGGTCGAGCACCAGCCCGGCACCGGTGGCCCGCAGGGTCTGGAGCACCCCTATGGTGCCGGGGCGCGGCTCGCTCAGCACGATTTCGGGGATTTCGAGGTCGAGGAACTCGGGTTTCAGCCCGGTTTTGCGCAAGATGGCGCTGATGCGCGCGGGCAGGTTGATGTCGCGCAGCTGCGCGGGGGAGAGGTTGACGGAAACGCGGGTGTTGGGGGTGCGCGCGGCCTCGGTGCAGGCGGTCTCCAGCACGAAGCAGCCGATCTCATCCGTGAGTCCGGCGGCGTCAGCCAGGGGGATGAAGCGATCCGGCCCGATCAGCCCTTCGGCGGGGTGGTTCCAGCGTGCCAGAGCCTCGAATCCGGCTGGGGCGAGGTCGCTGGCGCGGAACACGGGTTGAAACACCAGGCTGATCTCGTCGCGGTGCAGGGCGTTGCGCAGGTCGCTGCCCAGGCGCAGCAGGTCAGCCGGGCCGCCGGGGGGGGCTTCGCGCTGGGCGCTCTGGCGGTGCAGCCCCGCCTCGTGATGCGAATAGATATGCGCGGTGCCGCCCCCGGCCTGCGCCGCCTGGTTGAGTGCGAATTCAGCCGCCTTCATCAGCCCCGGCGCGTCGGCCGCATGGTCCGGGTAGATGGCGAGGCCGATGGAGAGCCAGAGCTTGATCAGCTGGCCGTCGATGATGAAGGGTTCGTGGAAGGTGGCGGCGATCTGGCCGCCAAGGCTCATCCCCCGGTTGGGCGGCCCATTGCTGGAGATGAGCATGGCGAATTTATCCCCGCCGATGCGCGCCAGCGTGTCCTCCTCCTGGGCCATCGCGGCGAGCCGGCCGGCGACCTGTTTGAGCAGCAGGTCCCCCCCGGCGCGGCCGAGCAGATCGTTCATCGGCTTGAACTGGTCGAGGTCCATGATGAGCAGCGCCGTGGTGCCGCTGGTGGTGTTGTTGCGTGCCAATGCGGCGGCCAGGGTTTCAGTGAAGAGGGCGCGGTTGGGCAGGCCGGTCAGGGCATCATAATGCGTGAGGCGGGTGATGCGCGCCGCGTCCGCGAGGCGCTGGCTGATGTCGCGGATGGCCATGACGATCGCGGGTTGGCCGTCGAACTCGATGTTATGGCTGTAGATTTCTACCGGCACCTCGGTTTTGTTGGCGCGCAGCAGGGTGAATTCGGCGGTTTGGGGCTGTGGCGCCTCCAGCTCGGCGCGCAGGGCGGCGCTGTGGTCCGGCCGGGCGAGGTTGACGAAATTCTGCCCCAGCCACTCGCGCTCACGCGTGCCCAGCATCCGCACCAGGGTGCGGTTCATTTGCAGGATCACCCCCTGGCGGTGGATCAGCAGCCCGTCGAAAGAGGCGTCGGCGAGGTTGCGGGTCCAGGCGCGGCGAAGGGCTTCCTCGGCTTTAAGGCGCCCGCCCAGCCATTTTCCGCCGGCGCGCAAGGTGAACAGGGCGCCGGTCAGAATTAAAAGCACGGCGAGGAGGCATATCCAGGCCAGATCACTGGAGAGCTGGAAGGTCATGGGAAAGGCCCTGGGTTAAAGAACACGCAGGGGCAGGTTGAGCGGAAAATACTTAACGGCTGCTCAAGACTTTGCCGCCGGACGGGTTAAATCACCCTGGCTCGTTTATTATTCACGCGGGTGTAACGCGGCGGGCGATATGGGGAAAACCCCTGGGGCGAACGACGGGGATTGAACCCGCGACAACCGGTACCACAAACCGGCGCTCTACCAACTGAGCTACGTCCGCCATCCAGGGTAGGGGCGTCGTACTGCGAGGGAGTATCGCCCGTCAACGTCTTGATGGCGATTCGTGCTCAGCTTTTGCCCGCGCGCCAGTTTTCCAGCCGCGCCAGGGCCTCGCGCAGCACATCGGGCTGCTTGCAGAAGGCAAAGCGGACGTAGTTTCGCGGCGCGGCGCCGGCATAGAAGGCCGAGACCGGGATGGCGGCGACCCCGGCCTGGGTGGTGATGGCGCGGCAGAAGTCCACATCATCGCCGGGAAAGCTCAAGGGCGTGATATCCGCCGTGATGAAATAGCTGCCATCGGTGGGCAGGGTGATAAAGCCCAGGCGCTTGAGGCCGGTGTCCAGAATATCCCGCTGGGCCATTAGCGCCCCGGCCAGGCCGGCGAAATAATCATCGGGCTTGGCGAGGCCGAGGGCGACGGCGCGCTGCAAATTGGGCGCCGTGGTGAAGGTGAGGTTCTGGTGCGCCTTGGCGGTGAGGGAGATGAGGTTTGCGGGGCCGGAGACGTAGCCCACCTTCCAGCCGGTGAGCGAGAAGGTTTTGCCCGCACTGCCGATGCGCAAGGTGCGCGCGGCCATGCCCGGCAGAGTCATGAGCGGGATGTGCCGCGCGGGCGGGAAGACCAGATGTTCGTACACCTCGTCGCACACCGCGTAGGCATCGTGCTGCGTCAGCAGCCCGGCGATGAAACCCAGCTCATCGGGCGTAAAAACCTTGCCGGTGGGGTTCATTGGCGAGTTGAGCAGCAGCAGCTTGGTTTTGGGGCTGAAGGCGGCGGCCAGCACGGCGCGCGGCAGCTCCCAGCCGGGCGGCTCGAGGCGGACCAGCCGCGCGGTGGCGCCGAGCATTTTCACCACCGGCAGGTAGGTGTCGTAGAGCGGTTCGATGAGGATGGCCTCGTCGCCGGGGTTGAGCAGGGCCATCAGGCAGGCGGTGATCGCCTCGGTGGCGCCGGAGGTGACGCAGACGCCGGCGGCGGGGTCGATCTCCAGGCCGTAGAACCGCTGGCTGGCGGCGGCGACGGCGGATTTCAGCTCGGGCAGGCCGGTGAGGGGCGGGTATTGATTGCGGTGGTCGCGCAGCGCATCCGCCGCCGCCTGGACGATATCGGCCGGGCCTTCGGTGTCAGGGAAGCCCTGGCCGAGGTTGATGGCGCCGTGTTGCAGGCTGAGCGCCGACATCACGGTGAAGATGGTGGTGCCGGTTTGTTCGAGCAGCGTGTTGGCTGGTTTCACGTTGATTTCCTTGAGCGACGTGCCGGAGCGTAACGCGAGGCGGTGGCGGGCGGCAAGTATGCTAAAAAATTAGGCAAAAGCCGCTGCCCGATAGGCAAATCGAATCGTGATACGCGCTAAACCCCTGTGCAACATGGTTCTTGCTTGTGGTTTGCGCGGCTGGCACGGTGCGTGCAAGACTGTATCCCGTCAGCCCGTTGGCTGGCGCGCGATTGCGCTGTCCGAACGAACACTTGAAGGAGGACGCCTGGCCGTGGCGGGCGTGGACCAGATGAAAAAGATCGAAGCGATCATTAAGCCGTTCAAGCTTGACGAAGTGAAAGAGGCTCTGCACGAGGTAGGGCTGCAAGGCATCACCGTCGTGGAGGCGAAGGGGTTTGGCCGGCAGAAGGGGCATACCGAGCTCTACCGCGGCGCCGAGTATGTGGTGGATTTTCTGCCCAAGGTGAAAATCGAAGTGGTCTGCGAGGACGCGGTGGTTGAACGGGCGGTTGAGGCGATTACCAATGCCGCGCGCACCGGGCGGATTGGCGACGGCAAGATTTTTATCTCCACGGTTGAAGAGGCGATCCGCATCCGCACCGGGGAAAAAGGCGACGCCGCGATCTGAAGAGGCATTGTCCTGGCGGTCATGCACGGTTAACATGCTGCGCTTGCAACAGGGTTGTTCGGGGCCGCGTGGTGCGGCACCGTCGATAGACGATGAGCTTGACGATTAACTTATTGACATTACGGGGATAAAGCATGGCGAAGAAGCCCGCTGAGAGCGCCGACGGCGTAGCGAAGGTTCTTGAACTGATTAAGGAAAACGGGGTCGAGTACGTGGACCTGCGTTTCACGGACCCGAAAGGCAAGTGGCAGCACACGGCGCAGCATGTCTCCACGGTTGATGCCGACACGCTGAAGGACGGCTTCATGTTCGACGGCTCCTCGATCGCCGGTTGGAAGGCGATCAACGAGTCCGACATGATTTTGCAGCCGGACCTGGATACGGCGGTGATGGACCCGTTCGCGGCCAAGCCGAGCCTGATCCTGTTTTGCGACATCATCGAGCCCGCGACCGGCCAGGGCTATGCCCGCGACCCGCGCTCGACCGCGAAGAAGGTGGAAGCCTATGTGAAGTCGACCGGCATCGGCGACACCATTTTCATCGGCGCGGAAGCTGAGTTCTTCATTTTCGACAGCGTGAAGTTCGGCACCGGCGGCAATTTCGGCACCTACCAGCTGGATTCCATCGAGGGCCCCGGCTCCTCGATGAAGGATTATCCGGAAGGCAACATGGGCCATCGCCCGGCGGTTAAGGGCGGTTATTTCCCCGTTCCGCCCGTGGATGGCGACTCAGACCTGCGCGCCGAGATGCTCTCCGCCATGGGCGAGATGGGCCTGCCGATTGAGAAGCACCACCATGAGGTGGCGCAGAGCCAGCACGAACTGGGAACCCGGTTCAACTCGCTGACCAAGATGGCCGACCAGATGCAGATTTATAAATACTGCGTCCACAACGTCGCGCATTCCTATGGCAAGACCGCGACCTTCATGCCCAAGCCGATTTATGGCGACAACGGCTCGGGCATGCATACGCACGCCTCGATCTGGAAAGCCGGCAAGCCGCTGTTCGCGGGCAATGGCTATGCGGACCTCTCCGAGATGTGCCTGTATTTCATCGGCGGCGTGATCAAGCACGCCAAGGCGATCAACGCGTTCACCAACCCCGCGACCAACAGCTACAAGCGGTTGATCCCGGGTTTCGAGGCGCCGGTGCTGCTGGCCTATTCGGCGCGTAACCGCTCGGCTTCGTGCCGTATCCCCTACACCACGAGCCCGAAGGCCAAGCGCGTGGAAGTCCGCTTCCCCGATCCGACCGCGAACCCCTACCTCTCCTTCGCGGCGATCGCGATGGCCGGTCTCGACGGCATCAAGAACAAGATCCACCCCGGCGACCCGATGGACAAGGATCTCTACGAGCTGCCGCCCGAAGAGCTGAAGGGCATCCCGACGGTTTGCGGTTCGCTCCGCGAGGCGCTGCTGTCGCTCGAAGCCGACCATGAGTTCCTGTTGCAGGGCGATGTGTTCAGCAAGGAGCAGATCGAGAGCTACATGGAGATCAAGTGGAAGGAAGTGTACCGCTTCGAGCACACGCCGCACCCGGTTGAGTTCGAGATGTACTACTCCGCTTAATTTCGCGAGGGTTATTTGTGGAAAACGGCGCCTTCGGGCGCCGTTTTTCGTTGGCGGGCGGTTCAGCCGGTGCGGGCGAAGGCGGCGGCCTGCTCCACCTGGGCGGGCGTGGGGGTTGCGCCGGTGTAGAGCTCAAACTGCGCCAGGGCCTGCAATACGGCGACCTCGCCGCCTGTGATCAGGCGCTTACCGGCGGCGCGGGCGGCGGCGAGCAGAGGCGTTTCCAGCGGCACGGCCACCACGTCGAACACCACGGCGGCGGCGGCGATCTGTGCCGGGGTGAAGGCCAGCACCGCCTCATCCGCCCCGGCCATGCCAAGCGGGCTCGCGTTGATGAGAAAGGGCGCGCTCAACCCTTCGGCCGCGGCTTGCCAGCGAAAACCGTAGCGCGCCGCCAGGGCTGGCCCGCTCTGCGCATTGCGGGCGAGGATGGTGCCGTTGTGGAACCCGCCATCGCGCAGCGCGGCGGCCACCGCCTTGGCCATGCCCCCGCTGCCGCGCAGGATGAAGGGTGCGTCCCGGTCCAGCCCGGACTGCTCAGCCAGCGTGCGGACCGCGCTGTAATCGGTGTTGTAGCCGGTCAGGTGCCCATCGTCGTTGACGATGGTGTTGATGGACTCGATGGCGCGCGCCGAGGCCTCCAGCGTGTCGATGAGCGGGATCACGGCTTCCTTGAAGGGCATGGAAATGGCGCAGCCGCGAATGCCCAGGGCGCGGATGCCGCCAATAGCCGCGGGGAGGTTTTGCGTGGTGAAGGATTTGTAGACGTAATCGAGCCCCAGCGCCTCGTATAAATGATTTTGGAAGCGCGAGCCGAAATTGCCCGGGCGGGCTGAGAGCGACATGCAGAGCTTGGTGTCCCGGCCGATCGGTGGCTTCATCGCGAATCATCCTTTGTCATCTGAATAAGCAGGTTTATTTATGCCGTTACCACGGTTGCGCAACGCGGAAATTTCCGTTTTTTGTGCTGGAGGGCAAAGCGGGTACATCTTTAAGGCAGAGCAACAGGCGGGAACGATGCCGGGTAGAATTTTTGTCATGGGACATAGCCATGCCTGCGCGCTGGAAGCGGCGCATAAGCGGCGTGTGCCGGGCGCGCAAGTACCGGAGATGCGCTTTGCGCTGCTCAACGATCCGCAATTTGAGCCGCCGATGGCCGAAGGCGGGTTGTGCCCGGCGCTCCTGGGGGAGCTGCGCGCGGCGGCGGCCGAGGTGCATGTTTCGGTGCTCGGCGGGAATGACCATTCGATCATCGGCATGTTGAACCATCCGCAGCGTTTTGATTTCGTGCTGCCGGAAGCGCCCGAACTGCCCGTGGACGAGACGTGCGAAATTCTGCCCGCCGGGCTGTTGCGCGGTGAGCTTGCCCGCCGCGTTGCGCCGCATCTGGCGGTGTTGGCGGCGTACCGGGCGGCGGTGCCGGGGCGGCTTGTTCATATCGAATCTCCCCCGCCGGTGCCCTCGGCGGCGCATATCCAAACCTATCCGGGGATTTTCAAGGATATGATCGCGGCATACGGCGTCTCTCCGGCGCTGCTGCGCTATAAGCTCTGGCGGCTGCATTCGGCGCTGTACCGGGAGGCATGCGCGCGGCTGGGCGTTGCGTTCCTTGGCGTGCCGGCGGGGATGCAGGATGCTCAGGGCATGATGGTTGAAGCCGGGTGGAACCCGGACCCGACGCATGGCAACCCGGTTTATGGCGCGCATGTATTGGAAAAACTGGCGGCGAGCCTGGGCGAGCCGGCGCGATGAGCGGTAATCCGTATCAGAATCTGCCCGACCACGCCTTCTGGCGGCGCGCCGTGGCGCAGGTGGCGCCGGGCGCGGTTGATCCGGCGGTGCAGGCGCCGTTCATGATTGCGCCGGGGGATGCTGTTTTTACCGCCGGGAGCTGTTTCGCCCAGCACATCGGGCCGATGCTGCGGGCGATCCAGTTCAATTTTCTCGTTGCCGAGGCGGCGCATCCGCTTGCTTCGGCGGCGTTGGCGCACAGCTTCAACTATGATGTGTTCAGCGCGCGCACGGGCAATATTTATACGGCGCGGCAGCTCTTGCAGCTTTTCCGCCGTGCTTACGGCAATTTCAGCCCGGCCGAGGATGTCTGGGAGACGGACGGGCAGTTTATTGATCCGTTCAGGCCGCAGATCCAGCCGGGTGGGTTTTTGTCCAGGCGTGAGTTCGAGATCGACAGGGCGCGCCATTTTGCCGCGTTGCGCCGGGCGTTCGAGACGCTGGATGTGTTGGTGTTCACCCTGGGGCTTACCGAAGCGTGGCGCTCGCGGGCGGATGGGGCGGTTTTTCCGCTCTGTCCTGGGGTTGCGGGCGGGACGTTCGACGCGGCGCGGCATGAATTCCACAATTTCACCGTGGCGGAGGTCGTGGAGGATTTGAGCTGTTTCATCGACGAGCTGCGCGGCGTCAACCATGGCTGCCGGGTGATTCTCACCGTTTCGCCGGTGCCGCTGGTGGCGACGGCGCGGGCGGATACGCATGTGCTGGCCGCAACGATTTACTCCAAATCCGTGCTGCGCGTGGCGGCGGAGATGGTGGCGCAGGGGCGGCCGGGGGTGGCGTATTTCCCGTCCTATGAGATTATCACGGGCCGGTTTGATGGCGGGAGCTATTTCGCCGGGGACCGGCGCAGCGTGACCGGGGTGGGCGTGGCGCATGTGATGCGGGTGTTCGCGCGCTGTTACGCGAATATCGTGGTGGCGCCCCCGCCCGAGGCGCCACCGCCCGAGGCGCCCCCGCCCGGGACGCGCAGCGAGGTGTATATGCACCAGATGGAGGATTTGATGCGGGTGCATTGCGACGAGGTGGCCCTGGACCCGGGGTGAGGTTTTGCGCCGTTTGCCATGAGACCCGGTGCCGCTGCGAGAAACTCCTTGCCGCCAGCGCGGTATCGGCGTATGAGGGCAAAAAACAAAACCCGAGTTTTCCAGGGTGGCCCTAACCGGCCGCCCTTTTTATTGGATTTTTGCCTGAATGACCGCCAACCGCCCGAACCATACCGGCCTTGAAGGCCGCATTGCCGAACTGATTGCCGAACCGCTGGAGGCCCAGGGGTATGAGCTGGTGCGTGTACAGATCATGGGCACGGAATCGCCCACCGTGCAGATCATGGCCGACCGGGCGGACGATGCCGCCTTCACCCTTGATGACTGCACCGCCGTGAGCCATCTGCTCTCCGCCGTGCTGGACGTGGAAGACCCGATCACCTCGGCCTGGACGCTGGAGGTGAGCTCCGCGGGGATTGACCGGCCGCTGACCCGGACCAAGGATTTTGTCCGCTACGCTGGCTTCGAGGCGAAGATCGAGCTGAATTTTCCCGGCCCCGGCAACCGCAAGCGTTTCAGCGGCGTGCTGGTGGGGGCGGATGAAGACAGCGTGCAGCTGAAGGTGGAGACTGGTGAGGTGTTGAGCCTGAAGCGGGCCGATATCAAGAAGGCCAAGCTGATTCTCACCGATGCGCTGATTGCGTTCGCGATGCCGCAAGCCCCTTTGCAGTGAATCAACTCATGACACGTCTATTTATTGGAGACTGACGATGGATACCGCAGTTAACCGTCCGGAATTGCTGCTTGTTGCCGATGCCGTCGCGCGCGAAAAACAGATTGAGCGCGACGATGTGCTGGAGGCGATGGAGCAGGCGATTCAGAAAGCCGGCCGCGCCAAATACGGCCACGAGAAGGACATCCGCGCCACCATCGACCGCAAGACCGGCGATGTGCGGCTTTCGCGCTGGACCGAGATCGTCGAGACGGTGGAGAACGAGGAGACGCAGATCCCCGTTGCCATCTCGAAGAAATTCGCGCCCGAGAAGAATGCCGGGGATTTTATCGTCGATCCGCTGCCGCCGATCGACTTTGGCCGCATCGCCGCGCAGACCGCCAAGCAGGTGATCGTGCAGCGGGTGCGCGAGTATGAGCGCTCCAAGCAGTATAACGAGTTCAAGGACCGGGTGGGCGAGATCATCAACGGTGTGGTCAAGCGCACCGAGTACGGCAATTTGATGGTGGATCTCGGCCGCGCCGAGGCGCTGCTGCGCCGTGATGAGACCATCCCGCGTGAGAATCTGCGCAACGGCGACCGCGTGCGCGCGTTCATCTACGATGTGCGCGAAGAACAGCGCGGGCCGCAGATTTTTCTCTCGCGCACGCATCCCGGCTTTCTGGCCAAGCTGTTCGCGCAGGAAGTGCCGGAGATTTATGACGGCATCATCGAGATCAAGGCGGTCTCGCGTGATCCGGGCTCGCGCGCCAAAATGGCGGTGGTCTCGCGCGATCAGTCGATCGACCCGGTGGGTGCCTGCGTGGGCATGCGCGGCTCGCGCGTGCAGGCGGTGGTGGCTGAGTTGCAGGGCGAGAAGATTGATATCATCCCCTGGTCGCCCAATGTCGCGACCTTCGTGGTGAACGCGCTGGCGCCGGCCGAGGTTTCCAAGGTGGTGATGGATGAGGAGGCCGGGCGCGTTGAGGTCGTGGTGCCTGACAGCCAGCTCTCGCTCGCCATCGGGCGGCGCGGCCAGAATGTGCGTCTCGCCTCGCAGTTGACGCGCTGGGATATCGATATCCTGACCGAGGCTGAGGAGTCCGAGCGCCGCCAGGAGGAGTTCCGCCGCAAGACCGGGCTGTTCGTGGAAGCGCTGGATGTGGACGATGTGATCGCAGGCCTGCTGGTGGCCGAAGGATTCGAGACGATAGAGGATTTGAGCATGACACCGTTGGATGAAATCGCCTCGATTGAGGGCTTTGACGAAAACGTGGCCGCCGAGCTGCAGCGCCGGGCGGAAGCCTCGCTGGCCAAGCAGGCTGGTGAGCTGGAAGAGAAGCGCGTGGCGCTGGGCGTGAGCGACGAGGTCGCCGCGATTGAGGCGCTGAGCGCGAAAGACCTGATCGCATTGGGCGAGAAGGGTGTGAAGACGCTGGACGACCTGGCCGACCTGGCCGGTGACGAGCTGGTGGAAATCGTCGGCGCCGAGGCGTTGAACGAGGAAGCCGCCAACGAGATCATCATGGCCGCGCGGGCGCACTGGTTCGAGGGAGATGGCAACGCAGCCTGAACCGGACATCGCTGACAGCGAAGACGAGGCGCCGGAGCGCGGGCCGCTGCGGCGCTGCTTGGTCAAACGCGAGAGTTTCGCGCGTGAGGCCATGCTGCGTTTCGTGGTGGGGCCGCAGCGCCAGCTGGTGTTCGATGTCAGCGCAACCCTGCCTGGGCGTGGATTGTGGTTGAGTGCGTCCAGGGATGTGATAGACACAGCGCTGAAACGTGGCGTGTTTGCCCGTGCGGCGAAGCAGCAGCTGGTTGTGGCGCCGGATTTGGCCTCCCAGGTGGAAACAGCGTTGATACAGCGGATTTTCGATCTGGCCGGGCTGGCGCGGCGGAGTGGAGCGGCGATTGCGGGCTTTGAGAAGGCCCGCGAATGGCTGACTTCTGGCAAGGCCGGGCTGGTGTTGCAGGCGGTGGATGGCAGTGTTGAGGAGCGTGCGCGCTTTGTGGGCGGGCGTGAGGTGCCGGTGGTGGCGGTTTTTTCCGCGGCCAGGCTGGGTAAGATTTTCGGGAGAGAGCAGGCGGTGCATGTGGTTATTGCCCCCGGCCGGCTGGCGAAAATGATTGAAATTGAGGCGGGCCGCCTCGCAGGTGTTGCGGGCGGCGTTTTAAGCGGGCAGTAGTGCCCAATCAGGCTGGGGTAGTACCAGCCACGATTGTTGAATGGACCGGATTACGCATGACTGACGGCAACGACCAGACTGAAACCAAAGGCAGGCTCTCGCTGCGCCCGGCTGCGCGTGGTGATGCGGGGCATACGGTCGACGCCGGATCGGTGCGGCAGAGCTTCTCGCATGGCCGGTCCAAGGTGGTTCAGGTTGAGGTGCGCAAAAAACGCGGCCTGGCAGCGTCGCCCGCCCCGGCGGCCCCAGCAGCCCCGGCCCCGGCAGCTCCGGCGCCGGCGCTTTCATTGAACAAGCCGCCCGCCGAGCGCCCGGCCGGAGCCAGCCCGCCGCCGGCATCCGCCGCGCCGCCGGCGCCGGTATCCGTTCCGGCACCAGCGCCCGTTCGCCCGGCAGGCCGCCCCGGCGTTGCGCCGCGCGCGCTCACCGCCGCCGAGCAGGCAACCCGCCAGCGTGTGCTGGCCGAGCAGCAGCGCCTTGCCGCGCAGCGCGAGGCCGAGCGCCGCGAGCAGGAGAAAATTTCCATTCTCTCCGCCGCCGAGGAAGCGCGCCGCCGCGAGGAAGAGGCGCTGCTGGCGCCGCCGCCCGCGCCGGAGCCGGAGCCCGAGCCAGAACCCGCCCCGGTTGAGGCCGCCGCGCCTGAGCAGCCGGCCGAAGCCAAGCCCGCCGCCCCCGTGGCGGCTCCCGGCGCTGCCGCGGCGAAACCCGCCGCTGGCCCGGCGAAGCCCGCGGCTGCCCCGGCGAAACCCGCCGTCCCCGGCCGCGAGACCTTGCAGCTGAAACCCGGCCAGCGCCCCGGCGCGCGGCCCGAGGAAGAAGACGAAGCCCCGCGCGGTGTGAAGCGCCCGAGCGTGGGCCCCGCGCCCAAGCGCGGCGTGCCCGTGGTGGCGCCGAAGAAAATTGGCGATGACCGCCGCCGCGCCGGTAAGATCGACGTGCTGGCCGCCATCGAGGGCGAGGACGAGAAGGTGCGTTCGCTCGCCTCCGTGCGCCGCCAGCGCGAGCGTGAGCGCCGCCAGGCCGAGCTGGAGCTGCTGCGCTCCGATGGCGTGAAGGTGGTGCGCGAGGTGATTCTGCCGGAGACCATCACCGTGCAGGAGCTGGCCAACCGTATGGCCGCGCGCGGCAACGAGGTGGTGCGCGCCCTGATGAAAATGGGCGTGATGGCGAATATCATGCAGGTGATTGACGCGGACACCGCCGAGCTGGTGGTGGCGGAATTCGGTCATAAGGCGCGCCGCGTGTCTGACGCGGATGTGGAAGTGGGCCTCGAAGGCGAGGAGGATGCTGACACCGAGTTGCTGCCCCGCCCGCCCGTGGTCACCATCATGGGCCATGTCGACCATGGTAAGACCAGCCTGCTCGATGCGCTGCGCCATACCGATGTGGCCGCAGGCGAGGCTGGCGGCATTACCCAGCATATCGGCGCCTATACCGTGAAGCTGCCTTCGGGCGCGCAGATCACCTTCCTCGACACGCCGGGCCATGAGGCGTTCACCGCCATGCGCGCGCGCGGCGCCGGGGTGACCGATATCGTGGTCCTGGTGGTCGCCGCCGATGACGGCGTGATGCCGCAGACGATCGAGGCGATTAAACACGCCAAGGCGGCGCAGGTGCCGATTATCGTGGCGGTCAACAAGATCGACCGTCCGGGTGCTGACGCCAACCGCGTGCGCCAGGAGCTGTTGCAATACGAGATCGTGGTCGAGGAAATGGGCGGCGAGACTCAGGATGTCGAGGTCTCGGCGCTGAAGAAGCTCGGGCTGGACAAGCTTGAGGAAGCCATTCTGCTCCAGGCGGAAGTTTTGGAGCTGCGCGCCAACCCGGACCGTTCGGCCGAGGGCGCGGTGATCGAGAGCCGTCTCGACCGTGGCCGTGGCCCGGTGGCGACCGTGCTGGTGCAAAAGGGCACGCTGCATGTGGGCGATATCGTGGTGGCGGGCGCCCAGTGGGGCCGCGTGCGCGCCATGCAGGACGACAAGGGCAAGGCCGTGAAGGAGGCCACGCCTTCGACGCCGGTTGAAATCCTTGGCCTGTCCGCCGCCCCGGTTGCGGGTGAGCCGTTCGTGGTCGTGGAGAGCGATGTGCGGGCGCGCGAGATCGTGGAATACCGCCAGCAGAAGCTGCGCGAGCGTTCCGCCGCCAGCGCCACCGCCGCGCGCGGCACGATGGAAGAGATGCTGGCCCGGATTCAGGCCGGTGCGCAGAAGGAAGTGGCCCTTGTGGTCAAGGCCGATGTGCAGGGTTCCGCCGAGGCGATCTCGGTGGTGGTCACCAAGGTCGGCAACGAGGAAGTGCGCGTGCGCGTGATCTATTCGGGTGTTGGTCAGGTCACCGAAAGCGATGTGCAGCTGGCGAAGGCGTCCGATGCGATCGTCGTCGGCTTCAATGTGCGCGCCAATACGCAGGCGCGCGAGCTGGCGCACCGCGATGGCGTGGATATCCGCTATTACTCGATCATCTATGAGGTCGCGGACGACATCGAGAAGCTGGTCAAGGGCAAGCTCGCCCCGGTGCATCGCGAGAAATTCCTCGGTTATGCGGAAATCCGCCAGGTGTTCAACATCACCAAGACCGGCAAGGTCGCGGGTTGTTATGTTACCGAGGGCGTGGTCAAGCGCGGCTGCGGCGTGCGCCTGCTGCGCGAGAATGTGGTCATCCATCAGGGCGATCTCTCGCAGCTCAAGCGCTTCAAGGACGATGTGAAGGAAGTGGCGCGCGGGTATGAATGCGGCCTGTCGTTCGCCGGGTTCCAGGATCTGCGCGAGGGCGATGTGGTGGAATGCTATGAAACCGAAATCGTCGCTCCGTAACGGAGCGCCAGGGGGGACTTCCCGTAAAGAGGGGCCGTCTCAGCGGCAGCTTCGGGTCGGGGAGGAAATCCGCCATGCGTTGGCGGAGATTTTCCTGCGCACCGAGTTCCACGAGAAGACGCTGGCCAAGGCGCATCTGACGATCTCGGAAGTGCGCATGTCGCCGGATCTCAAACACGCCACCGTGTTCACCACCGCGCTGGGCGGCAAGGATATTACGCCGCTGCTGCCCGCGCTCAAGCGCGTGTCGCCGTTTCTGCGGGCGCAGATCGCGCCGAAGCTCGGGCTGCGCGTGACGCCGGATTTGAAATTCCTGGCCGATGAGGCGCTGGAGGAGGCGACGCGCATCAACAAGCTGCTGCATCAGCCGGAGGTGGCGCGGGATCTGGAGACGGGCGCCAAGCCGCAGGCCAGCGCCGCGGACGAAGAATAACGGGATACTGCCGGGCCAAGTGAGCGTTATCCTGCATCCAACCGCGCCGGAGATTGCCCGCGCCGCGGCGCTGCTGGCGGCGGGGGAGCTGGTCGCCTTTGGCACCGAGACGGTCTACGGCCTGGGCGCCGATGCGCGCAACGGCGAGGCAGTCGCAAAAATTTATGCGGCCAAGGGAAGGCCCAGCTTCAATCCGCTGATCTGCCATTACGCCAGCGCGCGGGGCGCGTTCGCGCATGTGGTGCCAAACGCCATGGCGGAGAAGCTGGCGGCGGTATTCTGGCCAGGGCCGCTGACCATGGTGCTGCCGCGCGCGGCGGCCTGCCCGGTTGCGCTGCTGGCGGGGGCAGGGCTGGAGACGCTGGCGGTGCGGGTTCCGGGGCATCGCGTTGCGCTGCAATTGCTGGCTGCGTTCGGCGGGCCGGTGGCCGCGCCCTCGGCCAACCGCTCAGGGCAGATCAGCCCGACCTCGGCCGCGCATGTGCTGGCCGGGCTGGGCGGCAAAATCGCGGCGGTGATTGATTCAGGGCCTTGCGCTGTCGGGCTGGAATCCACGGTGCTGGACCTCTCCGGCCCCGCGCCGGTGCTGCTCCGCCCCGGCGGGGTGAGCGTGGAAGCGTTGGAGGCGGTGATCGGCCCGGTGGAGACCGGCGCGCCGATTACCCAGGGGCAGGCGATGGCGTCGCCGGGGATGCTGGCCTCGCATTACGCGCCGGGGCTGCCGGTGCGGCTCAACGCCGCTGCGGTGGCGGCCGATGAGGCGTTGCTGGCATTCGGCCCGCCGCTGCCCGGCGCAAAGCTCGTGTTTCAGCTTTCGGGGATGAAAAACCTCACCGAGGCGGCGGCGCGCTTGTTCGAGGCCCTGCATGAGCTGGACGCCAGGGGGGCAGCCCTCGGCCTGACGCGCATCGCGGTCATGCCCATCCCGCGCACCGGGCTGGGCCGTGCGATTAACGACCGGCTGAGCCGGGCGGCTGCGCCTCGGGGCTGAGGGAGCCGTTCAGCCGTTCAGCGCCGCGCGCAGCCTGTCCGCCGCTGCGCCCTCGATCAGCCGGTAACGGATCAACAGGTCTATCAGCACCAGGTTGACGTTGAATTTGAAGTCATCGGTGGTGGAGGCCACCTCCAGCACCCGGGCCAGCGGCCAGAGGGCGAAGCTTTCCACCTCGCCGTCAGCCGGTTGGGGGATGAAGGATTCGGGCAGCTCCAGGTCATAGGCATAGATCACGTCGCGGCGCAGCCCCTCCGGGCGCTCCATGTTGTAGGCAAACCGCGCGACCTGCCGCGCATTGGCGGCCAGTGCCGCCGGGAGTGCGGCTTCCTCCTCGGATTCCTTGATGATGGTCTCAAACGGCGTATGCCCGGCGGCGACCCCGCCGGCGACCAGATTGTCATACTTGCCGGGGTCCAGTTTTTTGTTGGCGGCACGTTTGGCGATCCATAAATGCCAGCCATCCGCGCGGCGGACCAGCCCGTTCAGGTGCACACCCACGCCGATGACGCCGAAGCTGGGCAGGGCGCCGCGGTCCAGCACGGCGAGCACCGGGCCGCCATCGGTCTCGCGCACATCAAAATTCTCCGCCCGCAGCGCCAGCCCGGCGGCATGGGCCAGGTTGTTCAGCTCCGGCAGCGCCGCGGGTGCGAGGAAGGCGCTGTTTTCACGCAAGGTTATCGCCGGGCTGGCGGCGGCGAGCCGGGCCGCGAAGTCGGGCTTCAGATAGCCGATATGGTGCGTGCCGGACCACAGCTTCAGCCGCGATCCGGGGAGAATCGCTGAATGACAGGCAGAGATGTGCGAGAGGAGCTTTGCAATTTGCGGATCAGATGCCATGTGCGGTGACATGACCCGTAATGCCGCCCGTGCCAACCCCCATCTTGCTCCCACCCCCGGCGCGCCAAAGGCGCCGCGCGATTCCTGGGCCACTTTGCGCTCGCTGCTGCCGTATTTATGGCCGAAGCATGAGTTCGGCCTGCGCCTGCGCCTGGTGCTGGCCAGCATCGCGATGGTGCTGGCCAAAGTGGCGACGGTTTATGTGCCGATCCTCTATAGCCATGCGGTGGACCGGCTGGCCCACGGCGCCAGTGCTATCGTGGTTCCCGCGGCGCTGATCGTGGGTTATGCGCTGGTGCGCGTCGCCGCGGCCGGATTTGGCGAGCTGCGCGACGCGATTTTCGCCGCCGTGCAGATGCGCGCCTCGCGCGTGGTGGCGCGCCAGACTTTTGAGCATCTGCATGGCCTCTCGATGCGCTTCCACCTGGACCGCCAGACCGGCGGGCTCTCGGGCATCATCCTGCGCGGGACGCTGGGCATCCAGAACGTGCTGCGGCTGAGCACCTTCAATGTTCTGCCGACCATCATCGAGCTGCTGCTCACGGTGGGCATTCTCTGGCACATGTTCAGCTTCTGGTATGCGCTCATCACCTTTGTCGCGGTGGGGTTCTATATGGCGTTCACCTTTGGCGTGACCGCGTGGCGCACCAAGTTCCGCCGGATCATGAACGAGACCGATAACGAGGCGCAGACCAAGGCGATCGACAGCCTGCTGAATTTTGAGACGGTTAAGTATTTCGGCAATGAGGGGCATGAGTCGCGCCGCTACGATGAGAGTCTGGCGCGCTACGAGGCGGCTTCGGTGAAGGCGCAGGTCTCGCTCAACGGGCTGAACATCGGCCAGGCGGTGATTATTTCCGCGGCGCTGGGCGTGATGATGCTGATGGCGGCAACCGGCGTTGCGCACCACACCATGACGGTCGGCCAGTTCGTGCTGGTCAACACCTATCTCATGCAGCTTTATGTGCCGCTTAATTTTCTTGGCTTTGTGTACTGGCAGATCAACCAGGGCATGATCGACATGGAGCAGATGTTCTCCCTGATGCGGGTGAATTACGAGGTGCGCGACAAACCCGGCGCCATTGAGCTGGCGCCGCAGGGCGCGCCGGTGGAGGTGCGCTTCGAGAATGTGCATTTCGGCTATAATCCAGACCGTGATATTCTCAAAGGCGTCAGCTTCACCGTGGCGGCGGGCCAGAAAGTGGCCATCGTCGGGCCGACGGGCTCGGGCAAATCCACCATCTCGCGCCTGTTGTTCCGTTTTTACGACACGGTTTCGGGCGCTGTGCTGGTGGATGGGCATAATGTGCGCGACTACACCCAGCACAGCCTGCGCGCGGCCATCGGCGTGGTGCCGCAGGATACGGTGCTGTTCAACGACACGATTTTCTACAACATCGCCTACGGGCGGCCGGGGGCGCGTGTTGAGGAGATTGAGCAGGCGGCGCGGCTGGCGCAGATCCATGACTTCATCACCACCCTGCCGCAGGGCTATAAAACCAAGGTCGGCGAGCGGGGGTTGAAACTCTCGGGCGGCGAGAAGCAGCGCGTGGCGATTGCGCGGACGATTTTGAAGAACCCGCGGGTGCTGATCCTCGATGAGGCGACCAGCGCGCTGGATACCGCGACGGAGCAGGAGATCGGCTCGGCGCTGCGCTCGGTGGCGTATGACCGCACGACACTGGTGATCGCGCACCGGCTCTCCACTGTGACGGATGCCGATGAGATATTGGTGCTGCGCGAGGGTGTGATCGTGGAGCGCGGCAGCCATGCGGCGCTGCTGGAGGCCGAAGGTGTATACGCCGGTATGTGGGCGGCCCAGCAGGCGGAGCAGGAAGATGTCGTGCGGGAAAAAACTCTCGGCGAAGTGGCCGGGTAGGCGTTTGCCCTGGTAGCGGGGCGGCAAATCACCAGATAGAAGGCGCTGATGGAAAATACGATGAACGAGACACAATCCCCGCCCGAGCGCGACCTGAGCCATGCCGGCTCCGTCGTGGACAAGGCGATTGAGTATATGATCGGCCAGCAGATCAGCTCGCTGGCCGTGGCCTCCGCCCTGCTTGGCGGCGCGATGGGCCTGCTCACGCGCACCTTGCCGGACGATGTGGTGGTGCAGATTCTGCGCCAGGCGATGGAAAGCGTTGAATCGGGCGAAATGCGCTCCACCGTGGGCAAGGATCACGCTGGCGAGGCTTGACCGGGGCGAGGCTTTTAGCCATAAGCCGGGCTGGATTTCGGGCTGGCATCCGCCGGCCCGCTTTGCGTATTTGAGGATTGTACTATGGCCCGCCGTTGTGAATTGACCGGAAAGACCGTGCAAGCTGGCAATAATGTCAGCCATGCGAACAACAAGACCCGCCGCCGGTTCCTGCCGAATCTGCAGGAAACCTCGCTGCTGTCTGATGTTCTGGGCAACGTCCGGCTGCGTCTTTCCACCCGGGCGATCCGCACGATCGAGCATAACGGCGGCCTGGATGCGTTTCTGCTGAGCCAGAACGACAGCAAGATGACCACCGAGGGCCTGGCGCTGAAGCGCCGCCTGGAGCGCGCGACCGCCAAAAAGGCCGCCAAGGCGGCCTAACCCGCCTGGCCTGGCAGTGAAGGCTGGGCCGGATGTTCATACAAGTGACACCGAGACTCGGGATCAGCGAGGCTGATCTCGAGGAAAGCTTTATTGCCGCGTCCGGCCCTGGGGGGCAGAACGTCAATAAAGTCGCAACCGCTGTGCAGTTGCGCTTTAACCTCCTGAAATGTGAATCGCTGCCTGGCGCCGTGAAAACGCGGATGCGGGTGCTGGCCGGGCGGCGTTTGAGCAATGACGGGGTGATTGTCATCACCGCTAACCGCTTCCGCACGCAGTTGCAAAACCGGGCGGATGCGCGCGAGCGCCTGTTCGAGATTATCCGCGCGGCGGCGGTGGCCCCGGTGTTCCGCAAGCCGACCCGGCCGACCAAAGCCTCGAAAACCCGGCGGCTGGAGGCGAAGAGCCAGCGTGCGGAGACCAAGAAGCTGCGCCGGGGTGCCGAGGATTAGAGTCTGATCGTTTGAGGTTGACGCGGGCCAGCGTGGCAACCGAAAGCGTGAATCAGCCTCTTATCGAAGAGTCTGATCGTTTGAGGTTGACGCGGGCCAGCGTGGCAACCGAAAGCGTGAATCAGCCTCTTATCGAAGAGTCTGATCGTTTGAGGTTGACGTGCGCCAGCGTGGCAACAGAAAGCGTGAATCAGCCTCTTATCAAAGAGTTAGATCGCGTTCGGGGGGCGCTCTTGCGTCAACCCAAACCTATCGCGATCTAAGGCTGATGCGCTTTATCCCACCCGGTCGTCCAGCCGCTCGTCCTTGATCCCTGCCGGCTCCAGATGCGAGATCACCTCCACCACCTGCGGCAGAAACAGCTCCCGCACGGCGGCTTCCGCGGCATCGCTGATGGTGTGGCCCTGGGTGATGGTGAGGTGCGCGTCCACCTCCATATGGAATTCAACGAAGGTCCGGTCGCCGGAGTAGCGGGTGCGCAGGTCGTGCACGCCGCGCACGCCGGGGCAGGCCATCACCTGCTCCTCGATGCGTTTGCGCTCCGCGGGCGGCAATTCGCGGTCCAGCAGTTGCTTCAGCACATCGGTGTCGATGCCGCGGCTGTTCCAGTACATATACCCGGCGATGAGGAGCGCGAACGCCGGGTCCACGCGGTTCCAGCCGGTGAAATGGACGATCCCCAGCGCCGCCAGAACGGCCAGATTCACCGCGACATCGGCCAGGTAGTTCGCGCGGTCGGCCGCAATGGCGGTGGAGGTGGTCTGGCGCACCACCCAGGTTTGCAGAACCACCAGCCCGGCGGCGGCGGCGAGGCTGGCGATGACAACCCAGAGGCCAAAGCCGATCTGCTTCACCGGATCGGGAAAGGCCAGCCGCTCGACGGATTGGAACGCCAGCACCAGCGCGCCGCCGTAGAGGAAGCGCGATTGTGTGAAGCCGGCCAGCGCCTCGGCCTTGCCGTAGCCGAAGCGGTGGCGCCGGTCGGGCGGGCGCTCGGCCATGCGCACGGCGCGGAAGGTGGTGAAGGAGGTGACCACGTCGACCAGCCCGTCCACCGTGGAGGAGAGCAGCGAGACCGAGCCGGTGGTGAGCCAGGCGGTGATTTTTATCGCCAGCAGCAGCACGGCGACGACAAAGGTGACGCGGCTGGCGAACCGGCGCAGCCTGGAGGCCCGCTCTGCCGTTACTTGTGTCTGCGGGTGGAGCATTTCTGTTCGTCTAGCGTGGCGCGGGCATAAACTCAAACGCGCCTGCCTTGCGCCCATGCGGCTTAAGGGGCTACCACCCCGCTTAGATGACGGTGGCCCGCCGCGATGGCAGGCTTAAACGGGAATGCGGTATCAAAACTCCGCGGCTGCCCCCGCAACTGTGAGCGGCTAGCTCTCTCCACATGCCATTGCCCGCGCGGGCGAGAAGGCGGGGGGCGCCACAACCCGCGAGCCAGGAGACCGGCCGGCATCGAGACATTTGCGCGTTCATGGGCGGGGTGCACCATGGATGGAGGGGAGAGAGACCCTGAGCCTCTGTCGCAGTTGTTGAATGTGCCGTGTGCGGGAAACCCGCGCGCGGCTGGCGCGGAGTTGGCTATGAGCAAGAGTGGATTATTCGGCTGTTTCCTGGCGGCCTCGCTGCTGCCGGTGGCGGCGTGGGCGGATGCCACGGTGGATCTGACCACCGTGACCGCGACACGTATCCCTGATCCGGTGGCGAAAGTGGCGGCGGGGGTGAGCATTATCACCCGCAAGGATTTCCAGAAGCGCGGGTACACAACGCTGGCGCAGGCGCTGAGCGCGGTGCCGGGGCTGGGGGTCGTGCAGTCGGGCGGCTCTGGGGCGCAGACCAGCGTGTTTATCCGCGGCACCAATTCGGAGGATGTGCAGGTGCTGGTGGACGGCGTGCCGGTGAACGACCCTTCCGAGGCGAACGGCGCCTTCAATTTTGGCGATTATACGCTGAGCGATGTCGCCCGCATCGAGGTGGTGCGGGGCGCGATGTCGGGCCTGTATGGCTCCAATGCGATCGGCGGGGTGATCAATATCATCACGCTGCGCGGTTCCGGCCGCCCGAAGGCGCGCGTGACGCTGGCCGGGGGGTTCCCCAGCCAGGGGCAGGCGAGCGCCACGGTGTCCGGCTCGTCGGGCAAGTTTGATTACGCGTTGACCGGCGCGCTCGATGAGGAGTCCGGGTTTGATTATACGCCAAAGCGCATGAGCGTTTATGCGGGCGTGAAAGACCCGTTCCGCTCGCAGCTTGCCTCGGTCAACCTGGGTTATACGCCGGTGCCCGGCACGCGGGTTTATGTGGTGGGCCGCGCGCAGCAGACCACCGCGGGTTTCCCCGACTTCGGCTACCCGATCTTCGATGATCCGAATGCCTACGATAAAAACACCAATTATTTCGGCAAGCTTGGCGTTGCCAGCAATTTGTTCAACGGCTGGCTGAGCACGGAGCTGTTCGTGGCCCGGCTGGACAACACGCTGCACAACACCAACCTGCTCGACGCGGCGGACCCGAACCAGGTGCAGGCCGATGAGGTGTATCATGGCACACGCACCGATGTGCAGTGGAACAACACCGTGCATCTGCCCTATGTGGGC
>JAJZCG010000115.1 GCA_021846225.1 Pseudomonadota bacterium | reverse complement strand
GCATTATGCGCGATGCGCGCTTCCAGCGCCGCGGCGAGCGCCTTGCGATTGGGGAAAGTTCCGGGGGCGATCGGCGGGTCCAGCACGATCGTCGCATGCAGGCTGCGCCGCCGGCCGATCCGGTTGAAATGCGGGGCCAGCTCCATATCGCCATACCAGGCGATCTCCGGCCGGTCCGCGCGCACAACCGGCAGGCCGTCCAACCTGTCGTAGACCAGTGTCACCGGCTGCACATGGGGTTTGGCCGCCGCGTCCGCCAGCACGAAAAACGAGGAGGCGAACGGCAAAATCCGGTTGCCGTCGGAGGTGGTGCCCTCGGGGAACAAAATAATGCCGTCCCCCGCGTTCAGCCGCGCCGCCAGTTCACCCTGCTCGCGCGCCACATTGGCGCGGTTGCGCGAGACGAACACGGTGCGCCCCAGCCGCGCGATCCAGCTGATGACCGGCCAGCGCCCGATCTCCCCCTTGGCGACAAAACAGCCCGGCAGCACGCTGCCCAGCGCCACGATATCCAGCCAGGAGCAATGGTTGGCGATGAAGAGGCTCGGCCAGTGCGCCGAGACCTCGCCCACGACCCGCAGCCGCAAGCCCAGCACCCGGGCCACGCCGCGCCAGTAAACCTGGGCGAAGCCCACCTTGCCGCGCCCCGGCAGCACCAGCAGCAGCGCCTGAACGGGCATGCAAATCAGCGTCCACGCCAGGATCGCCAGCACCCGGAGCAGCATACGGATCAGGGCGCACCGCCCTTCAGCATGGTCCGCAAATCCTGCAAAATCGGCTCCGGATCGGCGGCCAGGCTGTCGCGCACCACCTCCACCCAGTCGCCCACGTCCTCAACCTTGGTCGGGTTGTCGCGCAGCAGCTCGCGCTTGATGAAGGGAAAGCCCGAGAGCAGCAGCTGGCGCCATAAATCCGAGGTCGGGTTGAGCGCCACGCGCCGGGCCACGCCGTCGCGGATGCGCAGCACCTGCAGTTTACGGGTGATCTGGATCGGGTCGGCTTTGCCAAGCTCGCTCTCCTCGGCCAGGATCAGCTTTTCCAGCTCGTCGCGGTTGACCAGCTTGATCAGCGTCTCATACGGCCAGAGCGCGGCGCAGCGCAGCCCGCCTTTCACCATCGCCTGGGTCACGCCCACCTCATAGGCGTTCACGATATAGAATTTCATCGGCACCGGGCGCACGCTGCGCCAGAATTTCTCCCAGGCCGGAGCGCGCAACGCCGCCGGGCCGAAGGCCAGGAAGAACGATTGCAGATGGTAGCGCACCTGCCAGCTCTCCGTCAGGCCCCATATATCGGCCTTCGCGTAGTTGAGGCGGCGCAGCACATCGCCCAGCGGCACCAGCGGGCCGAACACGCTGTCGTTGGCGAGGATCACCTCCTCGGTGTCCGCGCGCGGCAGGCCGAGATAATCCACCGCATCGCGCCAGGCGCCAAAATCATAGCCGATGTTGCGCCGCAGGATCACCACCGCGCAAATCTCGCGCAACGCCGCCAGCGAGGCGGGCAAAAGCTTGCCGGCATTGCTGACGAACACCACCGTGCGGCCTGCATCGCGCAGTTCGCGCATATAGTCGAGCAATTGCGCACGCACCACGCCGCGCCCGTCAAAATGCATGAACAGCGCGATCTTCGGCCCGAGCGAGACCTCGCCCTCCGGCCAGACCCGCAGAATCTGGCGCGGGCTGCGCAACCGGCCGATGAAGCGGGCCAGCGGAACCAGCACATACCATTTGCAGCCCACGAAAAACGCGCGGATCTGCTTTTTCAGATAACCCATCATGCCGGAGAGCCCTCGAGTTGTTGGCGCAGGTCATCCGGCGCATCTGGATAAACGCCGGTGAACGTCCGCAACAGAGCCATCGCCTCCTCGCCGCGCTGCAAGTGGTTGAGCACCACGATCTCGCCGCGCAACGCCGGCCAGAACAGCGGGTCCGCCGCTGCGCTTGGCGGGGTGAGCTTCACCAGCGCATCGCGCAGCCGGGCGAACACCGCGGCGGCGCGGCGCCAGTCCTCGCGTTGCTGCAAAAACAGCATCCCCGCCGCGAACAGCGCGTTGCGCGCGCCCTGCTCATAGAGCGGGCGCAGTTTCAGCAACAGCGGCTCAACGAGATGCAGCAGCAGCCGGGCGCTGGCAAAATCCCCGGCGTTCACCAGGGTCACGAAGGCGGCGAGCGCCAGATCCTCCATACGCGCTTCTTCCAGCCCGCCGCGCAGGGCTTCCTCCAACCGCTGCACGATGCGCGTGCCCTCACCCTGGCGCAGTTCCAGCATCAGCAGCGCGGCCAGCGCGTCATGGCGCAAGCTGGGCTTGCAGGCGGCCAGCCTGCGCTCCACCGCGCGGCCATGCGCCAGCGCCTCGGTGAAATTTCCCTCGTTCACCAGCCGCACGAAACCATCCACCAGCAGCGGGCCGAGCACCGCCGGGTCGCCCCCCTGTTGCTCAAGGCGCAGCAGCCGCTCAACCGCCGCTTGCGTGCGGGCGAAATGCAGGTCCAGCATCACGCTGGCCAGCCGCGCGTCATCGGCCGCGGCGCCCGGCAAGGTGTCCAATCCGGCAAAACAGGGCGCCGCCGCCAGCGCCCCGGCTTCATCATAGCGCGCGGCGTTGACCAGCCCGGTATACGCCCCCAGCAGCAACGCCTCCCGGCGTCCGGGCGCCACATCAACCCCGGCGAAGCGCGTCGGCACCAGCGCCGGGTCGCCCACCGCAAGGTCCACCACCGCGAGCGCGATGGCCGCATTGCTCCCCGCCGCACCGCCCTGGCGCGCGGCCAGCACCGCCACATCATGCCGCGCGGCAAATGCCAGCGCCTCATCAAACCGCGAGGCATTGGCCAGCCGGATGAAGGCTTCCAGCAACAGCACATCGCGCCGCGCCGGGCTGATCTCCAACCCCGCCAGCCGCGCCGGAATATCGGCCGGGTCGCCCACGGCAAGGTCCAGCACCATGCGCGCCAGGGCGGCGTTGCGCGCCACCTCACCGCCAGCGCGCGCCGCCAGGGCGGGGACCCCATGAGCGGCGATAAAACTCAACGCCTCATCATAACGCGAGGCATTCACCAGCCGGATGAACGCCTCCAGCAACAGCACATCGCGCCGCGCCGGGTCGATCTCCAACCCCGCCAGCCGCGCCGGAATCTCCGCCGGGTCGCCCGCCGCGAGGTCCAGCACCATCTGCGCCAGCCGCGCGTCCTGGCCGGTTTTTCCCCCCGCCGCGCGCGCTGCCAGCGCATCGACGCCGTAACGCGCCGCCGCCGCCTGCGCCTCGGCATAGCGCGAGGCATTCACCAGCCGGGTGAACGCCTGCAGCACAATCGCATCGGCATCCTCGCCAAGCTCGCGCAGCGCCTGGGCATATTCGAACGCGCGCATCGTCTCCCCGCCCGGCGCCAGCACGAAATTAGCCAGGCTGAGCAGCGCATTGCGGTGCAGCGCGGCGGGCAACGCCGGATCGGGCATATCGGCCAGCAACGCCGCCTTCAACGCGCCCGCCGGTTCCAGCGCCTCGGCATTCACCAGCGCGACAAAGCCGCGCCAGCCGTCCACCACATCAGCGCGCGCGATCAGCCCGGCGGCGCTGGCGGCATCGCCCGCCTCGGCCCGGCAGAGCCATATCTCGGTCTCGATAATCCGGCCGATGCTGGCCGAAAGGCCATCGGTGAGCGAGCGTTTGGCCAGCGCGCGCTGCAACGCTTCCACCGCCGCCCCGGCGAGGCGCAGCAGCGGCAAAAGCGCGGTGCGGTCCGTATCCAGGCTCAGCAGATGCATCACCCGGCCGAACAAGATCATCCCCAAGCCCAGCGGCATCAACCGGGCCAGCCCGGCCAGGCTGGCATCGCCCGCACCTTCGGGCAGGGCGGTCATGCTGGCCAGATCCAGCCCGAAGCGCGCGCGCGCCGCGGGCAGCAGCACGCGCCACGCGGCTTCCACCGCCGCCGCGTCGCCGTCGTTGGCGGCCTCGAACAACCCGCGCCCGGCAAAGCCGAAGCACAGATCACTCTCCGGCGGGGTGATCCGGCTGCGCTCCACCAGATAACGCCGGTACATCGCCCGCCCGGCGGCTACGTCCCCGGAAAGCGCAAAGGGCGCCGCGCTGGCATAGGCGGCCAGGGACAGCCCCTCGCGCAGCACGGTGACATGGGCGAACCCGGCGGCGCGCAGCGCGTGCTCCAGGCTGGCTTGGGTCTGCAATACCAGATGCGCGCCCGGCGAGAGCAGCGGCATCAACGCGCCAGCCTCCAGCGCCGGGGTGATGCCCTCGCCATCCGGCGTGGTGAGCACCAAAATGCCTTGCGCCCCCAGCGCCGCGCGCATCAGGGCGAGAAATTCCGGCGGATGCTCCAGATGCTCCAGCACCTCGGTGGCGATCGCCACATCCCATGGGCCCTCCGGCACCTCGGCTTGGGTGAAATACCGCTGGCGGATGTCCAGCCCCAGCTCGCGCGCGCCAAAGGCTGCCAGGGGCGACGGGTCATACCCCACCCCCTGCCAGCCGCGCGCGCGAATACAAAAATCCAGCCCGAAGCCATAAGCCCCGCCGATTTCCAGCACCCGCGCCCCGGCGGGTTTTTCCACCCGCGTCAACGGCGCCGAGATGGGCCATACGCCCGCCCCCAGCTGCACCTGGTAGATGTTCCAGCCGATCTCGATCAGCTCATCGGTGCCGTAGTCCATGGTGTGCGTGTTATCGACGAAGCGCGCCGTGCAGGCCGGGCAGATTTGCAGCACGAAGCGATGCACCGCATCGGGCGGGCGGTAGTCGATCTCAAGCAGTTGCTCGGCTTGCCCCACGGCGCCGCAATTGGGGCAGCGCGCGGGTGCCGTGCGCCGCTCCAGCCAGTCTACCTCGATATGCGCGGCGATCCGTATTTTGCGGGCTACCGCCATCAGGCGAAGAGTTCCGGCACCCGCGCTTTGAGGGCTTCGTTCAGCTCCGCCCGGCGTTCCCACAGGCTGCGGTACCATTGCGTGCGCGCGGTGACCTGATAGGCGAGCATGCGCTCCCCCGCGACATAGGCGCGCGCCTGATCGGCCATTTTGCGCGTGGCCTCGGGGTAGGCGAGCAGCCGCAGCAGGCTCGCGCGCAGCTCCGCGGGGTCACCGAAGAGCAT
>JAJZCG010000030.1 GCA_021846225.1 Pseudomonadota bacterium | reverse complement strand
TTTCAGGGTAATTTAGGGCGATGACGCCACCAACTGCCCAAGAGGGGGGCGAGAGCGGGGAGGCAGGCGAAAAAACGGAAAGTATGTAAAATCAATGATCTAGCATGACACTAGACCTCTGTTTTTGCCCCTAGTGTCATGCCTAGTGTCATGCGATTCTCGACTATATAGCAGCAACTTTTGAAAGCATGACGCCTATGACACTATGACACTATAACTTTAACTTATTTTTTTACTGTTACAGTGTGTTACGCATATATACATGTTAGCGCGTATAGGACCTAAAATAACCTCTATAGGAATTTAGCGTCATGCAGTGTCATGCCTGGGGCCATTTTGGCCAAAGATGCAGGCAGGAACAGCAACAAACGCATGACACTAGGCCCGGCGCTAGTGTCATGTTTTTTAGCCCGGTTCAGGCACTCTGTCCTGACACGATTCCGCCTCCGATGATGGGGCGATATCTCCGCCTCGCGTCGCCTGCCTGGGCATCCTCGCCCGCCGATCACGAAAACGTGATAATGAGGCGGATGGAGGATAAATTAGGCTCGGCTTGTTGCTGCTGTGTAGCTAAGCGGGGCATGCAAAGCTGTAACCTTGTTATAACTCCTTGAAAACATTGGCGTCCCGTAGGGGATTCGAACCCCTGTCGCCGCCGTGAAAGGGCAGTGTCCTAGGCCTCTAGACGAACGGGACGAGGCAGGAGCGCATTAAGCCAGGGGAATAATTTTTACAAGCCATGCGGTGGAATTTTTCCACGCCGGGCAAAAATCACGCCGCCCGCTCCCTTTTCAGCGGGTTGTGCTCAGCGCCACGCTCACCTGCCCGCTGGCCGGGTCCACCAGCAGCAGCCGGTCGCCCCCCGGGCCGTTCACCCAAACCGCCACATCGCTCCCCGCCCCGGCGATCCCCGCGATATGTTCCCCCGGCGCCAGCGCGCCGACAGCCGTGGCGGCGCTTGCGCCCGGCACCATCGGCGCCACCACCATCGACGCCGCGGGCTTCCTGGCATAAATGCGGTGAATGACCGTCCCGACAACCACGGCCGTGCCCAGCACGATCAGCACCCCCATGCCGCCCACCAACACCTTCAAACCCCGCAAATTCGCCTGTGGTTGATCGTGCATACCCACTCCCTGAAATAACCGTCCATGCCACGCCGGAAGATGCCGGCATCCGGCTGGACACCTTCCTGGCGAAGGCCATCGGCACCATCTCGCGCTCCCGCGTCAAGGGCATGGTCCTAGAAGGCCGGCTCACGCGCGACGGCGCCACCACCACTGATACCTCCGAACCCGTGCGCCCCGGCGCCACTTACCGGCTGACCCCGCCCGCCCCGGCTCCCGCCACGCCACAGGGCGAAGCCATCGCGCTCGCCATCCTCTTCGAGGACGAACACCTCCTGGTGCTCAACAAACCCGCCGGCATGGTAGTCCACCCCGCCCCCGGCAACCCGGACGGCACCCTGGTCAACGCCCTCATCGCCCATTGCGGCGAGAGCCTCACCGGCATCGGCGGCGAGCGCCGCCCCGGCATCGTCCACCGCCTGGACAAAGACACCTCAGGCGTCATGGTCGCCGCCAAAACCGAGCTGGCCCACACCCGCCTCTCCGCCGCTTTCGCCGCGCGGGATTTAGAGCGCGAGTACCAGGCCATCTGCTGGGGCGTGCCCAACCCTTCCAGCGGCGCCATCCACGGCGACATCGGCCGCGACCCGCGTGAGCGCAAGCGCATGGCCGTCGTCACCCGCAACGGCAAGCACGCCCTCACCAACTACCGCACCCTGCGCAGCTTCGGCACCGCCGCCGCCTTGCTCGCCTGCCGCCTCGCAACCGGGCGCACCCACCAAATCCGCGTGCACCTCGCCCATATCGGCCACCCCCTGGTGGGTGACCCGGTCTATCTGCGCCGCCGCCCGGCCGCCGCCAAAACGCTCAGCCAACCCGCGCAGGACCTCGCGCTGGACTTCCCCCGCCAGGCTCTGCACGCGCAAACCCTTGGCTTTGTCCACCCCATCACCGGCGCCGCCTTACGCTTTAGCGTCCCCCCCCCGGCTGACTTTCAGGCCCTTGCGGATGCATTGCTCGCATGCACATGAAACAGGACTATCTCAGTCCTTTTTAATTGACGAACCTCTCCGCCACCCCATAGACTGACTTATCAAATCGCCCGAACGGTCAGGCATCTGGCTGGATGATTACTGCCTTTTAAGGGGTATCTCCGGTGAATACTGATAAGGATAAGTGATCCAGACGGTAACGATACGACGTATATAGAGTGTTCCGTTACCTGCCGCGCCGAATCCTTTGGGTGGCAGAGACTGAAAAAAATTTAGGAGAATCCGCTGTATGGCCTCCATATCAGCTATTGGACCCGACACCAGCCTAACCCGGTATATGCAGGAAATCCGCAAATACCCGATGCTGGCGCATGAAGAGGAAGAGCGTCTGGCCCGCGCCTGGCGCAACACCGGCGACCAAAGCGCCGCCCACCGGCTCGTGAACTCACATCTGCGCCTCGTCGCCAAAATCGCCATGGGCTACCGCGGCTACGGCCTTCCTGTCGGCGAACTCATCTCCGAGGGCAACGTCGGCATGATGCAGGCCGTCAAACGTTTTGATCCAGACCGCGGCTTCCGCCTCTCCACCTATGCCATGTGGTGGATCCGCGCGGCCATTCAAGAATACATCCTGCATTCCTGGTCGTTGGTTAAAATGGGCACCACGGCCGCGCAGAAAAAACTGTTCTTTAACCTTCGCCGCCTCAAAGGCCAGATGCAGGCGATTGACGACGGCGATCTGCAACCCGATCAGGTGGCCAAAATCGCGCATCTGCTCGATGTTCCCGAGCAGGACGTGGTGAACATGAACCGCCGCCTCTCCTCGGCTGACAGCAGCCTGAACGCGCCGATCAAAATGGATGGCGAAGGCGAATGGCAGGACTGGCTGGTTGACGACAGCGAAGGCCAGGAGTCCGAACTCGCCGAACGCGAGGAACTGACCGGCCGCAAGGCCCTGCTCACCAACGCGCTCAAAACCCTCTCCGAGCGCGAACGCCACATCCTCTCCGAACGCCGCCTGAAGGACAACCCGACCACGCTGGAAGACCTCTCCCAGCACTACAACGTCTCGCGCGAGCGGGTGCGCCAGATCGAGGTCCGCGCCTTCGAGAAGCTGCAGAAGTCGATGAAGGCCCAGGTCGCCGAACAACGCCAGGCCGTGCGCGCCGTGCATGCACGCATGGCCTGATAGCGCAGCCGGAACAAACACCGGGGCCGCGAACACAGGGCCAGGCGGCTAAAGCCTGGCCTCGTTGGCGGCCGCAGCCTTGGCAAGCGTCCATCCTGCCTTATAACCCCCGGCATGAGCACTCTAGACCCCGCCGGCTGGTCCGGCCTGCGCGCCCTGGGCCACCAGATGATGGACGACATGATCGACCATCTCTCCGGCATCGCCACGCAGCCCGTCTGGCGCCCCCTGCCCGATGACATCCGCGCCGGTTTCACAGCCCCCCTGCCCGCCCACGGCACGGCGCCCGAGCGCCTCTACGAATCCTTCACCGCCAACATCAAACCCTATGTCACCGGCAACACCCACCCGCGCTTCATGGGCTGGGTGCACGGCGGCGGCAATCCGGTCTCCATGCTGGCGGAGCTGCTCGCCGGGGCGATGAACGCCAATTGCGGCGGGCGGGACCATGTGGGCATCGTGGTGGAGCGCCAGGTCATCGCCTGGGCGGCGCAGATGCTGGGCCTGCCCGCGCAGACCAGCGGCGTGCTGCTCACCGGCTCCTCCATGGCCAATTTCATCGCGGTGCTCTGCGCCCGCTTCAAGGCCCTGGGCGCCGATGCCCGCACCAACGGGCTGCAGGGCGCGCGCCTCACCGCCTATGCCAGCGCCGGGGTCCACCGCTGCGTGCCCAGCGCGCTGGACATGGCGGGTCTCGGCCTGCAGGCGCTGCGCAAAATCCCGGTGGATGCCGATTTCCGCATGGACCTTAACGCCCTGCGCGCCGCCATCGCGGCTGACAAAGCCGCAGGCCACACGCCTTTCCTCATCGTCGGCACCGCTGGCACCGTGGACGTTGGCGCGTTTGACGACCTTGCCGCCCTGGCCGGAATCGCGCGCGAACATAACGCTTGGTTTCATGCCGACGCCGCCTTCGGCGCGCTCGCCGCCCTCTCGCCCAACCGCAAACACTTCCTCACCGGCATCGAACAAGCCGACTCCGTGGCGTTTGACTTCCATAAATGGGCGCAGGTCACTTATGACGCCGGCTGCGTCCTCATCCGCGACCCCGCTCTCCACAACGCCACCTTCGCCCAGGCCACCAGCTACCTCGCCGCCGCCCCGCGCGGCCTGGCCGGGGGCCAGCCCTGGCCGTGCGACCTCGGGCCGGACCTCTCGCGCGGCTTCCGCGCGTTAAAAGTCTGGATGACGCTAAGCGCCTACGGCAGCGAGGCCCTCGGCGCCGTGGTGGACACCACCTGCACCCTGGCCCAGCACCTCGCCGCGCGCATCACCGCCAGCAACCGGCTTGAGCTCCTGGCCCCGGTCAAGCTCAACATCGTCTGCTTCGCCATCACCGGCTACACGGACGCGCAAACCGCCGATCTGGTGGCCGATCTCCAGGAATCCGGCCTCTTCGCCCCCTCCACCACCATCATCGGCGGCCGCATGGCCATCCGCGCCGCCATCGTCAACCACCGCACACAACAAAGCGACATCGACGCCCTGGTGACGGAAATCCTGCGCCGCATCGCGCTTTAGAGTCTGATCGTTTGAGGTTGACGCGCGCCAGCGTGGCAACCGAAAGCGTGAATCAGCCTCTTATCAAAGAGTTAGAGCGCGGGTTCGGGAGGCGCTCTTGCGTCAACCCAAACCTACCGCGCTCTAACCCCGCCCTCACACGTTCAGCAGCAGATGCTCCCGCTCCCAGGAGCTGATCACGCGCAAATACGTCTCATATTCCAGCCGCTTCACCGCCACCAGCACATCCACCAGCTTATCGCCCAGCACCCCGCGCATCGCCTCGGATTTATCCATCATATCCAGCGCGTGGCTGAGTTCGCGCGGCAGCGTGTACGCGCCCGAATAGGCCGAGCCGATCTGCGCCGGGGTTGGCTGCAACCCCTCCACCATGCCCAGATACCCGCAGGCCAGCGTCGCCGCGAACGCCAGATACGGATTGGCGTCCGCCCCCGGCACCCGGTTCTCCACCCGCATGGATGACGGCTCCCCAAACGGCACCCGCAGCCCGCAGGTCCGGTTGTCATACCCCCACTGCAAATTGATCGGCGCATTGGAAAACCGCGTGAGCCGGCGGTAGGAATTCACATTCGGCGCATAAATCGGCATCACCGCCGGAATGTATTTCTGCAACCCCGCGATATAGGAGAGAAACAACGGGCTGGCCTTGCCATCCGGCCCCGCGAACATGTTCGCGCCCGTCTTCGGGTCCACCACGCTCTGGTGCACATGCATGGCGCTGCCCGGCTCCGTGCCCATCGGCTTGGACATGAAGGTGGCATAAATATTATGCCGCAACGCCACCTCGCGCACCGTGCGCTTGAAGAGAAAAACCTGGTCGGCCAGATGCAGCGGATCACCATGCAAAAAGTTGATCTCCACCTGCGCCGCGCCTTCCTCATGGATCAGCGTGTCGAGATCGAGTTCCTGCAAATCACAGAAATCATACATTTCCTCGAACAGCGGGTCGAACTCGTTCACCGCGTCGATGGAATAAGACTGCCGCCCCGTCTCCTGCCGGCCTGAACGCCCCACCGGCGGCACCAGCGGATAATCCGGGTCCGTGTTGCGCCCCACCAGATAAAACTCCAGCTCCGGCGCCAGCACCGGCTTCCAGCCCTTGGCCTCATACAGCCGCAGCACACTTTGCAGCACTTGCCGAGGCGCCATCGGCACCGGCGTGCCGTTCGCGTATTGGCAATCATGAATAATCTGCGCGGTCGGCTCATGCGCCCAGGGCACCAGGCGCACGGTGCTGGCATCGGGGATCAGTTTGATGTCGATAATCGCCGGATCGGTGAGCATATCGGTCGGATCCTCGGGATATTCCCCCGTCACCGACTGTATGAAAATCGCTTCCGGCAACCGCGGCGCCCCACCTTGAAAAAACTTCTGCGCCGGCATGATCTTGCCGCGCGGAATCCCGGTGATATCAGGCACCAGACATTCAACTTCCGTTATCCGGTGCTCATCGAACCACTCTTTTAAATCAATTGTACTCATGACACCCTCAAAAAAATGCTCCCCCTGCACAGCCGCGCAAGGGGAGCTGAAAAATTACTGTTTCGCGGCCGTCCAGATCGCGTTGAAGAGTTTCAACTTCGCGCCGGACAGCGGCGGCAGGAAGTGCAGCAGCTTGAAGTCCGCCGGCGTCGGCGAAACCAGCTCCGCCTTCAAATTATCCGCCAGCATCGGCTGCGAAGCCGCATTCGGGCTGCTGTAATCGTTGAAGTTGGAGAGTGCCGCCCCTTCCTTCGCATCGAGGATGAAGTTGATGAACGCAAGCCCCAGTTTCGCATTGGGCGCGTGCGCGGGGATCGCCATGGTATCAACCCAGATCTCCGTACCCTCCTTGGGCAGGAAAAAGCCGATATCCTTGCCCGAGCCATCGGCATAGCTGGTTGCCACATCGCCGTTGAAGACCATGCCCGCCGAGTTGAGCTTGGATTTCAGCTGGTCGCGCTCAGGCTCGCCATCCACGAACCCCGCGAAATTCTTGCGCGCGCGGGTTTCCTTAATCAGCTTCGCCGCCGCCACCCAGGCCGCCTTCGTGTCGCAGGCAAAGCCATAGCCCAGATACGCGCAGGCCGCGCCGATCGTATCCTGCCCGCTCCCGCTCATCAGCGTGAACGGATAGGTCGTGTTCACCTTCGGGTTGAACAGCAGCCCCCAGCTCGGTGCCGGGTCCTTGATCTGGTCTTTCAGATACCCGACGCCCGTGGTGCCCCACTGATAGGGTATCGAATATTTATCGCCCGGATCATAGGTTGGATTCTGAAATTTCGTTGCAAGGTTCTTGAAGTTCGGAATCGCGGCATGGTCGAGCGGTTGGATCAGCCCCTCGGCCTCCAGCCGCGCGACATAATAGCTGGAGGGCACAACCACGTCATATTGCGAATCCGCGCCAGCCTTCAGCTTGGCTTCCATCTCCGAATTCGAATCATAATCGGTCTCCACCACCTTGCAGCCGCACTGCTGCTCGAACGCCTTCACCATCGCAGGGTCGATATAATCGGACCAGGTGAACAGATTGAGCACCGGCTGATCAGCCCGCGCCCCCTGCGGCAACATCACCGCCGCGGCAACAAAAGCGGCGGCGCAGCTGGCGCCCAACAGTTTTAATTTCAGCATGGTCACAATCTCTCCTCTTGGTTGTTATGCAACAGCCGGAATCCGGTTGCTGCGCTCACGATGGCGGGTGACAAAATAATAAAGCAGGGCAACGCCGATCACGGTCGCAATCATCAAGCTGCCCAGCGCATTGATCTCGGGTGAGGAACCCTTACGGGCAATTGCGCTGTAAATATAAATCGGCAGCGTAACACTCCCAGGCCCGGCGGTGAAAAAACTGATGGTGAAATCATCGATCGACAATGTAATCGCCAGCAGAAACCCGCCGATCAGCGCCGGGCGCACCACTGGAATTGTCAGAAACACAAAGGATTTCACCGCATTGGCATATAAATCCTGCGATGCCTCGAACAGATTCGGGTCCAGCCCGGCGAGCCGCGCATAAACCACCAGCGCCACATAAGGCGCCTGGAAGGTGACATGCGCAATCCCCATGGTCAGCAGCCCGGCTGAGAGCAGCCCGGTATATTCATGCACGAAATTGAAAAATATCAGCTCCGAGATGCCAAAAACCAAACTCGGCATGATGATCGGCAAATAGATGATCAGGCTCGGCAGCGTCCCAAGCCAAAACCCGCCGCCCTTGGCCGGGCGGAACCGGCTGAGCCCAAAGCCCATCAGCGTGCCCAGCATCGTGCCCAGAATCGCCGAGCCGATGGCCAGCGTCAGCGAGCGCCGCAGCGCCGCCAGCACCTGCGGGTCATTCAGCAGCAACCCATACGCCGCCACATTCGGCCCCGGATGCCCGAGCGAGGGCGCGAACGAGAATATCGCGATCACTGAAAGCGGCGCGTACAGCAGCAGATAAACCGGCAGGCTGATCCCCGCCAGAACACGCTGAATCCTGCGCGGCACCGCGTTCACAGCATCGCCCCTTCCCCGCCGCCCAGCCGTTGCGTGAGCCTGCGGAACACGATGAGGCCGACGCAGGTGAACACCAGCATGATCAGCGTCAGCGCCGCGCCATACGGCCAGTCCGGCGAAAAGGTGAACTGATCGGCGATCAGCGAGCCCAGCATCATCGCCTTGTCGCCCCCCAGCAATTGCGGCACCACATAATCCCCAAACGCCGGAATCCCCACCAGAATGATGCCCGAGAGCAGCCCCGGCAGCGTCTGTGGAAACACCGTGCTGAAAAACAGCCGCGCGCCCGAGGCATATAAATCCCGCCCCGCCTCCACCAGCGTCCAGTCCAGTTTCTCTGCCGCGGCATAGAGCGGCACCACCATATACGGCAGGTAATTATAGCTCAGCCCCACCAGCACCGCGAAATTCCCCGGCATCAAGCCCAGATGCGGCGGAATAATTCCCAGCACCTGCGCAACATGCGAGACCGGCGCAAACGGGTTGAGCAGCTCCATCCAGGCGTAGGTCCGCACCACCTGGTTGGTCCATGAGGGCACGATCGCAAACAGCAGCAGCACCGGGCGCAGGCCGGCCGGGCGCGTGACGATGAAAAACACCAGCGGATACGCCAGCAAAATCGTCACCGAGGTCGCCACCCCCGCCTGCAAAAGCGAGCGCAGCAACACGGTGAAATTCGCGCCGCTCCAGCCCAAAATCCCATACCCCGCCACCTGCGAGAACGAATCCAGCGAAAGCGGCAATACCGGCGAGCCGAAATCGCTATTGGTGAAAAACGCGATGCCCAGCATCACCCCGCTCGGGATCAGCAGAAACAGCACAATCCAGAACAGCCCCGGCCCCGAGGTTATCCACAGCCGCCAGGCCCGGCTGCGCGCTTCACCCTGCGCCGCGGTCCTCACGCCTCCACCAGCATGATATTCTCCGCCTTCAGCTCCACCGCCACCGCCTCGCCCGGCCGCCAGCTCCGCTCCGCCGCCTGGTTGTTGGTATCCAGCGCCAGCACAAAGCCGCCCCCGCCCAGCTCGATGCGGTATTGCGTCGAGGCGCCCATATAAATCGCCTCGCGCACCGTGCCGGGGAACACATTCTCGCGCCCCTGCGGTGCATGCGTGTCGTTATATATCCATATCTTCTCCGGCCGGATCATCGCCATCCGCGCCGCACCTATCTCCGCCGCAATCCGCAACATCCCGATCGGCGCCGCCGCCATCCCTCCGCCCAGCGGCTCGATCGCCCATATGTTCGAGAGCCCCAGAAACTCCGCGACAAACACATTGCGCGGCTTCTCGTACACATCGAGCACCGGCCCCACCTGCTGCAACCGCCCGCGCGACATCACACCGATCCGGTCAGACATCACCAGCGCCTCATGCTGGTCATGCGTCACGAAAATAAACGTCATCCCCAGCCGCTTTTGCATCCGCAGCAGCTCTATCTGCAATTCCGCCCGCAATTTCGCATCCAGCGCCGAGAGCGGCTCATCGAGCAGCACCACCTCCGGCTCGTTCACCAGCGCGCGCGCCAGCGCCACCCTCTGGCGCTGGCCGCCCGAGAGCTGCCCGGCGTTGCGCGCCGCAAACGGCCCGATCTGCAACAGCTCCATCATCGCATCCACGCGCTTCTTGCGTTCCGGCTTGCGCACCCCGCGCATGCGCAGCCCAAAGCCGATATTTTGCTCCACATTCAGGTGCGGAAACAGCGCGTAGGACTGAAATACGGTGTTCACCGCCCGCTGATGCGCCGGCACATCCTGCATTTCCTTGCCAGAAATGAGGATCCGCCCCTCATCGGGCGTCTCGAACCCCGCGATCATGCGCAGCAGCGTCGTTTTCCCGCAGCCCGAGGGCCCCAGTAGTGTGAAAAATTCCCCCGCCTGAATATCCAGGCTGATATGGTCAACCGCGGGAATGCTCCCGGCGAAAATCCTGGTGACACCGGAGAGTGAAATCGCCCCCCGCGCGGCGGTAACCTCCTGCGGCCCCGCCGGCAACATCACCGCCCCGGGCATCATCCGCGTCCCCGGCGCCCACAGCGCGGCATGGCTTCAACCGTTGGTCTGCTCAGGTGCCACGACACGCAAATCCCCGTTATTGTTGCCAAATCAGTCTCGCCCATGCCGCGCGGCGCCGTCAAGAATAATTGACCAACGTTGCGTCAAATCGTCCAAAACCGTTTTTTTATTGCCCTGCCCCAAAAAAACATCCAAAATTGTTAAGTATTCTAAACGCCGGGAACGCACATCATGTCCACCACCGCCCCTTCTGACGATATCGGCACCCGCCTGCGCCTGGTGCGCCAGATCTACGGCCTCACCCAGCGCGAGCTGGCGCGGCGCGCCGGCGTCACCAACGGCGCCATTTCCCTCATCGAGCAGAACCGCGTCAGCCCCTCCATCTCCTCTCTGAAGAAAATCCTCGACGGCATCCCCCTCTCCCTGGCGGATTTCTTCACCCACAACTTCGCCGCCTCCGATCAGGTCTTCTTCGCCGCCGCCGAGCTGACCGAAATCGCCTTCGGCGAAACCGTCTCCATGCGCATGGTGGGCGGCAACCTCAAGGAGCGCGCCCTGCAAATGCTGCAGGAAACCTACCAGCCCGGCGCTGACACGGGCGAGGAAATGCTCCGCCACCAGGGCGAGGAATGCGGCATCATCGTCTCGGGCAGCCTCACCGTCACCGTCGGCGCGCAGGAAAAAACCCTCCAGCCCGGCGATGCCTACTACTTCCGCTCCGACATCCCCCACCGCTTCCGCAACCCAGGCCCCGCCTCCTGCCAGCTCATCAGCGCCAGCAGCCCGCCTAGTTTTTAGAGTCTGATCGTTTGAGGCTGACGCGCCCCAGCGTGGCAACCGAAAGCGTGAATCAGCCTCTTATCAAAGAGTCTGATCGTTTGAGGCTGCCGCGCGCCAGCGTGGCAACCGAAAGCGTGAATCAGCCTCTTATCAAAGAGTTAGCGCGGGCGGAGGGCGCTCTTGCGTCAACCCAAACCTATCGCGCGCTAGGCACGCTCGCCGCAATGTTAAATTAACTCTAATGTACTTGCTGTAACAGTTTCGTTATTGCATTGCCGCATCGCCCCCCCGGCGGTATATTTAACAAATAATCAAGGCCGATATGAACTTCCTGGAAATTGAACGACATGTTTCACAAGCTGGTTCATAATCGCCTTCTGGTTCCTCTGCGCGCCATCTCGCGGCGTTTTTTTCACTGCTTCCCAGCAACACGGCGGTTTCTACAAACAACCAAGGCTGACACGGCGGTTGAATTCGCCCTGATCGGCTCCGCTTTTTTTCTGTTCATTTTTGGCATATTCGTCATTTCACTTGACATGTTCCTGCAAATGACCCTGGATGATGCCGTTCGCAATGCGGCCCGGCAGGTTGAAATCGGCAACATCACGAGCGGCGGCGCATTCGTTGCCAGCGTTTGCGACGAATTCGGGGTGGCCGCCCCCAACTGCAAAAACAGCTTGCAATACTCGGTCCAGGCCGGTCCCTATTTCGGTACCGGCGGCATCACCGCGACAAACTTCAGCTCTTCGGGAAATTTAAGCTCACCGCAATTGTTCACCGGCCTAGCCGCCACATCCCCCGGCAACCCGTCTTTTCTTCTCGTTCAGGTTGCCTACCCGCTTCCTTTTAAAATTCTCGCCGTTCCGGGGGGCGTCGCGACCGAAAATGGCACCCCGTCCCTCTACTCCGCAGTCTCGACCGTGATGGAACCATGAATTTTTTTCAGATGAATCTTAAATGCCTCAAGGACCGGCGCAGCGTCGCCGCCGTTGAATTCGCCCTCGTGGTCCCCTTACTGCTGCTCATGTTCATCGGCACCATTGAAGTTATTACCCTGTACCGGGCAGAAGCGAAGCTGAACGCGATGACAATAAATGTTGCGCAAATGATCGCCGTCCAAAGCCAGTCCACAGTCTCTGGCGTTTCCACCATCCCCTCTGCTGGCACAACACAAGCCTCCCTTCAGAACGTTTGCCAGGGTGCGATTCTCGGTTTGGCGCCCTTTCCGGCGGACGGAATGAATCTCTCCATTGCCAGCGTTACCCTGGAATCCGGCCCCACAGGCCTGCCCAACCCCGCCACGGCCACCGCCAAGGCTTTTAGCACCAGCAACACATATGATGCCTGGGAGAGCGATTTCACCGTTTCCGGGAATAGCTGCACCCCCTCCACCAGCAATCTGATCGGCCTCGCCAACGCTGAACAACTGGCGACAACCTCGCCACCCAGCACAACAGGTACAAGCGGCACAACTGGCATGCTGGGCGTCCCCTGCGACAACGCCCTCATCGTCAAGGCCACCCTAACCTACCCCGGCATCCTGGGCATTATCCTCACTAGCCGGCCCAGCCTTACGCAAATGGCCTTTATGCGCTGGCGCTACGCAGGCCCTCAAGCCGAGCTGCAATGTGCCAGCTCTGACTCCGGATGCACGACGAGTTATGTGACCACCCAGCTTTGCAACACCTCCAACAAGTCCATAAATTAGCAGGAGTGGCACCATGATGACATTCATAAAAAGATTGTTCCATGACCGCCGGGGCGCCACCGCGGTGGCGCTCGCGATCATGGCCGTTCCTTTGATGATAACCGCCGGCGCCGCAGTGGATTTGTCCCGCGCGGCATCCGCGCGGGCCCTGCTCCAAGCCTCGACAGACGCCGCCGCAATCGCGGGCGCCGGCGCGTGGCAATCCTCCGAATCCTATCAATACGCCGCCAGCGTAACAACCGCCGCCTATACCGGCACCGCAAGCCAGCTGCCAAAATTTATTACCATATCCACCCCAACACCAGATTTAACCTGCACCGGCTCAACCACGCAGTGCGGCGGCAAGGCGGGCTCCGGCACCTACGTCACAACAACATCCACCTACGGCTGCCCCAGCTCGGCGGAGTATTGCGTCGTCGTCAAAGCCACCGGGGTACTTAAAAACTCTCTTCTCAGCTTTCTCATTCCCTCCGAACTGCTGAGCGCACGCAGCATGGCCACCACGGCCTTTCCCGCCCAGATAATCTCCGGCAAAAACATCCCCCCCAGCCCCGGTTTCGGCTCGGCGGGGGACGTCAGCGGGATTTACGCTTACGCGGTGCCAATGTCAGGCCCCGGCGCAAACGCCACGCCGGACTATACCAGCCTGCCCACACCCAACTCCGCCTGCAACAACTACGCCGCCATCGGGCCGCTGGCGCAGCTTGCCAAGTCCAGCAGCACGGCAGCCGCCTGCAATTATCTGTTCATCGCGCTGTCCACCAGCTCCGGCACGGCAGGGGCGGGCGGCTCCATCGCCTTGCAGCAGAACCAGCCCATCGGCTTCAATTTTGTTAACTATTCCGGCGCCAATGGCTATCATTCCGGCAACTACTACCAAACCTCAACCAATCTGGAAGTTTATACAAACGGCTCGGCCACGCCAACCTATCATCAAAACAGCACGGCGATCACGACATCAGAAACCACCACCTACACCTATAATTACTATGCATGCATGCAAGATCAGCTCGACGAATCCGGCAACTGCCCGCAAACGCAAGCCAATTTCCTGGGTACCAACACCAGCGCAAGCGGCACCGATGGAACGACAACGCAAAATTACCCATATAACAATACCACTATTTACGTGACCACAGTCGTCACCTCCACTACAGTTCGCAACACGGCCACCCTTACCGGCGCCTGCCCGGACCATACACTTTACGGCTCGCTGGACTCGATCAGCGTGAATACCACAACGGGCCAGAACAATGTCGGCATCCCGGTGGCCGATAGTTTGAATGTCTATTCATCCGCCTATGAAGTGGCCGGCTACCCCCCTACCTATGAGACCAACCACGCATTAATTCCCTTCATCTCGCCGATGGCAAACAGCTATACCGACATCAATGGCAACAGCTACGTTGTCCACGCCGTCTGCCCTAATTATGACCGCTCGAACACCAGCATCAGCGCGCCGATCAGCAACCCCTATGCCGCCGCCACCGGCTGGACCGGGCTGAACATCTATTCCACCGCCTTCCCCGGACAGAGCTATTCGGATAGCGCCGTCAACACCGCGCAGGACACAACCGGCACCTACAGCGCCAGCAGCATCTGGATGACCAACGACGCCAACGACATCTACCCCCCCGGCATCGCCGGCTGCACCCCCGCCACCCCCACGCAGGACCCCGCCGCCCTAACCTCAAGCTCCACAAATCCATGGTGGAACTGGAACAACAGTAATAGCGGCAATTGCGCGAACGAGAGCTCAACCAACCAATCAGCCTATCTGGCATCCGGCCAGCCGCAATACAGCAATTGCGCGCTGCTCATCCAGCCGCTTGGCACCGCACCACCGGTGAACAGCAAAAACCAGGCGCTGCTGCCCGATTATTATATACTGATCGAAGATTCCTCCGGAAAAATCCTGGCCATGGACCCGGTATGGGACGGCCAAACCTTCACCGACCTCATACCCGGCGTCATCACCAGCCAGCTGGGCGGCTCCGACGCCAACATCACTGTCAACGGTACCAGCGTGACCGATACTGACCTCGCTGCCGTCTATAATTCCAGCGGGATACTCCAAAGCTACGGTTACACACCCAATTACTCCAGCAGCTACACCATCACCTCCGGCACCTACGCAAATGATACCGCCGTCGTTGAACCACCGGCCTATAGCAGCCATAACGACTTCAATCCGCCGCAGGACACATCCCACCAATGCTATAACCCGCAAAAAAACGGCAACACCGCCACACAGATAAGCATCCAGAACGGCACGAGCCAGCCCACATTATTCAACTCAATCGGCGGGCAGAATAACGGCACCCCGGTTGACGCCGTGGCCAACCCGCAACTCGGCGCCATCCTCTGCAATAGCGACCCGCCCGAGACCTACGCATTATACTGGAACGACCTCGGCACTTACGGTTCGGACGACCTCGGTTACTGGAACGCCGTCGTCGCCTTTACCTGCTCAGTCCCCGGCACAAGCACATCAGGCGGCGGCCCGGCGACCCTATCGGGATAGCGGGCACGGTCACGAGCCGGCTTCAGCCCGGCTTCAACCGGTAGGGCACCACCCCGCGCTCGGCCGTGCCCATATCCAGCGCATGGCCCATCGGCGGCACCGAGCGGTGGCGGCAGCTGGTCCGCTCGCACGCCCGGCAGCCAGGTCCAATCGGGTCCGCCGCATCCGGGTTGCCCAGATCCAGCCCCGCCGCATAAACCATCTGCGGCGCGTACCGTATCTCGCACCCCAGCACCACCGCCACCGCGCGCGGCCGGCTGAGGTAGGATCCCCCACCCCGCCCCACCGTGCGCGCGATGTTCAGATAGCTCATGTTATCCGGCGTACTCGCCAGCTGCACCAATATCTCCCCTGGCCGCGCGAACGCCCTGTACACATTCCAAAGCGGACAAGGCCCGCCAAACTGCGCGAACTGAAACCGCGTGGCGCTGCTGCGCTTCAATATATTCCCAGCAATATCGGTCTTGGCGAAATAAAACGGTATCCCCGGCAGCTCCGGCCGCTGCATCGTGCTCAGCCGGTGGCAAATCTGCTCAAAACTCGCGCCAAACTGCCGCTGCAAGCGCTGCACATCGTAGCGCGCCGCCACCGCCGCGGCATGAAACATGCCATAGGGCATCATCAGCGCCCCCGCGAAGTAATTCGCCAGCGCAATCCGCGCCAGCCCCAGCGCCTCCTCGGTGGTGAACTTCGCGCGCCGCAATTCGCGCTCTATCAAGGGGCGCTGCTGCAACTGGCCGATCACATGCGCCAGCCAGAACATCTCGCTCTCCGGCGAGACATCCTCCGCCAGATGCAACCGCCTGGAGCCCCGGCTCAGCCGCCAGAATACCCCCTCCGCCAGCATCCCCGGCGTATGCGCCGTGGTAATCCCATGCACATCGCGCAAATAGCGCCGCATATCCTCGCGCAGGCTGGCGTGGGAGAACCCCCATTCCTCGAACATCCCCTCCGCCGCATGGTCCAGCGCGGCAAAATGGTTCTGGCGCGACTGCACCCAATCGCGCACCTCATCATAGGGAAACCTGGGCAACGCCCCACCCGCCCGCGCCGCCCGTTGCTCCGCCTGCCCGCTATAGGCGCGGTAGAGCGTCATGAACGCCTCCGCAAATGCCGGGGCCGCGCGCACCAGCGCCCGCACCTCCGCCTGCGCCCCCGGCATGGCGCGGAACAGCGGGTCTCCCAGATCCTCGCGCAGCTGGCTCTCACGCCTGGCATCCTCATGGTCCGCGAAATAACTTTCAGGCACGTTCAGCACCAAAGCCAGCCGCGCCAGCAGCCCCGGCGTCAGCGGCCGCTGGTCACTCTCGATCTGGTTCAGGTAACTGGCCGAAATCCCCAGCTTCACCGCCAGCGCCGCCTGCTTCAGCCCCGCCTGCTCGCGCGCCCGGCGCAGCCTGTCGCCTGCAAATATTTTCTTCTCGGCCATGCCAAAATCTTCGCAAAATTTGCAAACCGGCGCAAGGCGTTCGCCATTATCCGCAACCCAAACCCTGGACGCTCCCAACATTTGGCGCGATGAACACCCCGGACCTCGCGCCCCGCGCGACAAACGCCTGCGCGCCAAACACCCACGCCGCCAAAGCCACCAGACACAAAAGACCAAGGAGCCACCGGAACATGAAACTCAATGAAGTTCGCGTCTATCCCTCGAAAGTCGCGCTGAAGCGTGAAGACCAGCTGGCCTGGAAGATCGCCGGCGTCGCCGCCGACAAAGTCGCCGTCACCAAGGACGTGACCGACATGATCATCAACCGCATCATCGACAACGCCTCCGTCGCCATCGCCTCCGTCAACCGCCGCCCGGTGGTCTCCGCGCGCGGCGGCGCCCTCGGCCACGCCCGCAGAGGCGGCGCGCAAATCTTCGGCGCCCCCGCCCGCGTCACCGTCTCGCCCGAATGGGCCGCCTGGGCCAACGGCACCGCGGTGCGCGAGCTTGACTATCATGACACCTTCCTCGCCGCCGACTACTCCCACCCCGGCGACAACATCCCCCCCATCCTGGCCGTTGCCCAGACCCTGGAGCGCTCCGGCCGCGACCTCATCCGCGGCATCGCCACGGGATACGAGATCCAGGTGGATCTGGTGAAGGCGATCTGCCTGCACGAACATAAAATCGACCATATCGCCCATCTCTGCCCCGCCCAGGCCGCTGGCATCGGCACCCTGCTCGGCCTCAAGCAGGATGTCATCTACCAGGCCGTGCAGCAGGCCGTGCATGTCTCCTTCACCACGCGCCAGAGCCGCAAGGGTGAAATCTCCTCCTGGAAGGCTTTCGCCCCCGCCCATGCCGGCAAGCTGGCCGTCGAGGCGGTGGACCGCGTAATGCGCGGCGAGGGTGCGCCCAGCCCGATTTATGAAGGTGAAGACTCCGTCATCGCCTGGCTGCTCGGCGGCAAGGACGCGGTATATCACGTCCCCCTGCCCACCCCCGGCGAAGCCAAGCGCGCCATCATGGACACCTACACCAAGGAACACTCGGCCGAATACCAGTCCCAGGCGCTGATCGACCTCGCCTTCCGCATGCGCGACTCTATTGAAAACGTTGACGCCATCGAGAAGATCATCATCCACACCTCGCACCACACGCATTATGTCATCGGCACCGGCGCGAACGATCCGCAGAAAATGGACCCGAAGGCGAGCCGCGAGACGCTCGACCACTCGATCATGTACATCTTCGCGGTGGCCCTGCAGGATGGTTTCTGGAACCACGAAACCTCCTACGCGCCCAAGCGCGCCGGCCGCGCTGATACCGTGCGCCTGTGGCACAAGATCGAAACCGTTGAAGACCCGGAATGGACCCGCCGCTACCACACGCTCGACATTGCCGAAAAAGCCTTCGGCGCGCGCGTCGAAATCCTCTTCAAGGACGGCTCGAAGCTGGTCGATGAAATGGCCGTCGCCAACGCCCACCCGCTCGGCGCCAAACCATTTGAGCGCGCTGACTATATCCACAAGTTCCAGCAGCTCACCAACGGCATCATCACCACCCGCGAGAGCAACCGCTTCCTCGAGGCCGTGCAGAACCTGCCCAAACTCGCCGCGGGCGAACTCTCCAGCCTGAACGTGGCGCTCCCGGCTGGCGAACTGCTCGACTCCAAGCCCGGCATCTTCTGAGAAAGGACGCATTGATGAACGAAAGCGTCCTGCCCAAGCCGAAGAAATCCGTCGCCCTCTCAGGTGTTGCCGCTGGCAACACCGCCCTTTGCACCGTCGGCCGCTCCGGCAACGATCTGCATTACCGGGGCTACGACATTCTCGACGTCGCGGATGCCTGTGAGTTCGAGGAGATCGCGCATCTCCTCGTCCACGGCTCCCTGCCCAACGCCGCGGCGCTGAAAGCCTACAAGCAGAAGCTGCGCGCGCTGCGCGGCCTGCCGGCCGCGGTGAAGTGCGTGCTGGAAGCCATTCCCGCAAGCGCCCACCCCATGGATGTCATGCGCACCTACGTCTCCGCGCTGGGCTGCATCCTGCCCGAGGCGCATGACCATAACGAGCCGGGCGCCAGGGACATCGCTGATCGTCTGATGGCCTCGCTTGGCTCCGCGCTGCTCTACTGGTATCATTTCGCCACCAACGGCAAACGCATCGAGGTGGAGACGGGCGATGATTCCATCGGCGGCCATTTCCTGCACCTGCTGCACGGCACGGCGCCCTCCGAGAGCTGGGTGCGCGCCATGCACACCTCGCTGGTGCTCTACGCCGAGCATGAGTTCAACGCCTCCACCTTCGCCGCCCGCGTCATCGCCGGTACCGGTTCGGACATGCACTCCGCCATCGCAGGCGCCATCGGCGCCCTGCGCGGGCCCAAACACGGCGGCGCCAACGAGGTCGCCTTCGAAATCCAGAAGCGCTACGCCAACCCGGACGAGGCCGAAGCCAACATCCGCGCCCGCGTCGCCAACAAGGAGGTCGTCATCGGTTTCGGCCATCCGGTCTACACCATCGCCGACCCGCGCAACGTCGTCATCAAGCGCGTCGCCAAAAGACTCTCCGATGAAGCCGGTTCCACCAAGATGTTCGACATCGCCGAGCGCCTCGAAACGGTGATGATGGAAATCAAGAAAATGTTCCCGAACCTCGACTGGTTCTCCGCCGTTTCCTACCACATGATGGGCGTTCCCACCCTCATGTTCACACCCCTGTTCGTGATCGCGCGCACCTCCGGCTGGAGCGCGCATGTCATCGAGCAGCGGGCCGACGGCAAGATCATCCGGCCCTCCGCCAACTATACCGGCCCGGAGAACCTGGAATTCGTGCCCCTGGCGAAACGCTAACCGCTCCACCCCCGCCCGGTTGCCCCGGCGGGGGTTTCTCTTCTCAAGGGATTATCATCATGCCTTATCTGCGCGCATCAGACCTCCCCACCCAGCCCGCCGGCGAGCGCTTCCGCGCGTTGCTCGCCCGCCCCGGCATTCTGCCCCTGCCCGGCACGCATAACGGCCTCGCCTCGCAGCAGGCCAAGGCCGCCGGGTTCAACGCCTGCTACCTCTCAGGCGCCGCGATGACCGCCTCCATGGGCCTGCCCGACCTTGGCATCATCACCGTCGATGAAGTCTGCTTCTTCATCAAACAGGTCACCCGCGCATCGGGCCTGCCCGTTCTGGTCGATGGCGACACCGGCTACGGCGAAGCCCTGAACGTGATGCACATGGTCCGCGCCTTCGAGGATGCAGGCGCCGCCGCCGTGCATCTCGAAGACCAGATCCTGCCCAAAAAATGCGGCCATCTGAACGACAAAAAACTCGCAACCCCGCAGGACATGGCAGCCAAAATCGCCGCCGCCGCGCATGCCCGCCGCCACCTCTACATCATCGCCCGCACCGATGCCGCCGCCTCCGAAGGCATGGACGGCGCCGTGGCCCGCGCCAAGCTCTACATGGAAGCAGGCGCGGATGCGATCTTCCCCGAGGCGCTCAACACCGAGGAAATGTTCCGCGAATTCGCCCGCCGCATGCCCGGCGTGCCCCTGCTCGCCAACATGACCGAGTTCGGCCGCACGCCGTTCTACACCAAGGACCAGTTCGAATCCTTCGGCTATAAAATGCTGATCTGGCCGGTCACCAGCCTGCGCGTCGCGGCGCTGGCGCAGGAGAAACTCTACCGGAACATCATGAAGGACGGCGGCGCGCAGAACTGCGTGGACCAGATGCTGACCCGCAAGGACCTCTACGCCACCATCGACTACGAGGGTTTCGAGGCGCTGGACGCCACCATCGTCAAAACCATCGTGCCGGAGGTGATCTCGCGGTAAACGGCGCGGGCATAAGGCTTGACGCCGCCCGCCAATCCGGCAACTCAAGGCGCATGGACCAAAACCAAAAAGCCCTCGTTCTCTTCTCCGGCGGGCAGGATTCCACCACCTGCCTCGCCTGGGCGCTGGAAAATTTCACCACGGTCGAGACCCTAGGTTTCACCTATGGCCAGCGCCACAACATCGAGATGTCCGTGCGCGCGCCGGTGCGCGAGGCCCTCCGCGCCGGTTTCCCCGCGTGGGCGGATAAGCTGGGCGAGGATCATGTGATCGACCTCGCCGTGCTCGGCCAGGTCTCTGAATCCGCCCTCACGCGCGAGAGCGAGATCACCCTCGCCGCCTCCGGCCTGCCGACCACCTTCGTCCCCGGCCGCAACCTCGTCTTCCTCACCTTCGCCGCTATGCTGGCCTACCGCCGGGGCGCGCGCCACATCATCGGCGGCATGTGCGAGACCGATTTTTCCGGCTACCCGGATTGCCGCGACGATTCGGTGAAAGCCATGCAGCTGGCGCTCAACACCGGCATGGGCACGAATTTCGTGCTGCACACGCCGCTGATGTGGATCGACAAGGCGCAGACCTGGAAACTCGCCGAAACCCTGGGCGGCGCGGCGCTGATCGAGCTGATCCGCACCGGCACCCACACCTGCTACAACGGCGAGCGCGGCCAGCTGCACGACTGGGGCTACGGCTGCGGCACCTGCCCGGCCTGCGCGCTGCGCGCCCAGGGTTATGCACAATACAAAACTCGTTGATTTTTCGTACCGAACCCGCACAAATTGGGGTGCAAGCAAAAAATTAAACCAAACTAACAGTCAGTTATGACGAACGCCTCATGGATGCTCCACGTGGAGCACCCGGCGCGCGCTACAGCGCCTGCGCCGCCGAGAAGCCGCTGGACCAGGCCCATTGGAAATTATAGCCGCCAAGCCAGCCGGTTACGTCCACCGCCTCGCCGATGACAAACAGCCCCGCCACCTCGCGCGCGCCCATGGTTTTGGAGAACAGCGCATCGGTATCCACCCCGCCCACGGTGACCTCGGCCTTGGCGTAGCCCTCGGTTCCCGCCGGGGTGAGGGTGAAGCGGTTGATCATCTCCGCTGTGTTTCTCAGGGCTTTGTTGGGCATGTCGCCGATGGTGTGGTTGCCAAGCGGCGGTTGCAGCAGCGCATGGGCGAGGCGCGCGGGCAGGAATTCACCCAGCACGGTTTTCAGCTCGGCCTTTTTGCGGCTGGCCTTGCGTTCCAGCAGCACCTCATAGGCGTCCTGGCCGGGGAGCATGTCCAGCACCAGCGCGCCGCCCGGCGGCAGGTAGGAGGAGATTTGCAAAATCGCCGGGCCGGAGAGGCCGCGATGCGTGAAGAGAGTGTTCTCGCGGAATTTGCGCTTGCCGTGGCCGGCGATGGAATCAAACGAGACGCCGCTCAGCCCCTGCATCCAGGCCCAGCGCTCGCCGGTGAACACCAGAGGCACCAGGCCGGGGCGGGTCTCCACGATGCCAAGGCCAAATTTGCGCGCCATGTCATAGGAAAATCCGGTGGCGCCCATCTTGGGGATCGAGAGGCCGCCGGTGGCCAGCACCAAAGCGGTGGATTCCACGGTGCCGCCCGTGGTTTCCACACGGAAATGCGCCGCTTTTGTAATCTCGGTAACACTATGCCCGGTGCGCAGTTCCACCCCGGCGGCGGCGCACAGGCCCAGCAGCATGGCGAGAATTTCCTTCGCGGAATTATCGCAAAACAACTGCCCGAGTTTTTTCTCGTGGTATTTTATGCCATGCGCCTCGATGAGCGCGATGAAATCGCCCGGTTTGAAACTGGCCAGGGCGGATTTGCAGAAATTCGGGTTCTTCGAGATGAAGTTCTCAGCCCCAACCTTAGCGTTGGTGAAATTGCAGCGCCCGCCGCCAGAGATGAGGATTTTGGCGCCCGGTTCCACCGCATGGTCGAGCACCAGGATTTTTTTGCCGCGCCGCCCGGCCATCGCCGCGCAGAACAGCCCCGCCGCCCCGGCGCCGATGATCACGGCGTCGTAGTGTTTATGCGCCAAAATATCTTGTCCTGATTCTAGTCGTTGACCGAGAGCACCATGATCGGGTCGGGGATTTTATCCGGGGCGATTTCCTGATCCAGCGGCAGAACCGCCGTGCCGATGGCGAAAAATTCGATGACATGGGTTTTCCAGCCGAAGCTGCCTTCATGAATGTCCACGCCCACGACACCTTCCGCCTTGGCGGCGGCGGCCTCGAACTGCATGCGCTCGACCGCGATTTCGCGCGCTTCGTACATCGCGGCGGTGAAATTCTCCAGCTCCACATTGCGCCCCACCGTGCCAAGGCCCGAGAGCACGCCGCGATGCGCGACATGATAGACGCAGCTGCCCATCACCATCTCCACCGGGCGGTAGCCGGCGTGCAGCAGGGACCAGAAATCCTGCCCCGATAAATCCGAGGTGAAGGGCCCGCCATCATGCGCGCGGAACCCCTTATGCCCCTCGCCATGCACGACGCCGGTGCCAATCGCGATGAATTCAAGTAGCTGCTCGTCCCACTCCAGGCGCTTGATGGTGAGTTTGACGCCAACAATGCCATCGGCGCCCATGGCGGTGGCTTCGGCGCGCATGCGCGACATCGCCAGCTCGCGCGCGTGGTACATCGCCTTGGAGAGCACATCCATCTCCTGGCTCTTGGACCAGGAGCCGTATTGGATGCCGACATGATACACGCAGGAGCCGACGCACAGGCCGATGGGCTCGAAGCCCGCCTTGCGCACCAGCAGAAACTCGTTGACCGAGAAATCGGAGGTGAAAACCCCGGTGGAATGCGCGCTGCCGCGCAAGCCCTTCAAACGCTCCTGCGCGTGGGCGGGAAGATCCAATGTCATGGCTAGATGGCTCCGTCTTGTTCGTTGCTGGCGTAGGATTGGTGGTGCGGCTTGCGGCCCTGTAGCGGGGTTTTGCCGGCGCACATGTCCACCACCATCGAGATGTCATGCGGCAGAGGCGTGCCGCGCCGTGCGTCAACCGTTGTGGCGATGACGATGTAGCGGGCGAGATATTCCTTGAACTTGCGCTCGTTCACCTCGCGTTCGCGGTCAAACATCTGGGAGAAATTGACATGCGCGAGCACGCCGTTGCCGCGCGGGCGGGCGGCTTCACGCAGGTTCGCATGCGCGCGGTTGCGCACGTCGTTCCACAATGCCGAGAGCTGCGGCGCCTCGATATTGCCCATCCACGCCTGGTTGGCGCTGTTGTTCCAGTCGCTCAGCCATTGGTAATGCGCGCCGATGGCAATGCCGGTGGGGACCACATCGGCCTCCAGCAGTTTTACGAATTCCAGCGCGGGAACGGTGGCGATGACCGGGTCTGGCGAGGGGGGCAGGCTATCGATTTTCACCGCCGTGCCGAGCAGGGTGAAATCCATGCTCTCGCCCGCTTCCAGCGGGATGGTGCGCATTTTCACATCCAGCACCGCGTTGGCGCCGCAGGCCTTGGCCTCCGCCCCCAGGCGCGCCAAAGCGGCTTCCCAACCCTCGGCGTGGCCCAGGGTCCATGAGAAACCGTAGTGCAGCCAGCAGGTGGCGGAGATGGCGGCGATGGGTTTGAGCCCGTGCGAGCGGGTGATGAGCAGTTCCGCCGGGGTGAGTGTCGCCATCCATGGTTTGGCGCCAGAGGCAGCACCTTGCAGCCGCTCCAGCGTGGCGGTGGGGATGCGGTTGCCGCGCAGGCTCATCAGAATATCCGCCTGGCGGCGCAGCTCCTCCGGCGCGGGGGCTTTGGGTTTGAAGCGGTCAAAAAGGCTCATCAGCTTGCCATGAATTGTTGCAGTGAGGCACTTAGGCTTTGCGCATGGGCGGAGGCGTTTGCGGTCTCCTGCGCGAGGCGGGCGAACCACTCGGCCGGGTCCATCGTTTTGGTGTTGAGCGTGATGCCGCGCACCACCATGGCGATGCTCGCCTGCAACCGGCCGCCGGCAAGCTCCAGCTGGTAGCGGTTCTCGCCAAGCTCGATGCTGACGCCGGTGATGGTGCCGGTTTTGGCGAAGAAGCCCTTTTTCTCCTGAATGGTGACCAGTGCGGGCATCGCCTCCTTCAGCCGCAGGGCGAAGGCGCCGAGGTTGCTCTGGGCATCCGCCGAGAAGCGGCGCAGCCAGGCGGCCTGCATGTCAAAATCCAGCTCGCTCATGGGGCGATGGCCCGCGCGTTGGCGCCCTGCATGCCGCGCACCAGCTTGTCGCGGATTTCAGCCAATTTCTGCTCGCGCCCGGCATCGGCGGCGGCAACTTCGCGTTCGATGCCGATCACCTCGTTCATGCTGGCGATGGCTTCATCTGCCACCTGGGCCAGAACCTCGATATTGCGCGGATCGCCGCCGAGCGAGCGGGCGGCGGCGGTGGCGGCCTCATGCGCGCCCTTGGCGGCGAGCAGGGTGATCTGGCGGTTGGCCTCCTCCAGCTTGGCCGAAGCCTCGGCGGCGTTACGGATTTCCACCTGCACCACGGCCTGGGAGGCCACGGCCATGAGGCGGGGGATGACCACCAGCAGGCCGTTGGAGATTTTCATCATGCGGGTTTCAGCCGCCGAGCGGTTCTGGCCGATGATGGGGATGAGCATGGCCGAGCCGACCAGGGCCTCGCGCATATCCGCCACCTTGCCGCGGAAATTGGCGATGGCGCCGCGGAACGCCTGGACCTCGGCGGCGTCTGCGGGGTCGTTGGTTTGCACGGCATGCTGGCGCTTGGCTTCCAGCTCGGCCTGGGCGCGGTCCAGCGCGATCTGCCCGGCGGCGATTTCCACCTTCAGCCCGTGCAGGGATTGGCGGATGGCCAGGGCCTGCTGGTCCAGCAGCTCGATGGTGACGGCAAGATCAGCCTTGGTTTTGCGCGCCTTGGCCTGCTGGTCGTCCATGAGGGTGAGGAATTTTTTACGGTTTTCGGCAAAGCCCTTGAAGGCGGTGTTGGCATCCGCGATGGCGCCGAGCAGCTTGCCGACCAGCCCCTTGCGCGCCCCGGTCTGGGATTCGGCCTGAAGATCCTGGATGCGCAGGATTTTGATGCCGTCGATCACCGAGGCGGCGATGCGCCCGGCCTCGCCCGCGTCGCCCAGGCGCACCCCGGTGAGGAGCTGGCGGGAGGCGGCTGCGATGTTGGCCAATACGCCGTCACCATGGGCGAGCAGGGTGGTGGTCTGGGCAAAGTCTATCTTGGCCGCCGAGGCGGTGGCGGCGGCGAGGTCTTCAGGGGGGAGGTTGGCGACTTCCACCAGCCGCTCGGGCGCGGGTTCGGGCGCCAGGACGGGGTTGGCGGCGGCTGGCGCGGGGGTGAGCGCCTGCGCCGGGGCGGGGGCCGGCGGGTCCAGATTGTCAAACACGGAAAGGTCGAGCGGGGCGGCGGAAATCGTCTGAGGCATGCTGAACTCCGGCGGATGGCGCTAGCCTAGCTTATGGCGGCGTGGCAGGGCAACCGCACAAAAAAAGGGCGGCACCTTGCGGCGCCGCCCCTGGTTATTGCGATAACGAGGTTAGTATTCCTCGTCCGCGACGTAGGAGCCGATGCGCTGCACCAGATCCGGGTTACGTTTGGCCAGGATGGCGCCGTAGATGACCGAGAAGATCAGCAGGGCAAGCGACAGCGCGGGATAGAGATTGAACGGATAGGGCTGACCGGGCTGCACCAGACCCCAGAGCGGGAACAGCATGGCGCCGGTGCCCAGCAAGGGGAGGATGAGGTGCTTGATCACCGAGAAATCCTCGCGGTGGTAACGCAGCATGTAAACCGGGAGGGCCAGGTTGGTGAGCAGGTAGGTCACGATCACGGGGATGGTGCCCAGGGTGCCGGTGTCACCGAAGAGGGTCACGGGGTCAATGTTGTAGGCGTAGCCGAACACCAGCACGATCGCCAGGGCGACGAGGATGTAGGTCCACATCGCGGTGTGCGGGGTTTTGTGCTGCGGGTGGATTTTGCCGAAGAAGACCGGCAGCAGGCCCTCACGCGAGGAGCTGAACAGGATGCGCGCCTGCGCATTGGTCAGACCGATGAGGGAGGAGAAAATGCTGGTCACGCCGGCGATGTAGGCGACGATGAGCAGCCCGGCGGCGGAAGCCTTGAAGGCATCGACGAAGGGGATGGTGGAGGCGCTGATCGCGGTGAGATTGTTCTTGAAGGCGTTCTCGGTCGCGAAGGCGAGGAACATGTAGAGGATGCCGATGGCCAGCGTGCCGGTGATGAGCGCGCGCGGCACGTTGCGGCGGGGGTTGGTGGTCTCCTCAGCCAGCATCGCCGAGTTTTCCCAGCCGATGAAGAGGTAGATGGCGAGGGGGAAGCCAAGGCCGATGCCCTTCCAGCCGCCGGTGATGCTGGAGAACATCAGAGGCTGCCAGGAAAGAGTTGCGCGGTTGACCCAGAGCATGATGATCGCGCCGATGAGCAGCAGGATCAGCTCGAAATAGAAGAAAATCGCCGCCCAGGTGGTGGACAGGCTGATGCCGCGCGAGACGAGCAGGCCGACGATGCCGGTGACGATGATGCTGAGCACCTGCCAGGGGATGTTGACGCCCAGGAAGAGATGCAGCGTGCTGGCCGCCCAGCCGCCGGCGATGACGACGACCGAGGAGGCCGCGATGCAATAGCCGACCACCACGAAGATGGAGGCGGCGGCACCGGCGAACGGGCCGAAGGACATGCCGATGAAGGTAACGAAGGAGCCGGTGCTGGGGCGGTATTTGGAGAACTCGGCCAGCGTGTTGGTGAGGAAGAGGATAACCACCATCGCGGTGAGGATGGTGAGCGGGGCGCCGACACCGGCACCGGAGACGATAAGGCCAAAGCCGAAGAAAAAGCTCATGGCCGGGGCGATGTTCGCCAATGTGGAGGCGATAATCTGGGATAGGCCCAGGCTATCCTTGGCGAGACGATGCCCGTCCCGTGCTGGTGCGCTCATACTGTTTTTGCTCCCTGTTTTATGTGATGGATGTAATCGCACAGTAAGCTTTCGATCCAAATCGCTAACTCGTCAACCTCCTAAACGTGAAAGCGGGGCTTTGGGGGAGCGCGCCCAAACCATGATTGCCTCTATAATGGCCGATTGCTATTGTGATTGCCCAGTTTTGGTGCAGCCTCACGCTTCCGCGATAAGCCGCCCACTCTCCTGCACACCCAGGGCCTGGAGGGTTTTCAGCGCCGCGTTGAGGCCACGGTTGAGCTGTTGCGCGCGGCGGTTGGCCCCGGCGGAACGCTTGGCGAAACGGGCCAGGGCGAAGCGCAACGCCTCGGCCAAGCCGGCGGCGTCTTCTTGCTCGATCTGACGCAGTTGCGCGGCGGCGGCGGCCAGGTTGCAGGCGCCAAGCTGGCCCATGGTGTCAGTGATTTCGGCAAATGCCGGCGCGGCGGATTTGAGCGCCATTTCCACCACCACGGCGGCGGCGGAAATCTCATTCGGCTTGCCGGTGAGCATTAAGCTATCAAGGGCTTGCAGCTTGCGGCTGAGATCCTCCACAAGCTCCACCCCTTGTTGCAGGATCTGCGTGACGGAATACGGTGCGGGGCTTGTCGGGAGGGAGCGAAACTGCCCGGCGATGCCCATTATTTTGATCCTTTCATCACCGTGGCGATGGCCTGGGCGAGATTTTCAGGCGTGACGCTATAGGAGCCGGACTGCAAGGCGCTGCGAATTTGCGCCACCGCGGCGTGGTTTATGCCATCAGCCGCGCGGGCGGCGCCCAGGAGCTGGGTGCTGGTCTGGGCAGCGGCGCTCAGGGTCACGGAATCAGTCTGCGCGGGGGTGCCGGGAGCCGCTGCGGCGGGCGATTGGGGCGCGGCGGGCGGCGCGGGCGTTGCTGCCGGAAGCGGCGTTTGGGGGAGTGGCGGGATTGTGTTTGTCATGCGGCGATCGCGCTTTCAGATGATTTTATCATGTCACGGTCCAGGAAGGCCAGGGCGGTCTCGAAATCGTCCAGTGCGGCTGGGCTGTTCTCGGCATTGGCGCGGAACAATGTGTAGCGCAACGCGGTGTAGATTGTCATCAAGGCTGGGCCGAGGGTTGAGTCTGACTCGGTATTGAGGATGCCGGCCATGACGTCCAGCAATTGGTCCGCACGCAGAATCATCTCCGACTTGGCTTGAATGTCGCCAGCCTCGATCGCCGCTTTCGCGCGTTTGCCGTAAAAGCGCAGGCCGCGCCAGCCTTGGCGCAGCCAGGAGACATCTGCCTCGCCGTCAAACATTCCAGCCCGGTAGCCTATTGTTATGTCCATGGTCATGTCTGGTTAGCCCTAGCCGCTGCTGCTGGTGGTGGAGGTGCTGGTGAAGATGCTGAGATAGGCCTGGGAGATAGAGGCGGAGTTGGAGGCATTGATCGCCGATGTGTATTCCTGCACCAAAAGCTGAAGCTGGGCGTTGTTCTCTTTGTTGGTCTGGGTGATCTGGCTGTCAATGCTGTTGATGGTGGCCTGGAGGGCGCTGGTCTGGGAGCCGATGTTGCCGGTGGATTTGGTGCTGGTGCCGCTGGTGCTGACGGTGCTGGTGCTGGCGCTGCCCGAGCCGCCGATGGCGCCGGTGGTGATGGTGTCGAGCGCTTTATAGATCTGGCCGATGAGCGTTTGCACCGCGGTGGGGTTTTTGGCGTAGGCGGAGGAGAAGCTTGTGCTGTTGAAGGAGACCGCGCCGGCGCTGCTCACCGTAAGGCCGATGGCGTTAGCGCTAATGCCGCTGGCGGCGGCGCCGCTCACCGTTTTGAGGAGCTGATTGCTCAGGT